>CAZBYX010000333.1:0-4479 GCA_964496055.1 uncultured Saprospiraceae bacterium
TCTTCCTCGAAATGTACGAATTCTCCCCAAACCTCTTCCCCCGGAACCCTGCCCGCCCGCCCCCTCGACTCCCACCCGTGTGGGGTAGGGTGGGAAAGGGAGTTCCCGGGGAACCACATCGCCCGGCTCTTTGTATATTCCATGCGTTGGAATGTGAACCTTTTCAAGATTCTCCCATCATGGGCAAACTCAAATTGCGCAGCAAAGACCTTCGCGCCCTCGGCATCGAGGACGATGCCCTGGTGTCGCAAACCCTGAATCTGCTGAAGCGCCACTTCAAGCGCTCGTCGAAGGAGGAGGTGCTGGGGTTGGTGAAGCAGGTGCTGCAACAGCCGCAGAACTACCTCGAGGACGAGGTGTTCGCCCCCTTGGCGGAGGCTTTCGCCGACGAACGCCCCGCCCGCTCGAGCGCTGCCCCGCCCCCCGAATTGCGCGAACGGCCCCTGGACTTCCCCATCTACGGGGCCGAAGGCATCGAGGCCGGCGCCCTGCAGCAGATGCACACCGCCATGAAGTTGCCGGTCGCCGTTCGCGGGGCCCTCATGCCCGACGCGCACCAGGGCTATGGCCTGCCCATCGGCGGGGTGCTCGCCACCGACAACGCCGTCATCCCCTTCGGCGTGGGGGTGGACATCGGCTGCCGCATGGCGCTGAGCATCTACGACCTGAAACCCGAATTCCTCGAACGCAAGCGCGAACGCCTCAAAGACTTGCTCGTCGAAAACACCCGCTTCGGGCGCGATGCCTTCGAGCGCCCCCTGGACGACGAGGTGCTCGAGCGCCCCGAATTCCGCGAAATCCCGCTGCTGCGCAAGCTCAGGGGGAAAGCCGCCGAGCAAATCGGCACCTCCGGCTCGGGCAATCACTTCGTCGAGTTCGGCATCGTCAAAATCCGCGACCCCGAAAACGAGCTCGGCCTGCCCCCCGGCGATTACGTAGCCCTCCTTTCGCATTCCGGCTCGCGCAACTTCGGCGCCAGCATCGCCAAGCACTACACCCAGGTGGCGATGGAAAAGTGCAAGCTGCCCAAATTCGCCCGCCACCTCGCCTGGCTGGACCTCGACTCCGAGGAGGGGCAGGAATACTGGAAAGCCATGAACCTCGCCGGCGACTACGCCAGCGCCAACCACCGACACATCCACTTCCGCATCAGCAAGGCCCTGGGCGAGCAGCCCATCGCCCGGGTGGAGAACCACCACAACTTCGCCTGGAAAGAACGCCTCGAAGACGGCCGCGAGGTCATCGTCCATCGCAAGGGCGCCACCCCTGCCGGCAAGGGCGTGCTGGGCGTCATCCCCGGCTCCATGACCCTGCCGGGCTTCATCGTCCGGGGGCGCGGCAATTCCCGGAGCCTGCAATCCGCCGCCCACGGCGCCGGTCGCGTCATGTCCCGGGCCAAGGCCAAGAACTCCATCACCCGCCACAAGCTCCAGAAAATCCTCGCCGAACACGGCGTCGAACTCATCGGCGGCGGTCTGGACGAAGCCCCCATCGCCTACAAAGACATCCACGACGTGATGAATGCCCAACAAGACCTCGTCGAAATCGTGGGCATCTTCCAACCCAAAATCGTGCGGATGGATAAATGAAAATGGAGGGGGGTGCCCCTTTGTAAAATCGTAAAATTGTAAAATCGTGAAATCGAAACGCGTAACGCGTAACACGTAACACGTGACACGTGACGGGCGTGACGCGTGACGAACGTGACCATCGTGACGGGGGGAGGTCGTTGTTCGTTGTTCGTTGTTCGTTGATCGTTGATCGTTGTTCGTTGGGTTTGGGTGTGGGTTTGGGGGGTTGAACCGCAGTGCTCCGCAGCTTTTTTCGCAGTTGACCGCAGTGGGTGGGGGGATGCGGGTTTGGAGACAATTTATTCAACCTGTCTCCATATATTTCCACGTGTTTCAACCCCCTCCCCCCTCCCACACCCGACCCCCCAATCCTTATTTCCATTTGTTTCAATGTCTTTCCCATCGCGCACCCGTGAGACCGTGACACCATGAGACCGTGAGACCTTTTATTTCCATTTGTCTCAACCTATTTCCATTTGTTTCAATGTCTTGCCCATCGCGCACCCATTGTAAACCCATTGTGCACCCATTTTACACCCTCCTTCTTGGCCGTATGGCGAAACCTTTTTTTCTATAAAAAGCTAACTTTGGAAAACTCCCTTGTGGGGTTCATGTTCGACGCCCTTGGTAGTGCCGGCTGGGACTCACTTTTTTGGCACAAACCCTGTCCAAATGTTTCGTTCAATTCTTACCCTTCTGTTTTCCTGCTTCTTCGTCTGGGTCGAAGCCCAGAGAGTCATCCCCCTCGAGAACCATTCCTTCGAGGGGCCGTCTGATGTGCAGAACCCCCCGCCGGGGTGGACGGACTGCGGATTCGCCTCGGAGACGCCCGCCAGCACCCTTGCCTCTGAAAATGCGTTCGGGGTGATGGTTCGACCTTTCCATGGCGAAACCTGCCTGGCCATGGTGGCACGCGACAACGGCACCTTTGAATCGGTGGGTCAGGTGCTGCCCGAGCCCCTCGAACCCGGTCATTGTTATCGTTTTTCGGTGCGGCTAAGCCGGCCTTCGCTCTTCCTCAATTACTCGCGGGCCACTTCCGAGCTGGCGAATTACAATACGCCATTAGCGTTGTCGATTTCGGGCGGTCAGGAATTGTGTTCCTCAGAGGTGCTTCTGGCGCTTTCACCCGTCGTTCAGGATACCGCCTGGCAGGAGTATACCTTCGTCTTTCAGCCCGTTCAGCAAGTGAAAGCGCTTCAGCTCAGCGCCTTCTGGTCGTCCAAGCGGGTGGGGTATTACAACGGCGCCCTTTTCGTCGATTCCATCAGTGACATCGAGGAGGTGGAGTGCGATTCGCTCATCACTTTGCAAGAGGCGGCAAGCCTGGTCATCTCGCCCTATTACGTCCGCTACGCGGGGCAACCCTACGCGGGCGATCCCTACGTTAGGGGCGTCCCCTGGGGCAAGTCTCCAGAAGAGTACCTTTCCGAAGTCTGCCCGGTGCTTGAGTTCGTTGAAAACGCTGCCATTCTTCCGGACTCCGCTTTGCAGGTCCTGCGCAACCTGGGATGGCTGGTTTTCATTGCCGATGAGCAGGTTGTGGTAAACGTCCTTCCAAGCGGGAATTCCAAGCTGGACAAGGAACGTGCGAAATACCTACGCCGCCTGACCTCCCAATGGGACAAATCGGGCGGCTCCGTCTTGAACTGCCCTGGAGGCGATTGCGGCACTTCTTCCATTGACCCGATCGAGTACTTTTTGGTGCACCGCTACAAAAAGAACAAACCCCTCGAATGCCCCTGCCAGACCCAAAACCTCGCCCTGGAAGTGCAAGCCCGATGAGAGGGGAAGTTTCCCGCGGAGGGCAAGGGTTTGAATTCCCGCCAAGTGTCGGCGTGACTCGAAGTCACGCCGACACTATTTCTTTGTCTCCACCTATTTCTATTTGTTTCAATGTCTTGCCCATTGTTCACCAATTGTAAATCAGTTGAGAATCCCTGAAGGAGAGGAATCCGCATGGTCGGGTGGGGGAGGGATCATTGCCCCAGACGCAGGACGGTGCCCACATTGACCCGGCTGGCCTTGCCGATATTACGGCCGGTGATGAAGTGTGCCCCCCCGACGAAGGAGCCGAGCCAGGGCGTGAGGGGGTAGTAAAAGGTGCCGCCGAAGCGCAGATAGCTGCTCCCTTCCCCTGCGTTCACGCGGGCGTCCACGCCGGCGCTGGGGGTGTGAAAACCCTCCAGCCAGAGATCGAAATAGAACTTGCTGTGGCCGTAGCCCGTACGCAAGATGACCGGTATGGCCAGTTGCGATTCGGGGATGACCTTGAAGTCGAAGCCGCTCTGCAGGTGGGCGAAGAAGCCCCCGTGGTGCTTGTACTGCCACAGGTGTCGCAGCGTGAAGATGGTGGCTTTTTGACCGATGGGCTGGGCGGCTTCGGGGTCGTAGTCGCCGAGGGGGAAGCTGAGTCCGAAGGAGGTGATTTTCGCCAGCTCGCCGTGTTCGTAGCGGTCCAGGTCGCCCCGGTATTTGAGGGCGACGATGGCGTCTTGCAGGGAGCGCGTCTCGGGGTTGGTCCACATGTAGGGCACCACGACGACGAGGTTGAGGGCATCGTGCAGGCCGTAAGCGGCGTAGAGGTTGAGGGTTTGGGTGGTGGTGGGTTGGTAGCGCAAGTCGCGGCCGAAATAATAGCGCTCGTAAGACTCGTAGGAGTAGGTCAGGGCAATGTCCGCTTGCTTTTTGCCTTTCATGAAGCCGTCGATGGCGCCCTGGGAAAGAGCGGTGAGAGGCAGGCACATCAGCGCGAAGCGCACGAAAAATTTCATGAGCAGTGGTTTGATGGGCAAAGATAGGGTGTCGGAGCGGGGGCGGTCGTCGGCAGGCTTGCCGGAAGTCGGGTAGGAAAGTACTTTCGAAATCCGTTCGAAAGCCGCTCGCGAACAGAGTTCGCGAGTACGGT
>CAZBYX010000334.1:0-4478 GCA_964496055.1 uncultured Saprospiraceae bacterium
CAACGATTTTACGATCTCACAACCCACTCACCAATCCTTTTCTCCGCAGGGTACGGTATTTCCAGAAAGCCAGCAGACTGATGGCGGTGAGGGTCACCACGGCGTAGAAGATGGGGGGCGGGATGGGCATGGGGTCGCCGGCGGCGTAGCTGTGCAGACCCGAGAGGTAGTAATTCACGCCGAAGTAGGTCATGATGACGCTGGCCCAGCCGAACAGGGTGGCCACGTTGTAGGCGTAGAGCCCCCGGAAGCCCGGAATGAAGCGCATGTGGAGGATGAAGGCATAGACCAGGATGGTGACCAGGGCCCAGGTTTCTTTGGGGTCCCAGCCCCAGTACCGTCCCCAGGACTCGTTGGCCCACACCCCACCCAGATAAGTGCCGATGCTGATCATCACCAGGCCGGCAATCAGGCTCATTTCACTGAGGTAGGACATTTCCTTGATGAGGTTGAACAGGCGCTTCGAATTGCGCGCATTGGCGAAAATCATCAGCGTCAGATTCAGAGCCCCGATGAGCGCCCCCAACATGAGAAAGCCGTAGCTGCCCGCTTCCAGGGAGACGTGGATGGTCAGCCAGTACGACTTCAGAACGGGCACCAGCGGGGTGATTTCGGGGTCCAGCCAGCTCAGCCCCGCCACCATGAGGATGGTGGCCGCCAGCAGGTTGGTCGCCGCCATGGCACCCGCCGACTTGCGGGCAAAGAGCAGGCCCGCCAGCACCGTCGTGAAGCCGATGTAAATCATGGACTCGTAGCCGTTGCTCCAGGGCGCCCGCCCCGAAACGTACCAGCGCAGCCCCAACCCGAAGAGGTGAAAGGCAAAGGCGGCAACGAAGACCCCCAGGGCGATGCGGTGCGGCCATTGGAGGTTCAGCTTCGGCTTGAAGACCGAAAGGAACAGCATCCCCAAGAAGACAAGCGACAGCAGGCCATAGATTTTCATCAAACGGGAGAAGGGGTCGAGGCGGTTGAGCAGGATTTCCGCCTTCACCTTGCCCTCGGAAGGGAGAACCTCGCCCGCCACCCGCCGTTGGAAGGCTTCGAGCTCCTCTAACAATTGGTTGGGTACGCTCCAGTCCCCGGAATGCTCCGCTTCCTGGATGGCGCTGATGTAGGCCGTGTAGAAATCCTCCACGAAATCATTCTCGACGGGGCGGGCGTGGTGGTGGGGGTTTCCGGGGGCGCGCCAGGTGTGGTTTTCGTCGTTGGGGTCGGGGAAGACTCTGAGGAAGCTGCCCGAGAAGACCATGTTGCAGATGTTGACTCGCTCGTCCAGCTTCATCAGCTCCTTGTCATAGGTGCCGCGGTCGGATTTGGGTTTGCGGTAGGCGGCGCGCACCGCTTCGCGCAGTTTGTATTGGCCGTTGGGTTCGAAGAAGTCGCTGTACTTGACCAGTGGTCCTTCCACCCCGAGCAGTTTTTTGATTTCCTCGTGGCGCCCGAGCTTGATGAGGGGGATGTGGTACCAGTCTTTGGGGTTGGCCGCCATGTCGAGGACGACTTGTTCGGGGGTCAGGCCGAAGAGCGAGGTTTTGCGGCTGAGCTTGCGCAGGATTTCACTGGCGTAGGTGTTCATGGGTTTGAAGCGCCCGCGGAAGTCTTGCATGACGAGGGTGCCGAATCGGCGGGCATGGTCGGCGTCCACCACGTGGAAGGAGGGTTCGTAGGGCGGGGCGGCCTTCAGCCCGCCTATGGCGAGCAACAAGGTAGCCACAGCGGCAGCCGCCGCCCGGCGCGCCTTGCGAATTTGCTGGATCTGCCGCGCCAGGAACTGGAAGCGGCTGTTCCGGGAGAAGAACATCAGCAACATGCCCAGGGTCAGCAGGGCATAGCCGAGGTAGGAAATCAGGGTGCCGGGAGCATCGTAATTGACGCTGAGGTAGGTGCCGAGCTCGTCCTGGTCGAAGGAGGACTGGAAGAAGCGGTAACCGCCGTAGGTGAGGATGTTGTTCATGTAGATGCGAAAGTCGAAGTGGACGTTTTCCCGGGGATCGTGCAGGGTCACTTCACTGGCGTAGGAGGAGGCGTTGTCCGTACCCGGGTAGCGCTCCATGATGAAATCGTGCAGGGCGATGGAGAAGGGCAATTGCACGCGCCGGGAGCCATACGCCACCCCCACCGTCATGCCCCCCACCTGAACGAGGCGCTGGCGCCCCTCCACGCCGGCTTGGCCCACCACCAACACCTGCTCTTCCTCACCGCCGGAAGCCAGGCGCATGCGCAAGCCCCCCAGACTGGAGCTCTCCATCTTGGGGGAGGCGCTGGCGATTTCCACCCGGCCCCGGGGGGTGTACAGCCCGAAGACGAAGCTGCTGTTGCGCCCGGCGTAGAGGCTCCGCAGTTTCAGGGGGTGAAAGACCCCTGCGGGCAAGTTTTCGCGCTGCTGGGTGGCCATGACGGTCAGGGTGTAGGGCTCGGGCAATTTGACGAACAATTGCTCGCCCTCCCGGCGGATGTTCACCGCCTGCGGAACATCCAGGTTGCTGAAGTTGAACAGCGTGCCCCGAATGCGCCGGCGGTCGCCCTCCTTGAGGTAGTATTCCTCCCGGCCGTTGGCGCCCCCCATGACGATTTTCAACACGGGTACGCCGTTTTCGTCGTCGCGGAGCACTTCCTTCGGGTTGGGAATGAACTCCAGGACCTCCACCTCCAGGGCTTGGCCGCCCAGCAAATAGCTTTCCTCCCAATGGTTGTCGCCCAGGGAAGCGAAAAGCACGGGCTCGTGAAACTGGTATTTCTTGCCGTCCTTTTGCACCTCGAACAGGAGATAGGTTTCCCGGGAGAGAAAGTGATTGGAGGCACTGCCCTCCCGGATGTGCATCATGCCTTCGTAGCCGAAGTAGCGCGTCACCCCTGCCCCGATGAGGATGATGACCATGGCCAGGTGGAAGGTGAGCAGCGCCCACTTCCGACGCTGAAACATCCGATAGCGATACACATTGACCAGCAGGCTGATGGCGAACAACACGAGCAGCAGCTCGAACCACCAGGCCCGGAACACCACCTTCTGCGCCGCGCTCGTGCCGAAGTCGTTCTCGATGAAAGTAGCCACCCCGATGGCCGCTGCGAACAAGAGCATGTACAACCCTGCAGCCGAGGTGGAAAACAAACGCATGATAACCTTCTGGATACCCATCGGTAAGTCTTTGAATCCGAGAAATGTGGCAAGGTAGGCTAAGTTAAGAATCCCCCGAAGGGGGGAGGGGCCGATGGGGCAGGCAAATGGCTGAACCGGAAAAATTTCGGGCGAAAAGAGGTTTCCAGGTGGGCGAACGGCCTCCCTCCTCACCCCCCTCGTAACGCCCCCTCAAACCGCCGAACCCGTCACCAGCTCCCCCAGCACCGGGAAATGGTCGGAGCTGCCGGTTTGGGTTTGGCGGTCGAAGGGTTTGGGGCGCCAGGAGCGGGTGGCGTTCAGGCCCCTTTGACGGAAGACACGCACCCGCTCGCGATCGAGGTGCAAGCCCTGGTCGAGGAGCAGCCCCCGGCTGGCGATGACCTGATCGAGGAGCTGATAGCGCCGGGCGAGTTTGCCCGAATAGGTCCGGTCGAGGAAATAGGAGCCGCCGGGTTCTTCGGCCAGCAGTCTCCAGGAAGCGTTGAAGAGGAAGAAGTCCTGCTCGCGATAGCGGGCCGGTTCGCGTTCGAATTTGTCGATGTCGTTCGTTTCGCCGACGACGCGGTCCAGGTCGCCGGTGGCTTTGAGATGGTGCAGGAGGCTGCGGTCGAAGGGTTCGTCGTTGAAGTCGCCGAGCAGGAGGATTTTGGTGTCCCACTTTCGGCGGACGGCTTCGAGGTCCTGGCGGCTTCGCAGCTCCAGGTATTCCTCGGAGGAGACTTTCAAATGGCGGTCGAGCAGGTGGCTGAGGTTTTCCGCCACGGCGATGCGCAGGGCTTCGGTTTCCCACTTTCCGGCCGAACGGCTGGGCCAGTGGTTCACCAGCAGCACGAAGAGCTCTCCCGTGGCGCGCACCCGGAAGCGCACTTCCAGGATGTCGCGCGTGCGGTAGCGCAGGTGCAAGAGATGGGAAACCGGCTCGCCGACGACCTCGAGCTGCTGGGGGTTGAAGGCCACGGCGGTGTCGATGCCGCGCAGGTCGCTGGTGCCCGAGGGGTCCATCACCACGCGGAGGTGGCGGTGGCGCGAGGCATCCACCAGCTCCTGGAGCATGGCGTCTTTCTCGATTTCGCAAACGGCGAGCAGGTCCAGGGTTTCCCCTTCGAAGAGGGCATCGAGCACGGCGGCCAGGTTGCGCTTTTTGGCTTCGTAGAGGGCGGGTGTCCAGCCGCGGGCGCGCGTGAACTCGAAGTCCTGGGAGATGGGGTCGTCGTCGGTGTCGAAGAAGTTTTGGAGGTTCCAGAAGGCGAAGCGAATCCGATTCATGAGGGGTGGGTTGTCGGTTTTTCCCAACTCGACAAATTTAACATCCCGGAACTTTTTCGGGGCTCCAGCCGTAATCCCCGTATCTTCGCCGCTC
>CAZBYX010000335.1:0-4472 GCA_964496055.1 uncultured Saprospiraceae bacterium
CGTAAAACTGTAAAACCGTAAAATCGAAGGGAGGGTGTGGGGTTTGAGGTTTGGGGGGGGTGTCAGAATCAGGATTTTCTGGAGGAACAGGATATCCAGGATGCCCCGCCCACCGAGCCCCAAACCCTAAGCGAAACGTTGTGTCCGAACCTACGGAATCGGCGTTTCCGACCCTCCCATACTCCAACTCCACGCCCATCCTGCTAGTCCTATTCATCCTGGGCATCCTGATTCTGACGGCCGCCCCCAAACCCGCACCCCCACCCAACTCTAAACTTTCCACTCTAAACTCTCCACTCTATCACACTCCCACCCAACGAGCCACCAGCCACCAGCCACCAGCCACCAGCCACGAGCCACGGACAACGAATACCACGCCGTCACGAAATTACTCCCCCTGCCCGGTGCTCAGCACATACTTCCCCCGTTCGTTGCGGGTCACTCGGCCGTGGGAGGTGCGGGGGTCGTGTTCGAAGATGAGGTTCCAGCCTTCGCGGTGGGCTTGTTCGAGGAAGGCGGTTTTTTCTTCCAGGGTGACGAGGGGGCGCACGTCGTAGGCCATGATGTAGGGCAGGCCCAGGTGGAAGGAGGAGGGCAGCAGGTCGGCGCAATAGGCCCAGGGTTGCCCCTCGACGTCGAGGTGGAGGAGCATCATGGCTTCGGTGTGCCCGTAGGCGAATTGGACGCGGATGCCCGGGAGCCACTCGCAGGGGTCGCGCTGGACGTCGAGGAAGCGCAGGCGGCCCGCCTTTTCGAGGGGGACGAAATTTTCCTTCAGGAAGGAGGCGCGCTCGCGTTCGTTGGGTTCGAGGGCCCAGCGCCAGTGCACTTCGTTGGTCCAGTAGGTGGCTTGCGGGAAGGTGGGCACCAGGCTTCCGTCGGGGCGTTTGCTCACGGCGCCGCCGCAGTGGTCGAAGTGCAGGTGGGTGAGGAAGACATCGGTGACGGCTTCGGGGGCGACACCGAGGGCGGCCAGGGAGCCGAGCAAGGTGGCTTCGCCGTGGGGTTCGAAGAAGGAGCGGAACTTTTCGTCCTGTTTGTCGCCCAGGCCGGTGTCCACCAGGATGGTGCGCTCGCCGTTTTGGATGAGCAGGCAGCGCATGCTCCAGGTGCAGAGGTTGTTGGCGTCGGCGGGGTTGAGGCGGTTCCAGAGGCGTTTGGGGACGATGCCGAACATGGCTCCCCCGTCGAGCTTGAAGAAGCCCGTTTCGACGAAGTGTAGCTGCATGGTCAGAAGCCGATTTTGTGGGTGGGTACCTTGAGTTCGCGTTGCAGGGCCGCCATGCGGATGGCGGTGACGGCGGCCTCCACGCCCTTGTTGCCGTGCTTGCCGCCGGCGCGGTCCAGCCCTTGCTGCAGGTTGTCGGGCGTGAGCACTCCGAAGACGCAGGGCTTGCCCGTCATGAGACTGAGCTGCACCAGCCCGGTGGCTACGGCCTGGTTGATGTATTCGTTGTGGCGCGTTTCGCCTTTGATGACGCAACCGAGGCAGATGACGGCGTCCAGTTTCTTGGTTTGCAGCAGCATGCGCGCCGCCGCCGGCAACTCGAAAGCCCCCGGCACCTGCACCACGTGCAGGTTGGATGGGGCGGCCCCGTGCTTCAGCAGGGTCTCCCGGCAGCCGGCAAACAGGGCGTGGGTCACTTCCGCGTTCCAGTCGCTGACCGCGATGCCGAAGCTCATCGGAGAGGCATCGGGCAGGTTCTTTTCATCGTAGGTGGAGAGGTTCTTCAGTTCGGAAGCCATAAGCCCTCGATTTTCAGGTTCGGCGCCAAAGGTAGAGATTCCGGGCGTAGGTTGGGGTGCCCCCTCAAAGCTCACTCCCCCGCCCGCTCCCGGTGCACCGGAGGCAGCGCCTCGGAAGAATAGTCGATGCGGCGGTGGCGGTCGTCCCGCGGGGCTTGCGGGGCGACGTACCCCTTCGGGTAGTAGAAACGCTCGCGCACCTCGTTGTCGAGCAGGTAGCTTTCCTTGTAGCCCCGGTAGGTACCCCAGAATTGCATGAGGCGGAACATCATGATTTCGGGAAACTTGCGCAGGAAAACCCCCTCGTGCAGGGCCCGGCGGCTGTCCTCGAAGATGTTTCGGCTGAGCAGTTGGAGGAAGGTGAGGAAGTTGAAGGTCTCGTGCTTCATGATGAGGCGGTAGGCGATGGCCTCGCGCCGATAGCGGTTGAAGACACTGCGCCAGCTTTCCTCATGGACGTGGATGACGGTGGCTTCGGCCTGGTAGGCGATGCGCCAGCCCTTTTCCTGGATTTTCTTCGCCCAGTCGAGGTCTTCCAGGCCGGTGAGGGTTTCGTCGTAGGGTTGCTCTTCCCAAAGGCTGCGCCGGATGGCACAGTTGGCGTTGTTGCAAAAGGGGTGGGGCTGGTTGCGGGTGGAGGTTTCGGGGAACCAGCGCTCGAAGATGCGGTGCTCGCTGTACTTGTTGCGCTCGTCGCCGCGCTGCTTGCCATAGACCAAGCCTACCCCTTCATCCTCGAAGGGCTCCAGCATCAGCTCCAGCCAGTCCTTGTAGAGGGGGTACACGTGGGCGCTGGCGAAGAGCAGGAACTCCCCCCGGGCCGCCTCACAGCCTTTGTTCAGCGCGTAGCCGAAGGAAAAATCCTCGGGGCGGATGTGGATGATTTTGGTGGGGAAGCGGCTGGCGATTTGGAGGGTGGCGTCGGTGGAGCCGCTGTCCACCACGATGATTTCGAAGTCCTGGAATGTTTGCTGCAGGATGCCGCTGAGCAGGCGGCCGATGTGTTGCTCTTCGTTCAGGCAGCGGATGATGATGGACAGCTTCATGTATGCTTGCTCCTTCTTTCCGGGCGATTGGGGTGGGCGGTGTGGGTCGTGGGGGGAGCCGGAATCCCGGCTCCTCGAAATTTTCCCGCAAATTTGCCCTTTTTCCGCCAAAGCCAGAACCGAGCCGGATGGGGGTCATACAACGCCAGGGCTTCAAGGAGAGCATCGTGCGCTACGGCGCGGTGCTGTTGGGTTTTGTGAACACCCTGTTCGTTTACACCTACTTTCTGCACGAGCGCGAGCTGGGGCTCATCCGCTTTTTGCAGGGCACGGCCATGCTGCTGGTTCCGCTCCTGTTGCTGGGCACCACGGGCATCATCAACCGCTTTTTCCCCCACTTCCGCAATGTGGAGAAGCGGCATCACGGCTTTCTGTTCGTGGCGCTGGTGGTGGCGGCCGCCGGGTTCTTCCTTTTTTTTCTGCTGACCTTCCTGTTCCGGGAGGAATTGCTGGCCTACTACGCCGCCAAAGACATCCTCTACGGCAAGTACCTGCACTTCATCCTGCCCATCTGCCTGTTCGAGGTGTACCGCTCGGTGTTTACGGCTTACAGCGGGGTGCAGTTTCGCATCGTGGTGCCCAGCCTGCTCAACGAGCTGGGCATGAAGGTGGGGCTGCCGCTGCTGGTCATCGCCTATTTCTTCGGCTTCCTCTCCTTCGGGCAGCTCATTCTGGGTATGACCGCCCTGTACGGGCTGGTGTTGTTGGGGGTGGTGTTTTACGTCTATCGCCTGGGGCATCTTTTCGTGAAGCCCGATTGGAAAGCCTTCACCCGCGAGCGGGTGCAGGAGATGGCATCCTATGGGGTCTTCGCCATCTTTTTCAGCATCGGAAGTGTGCTGGCCCAGCGCATCGACGTCTTCATGGTGGGCACCCTCATCGGCACGGCCGGCACCGCCATTTACACGCTGGGGGCTTTCGTCACGGTGGTCATCGAGGTGCCGCAGAAGTCCATCGAGAAAATCGGCATCGCGGTCATTTCGGAGGCCTGGAAGCGCAACGACCTGCGGGAAATCGCCTCCCTCTACGCCCGCTCCTGCCTGACGCAACTGGCCCTGGGCCTGTGGATTTTCCTGGGCATCTGGGCCAGCATCGACGAGCTGTTCGAAATCATCCCCCGCAGCGAGGTGTACAGCCAGGGCAAGTGGGTGGTGCTGTTCCTGGGGCTGGCCAAAGTCATCGACATGGCCACGGGGCTGAACAACCAGATCGTCAACCTCAGCCCCTACTACCGCTTCAACTTCTACGCCCTGCTGCTGCTGGGTGCCCTGAACATCGGCGCCAACCTCTGGCTCATCCCCATCCTGGGCATCGACGGGGTGGCCCTCGCCAGCCTCGGCGCGCTGACGCTGTTCAACCTCGCCAAATTCCTCTTTCTGAAAATCAAGCTCGGCTTGCAGCCCTTCTCCTGGAGAAACCCCGCCATCCTCCTGCTCGGCGCCGCCGCCTATTTCCTCACCTCCCTCCTGCCCGACCTGCCCCACCCCCTGCTCGACATCGCCCTCCAATCCCTCACCGTCACCGGGCTCTTCCTGGGGCCCCTCCTGGGGTGGCGCCTCTGCCCCGACCTGAACGACCTGGCCCGCAATGCCTGGGGCATCGTCTTCCCGAAGCGGTGAGCAAGCCCCTCATCGAATCAGGGTCACTTCCCCGGCGAGGGTTTGAGGTGTACCGTCGGGG
>CAZBYX010000336.1:0-4462 GCA_964496055.1 uncultured Saprospiraceae bacterium
ACCCTCCGCCTGGGGCAGTCCCGCCCCCCCCCACCTCAAACCTCCCACCCCAACGGAACCTTCTCCTGGAGCGGCCCCCCGGGCCTTTCCTGCTACGACTGCCCCGCCCCCAAAGCCACCCCCGGCGGCACGGTCACCTGGAAAGTCCGGTTCACCACTCCGGAAGGGTGCACCGCCGAAGATGAAATCACCCTCTTCGTCCGCCGCTTGCGCGGGCTCTTCGTGCCCAACGTCTTCAGCCCCGACGGCGACGGCATCAACGACCGGCTGAACGTGTTCGCCGGGCCCGAGGTGGAGCGCATCGAATCTTTCCAGGTGTTCAGTCGCTGGGGCGAATCCCTGTTCCGCCTCGATGATTTCGCCCCCAATGACCCGAGCCTGGGTTGGGACGGCACCTTCCGGGGGGCGGAGGTGCAGCAGGGCATCTACGTTTGGTATGCCGAGCTGCGCTACCGCAACGGGGTGCGGCGCCTGTTCAAGGGGGACGTGCTGGTGCTGCGCTGAGCCCGGGGCGTTGCTTACCTTGGGGGCATGAAACCTGCGGCTCTGGCAACGATTGTCCTGCTGGCATTGGGGGGCTTGGTGTTCATTCAGTTCCGGCTGCTGGTCATCGGCGCGCGCCTGGAAAAGCTGAAGTTCGACAAGCAGGTGGATTTGGCCCTGCAAGAGGCGGTGCGCTCTCTGGACGCCCCCTCCCCCTTGCGCGACACCCTCGTCGAATACCTGAGCCAAGCCTTCGGAGGCGCCCAGGAACCCCCCGAAGGGCTGGCCGCCGCGCTGGACAGCCTCCTCGGGCGGCAACTGGCGCAGCTGGGCCTGAGCCCGCGCTTCGCCTTCGCCCTGACGGATGCCTTCGACGCGCAGGTGGTGCTCCACAGCCCGGGCTTCGACCCCGAGACTTTCGGCTTCGGGCGGCACCGCATCCCGCTGGGCGGCAACGTCATCGGGGGCTGCCACTGCCAGCCCGTGCTCCATCTCGACGTGCAGCAACTCTTCACCTACCTGCTGCGCGAGCTGGATTACCTCGTGCTGCCTTCCCTTCTTTTCCTGCTGGTCATCCTGGCGGGGCTGTTGCTTTTGCTGCGCCTTTTGCGCAACCTGCGCCGCCTCGACGCGGTGAAAAACGACTTCATCAACAACCTGACCCACGAGCTGAAAACCCCCGTCTTTTCCATCCGCCTGGCCGCCCGCATGCTGGAGGAAAACCCCGACCCGCCCCCCGAAAAGCGCGCTTCTTTCTTCCGCGTCATCCGCACCGAGCTGGACCGCCTCGAAACCCTCATCGAAAAGGTACTGGAACTGGCCAGCCTCGAAGGGCGCCGCTTCCGCCTCCAAAAAGAACCCTGCGACCTGCACGACTTGCTGGAACGAACCCTGAGCCTCTGGAAGGAACAGCACCCCGAGGGCCCCGAACTCCGAACCGCCTTCCAGGCAACGAACCCCCGCCTGCCCCTGAACCGCGAGCACTTTCAAAACGGCATCCTGAACCTGCTCGACAATGCCGGCAAGTACGGGGCAAAGACCGTGGAGCTGGGCACCCGGGACGAGGGGGGAAAGCTGCTCCTCTACGTGCGCGACGACGGCCCCGGAATCCCTCGGGAACATCGCAGGGCAGTTTTCCGCAAGTTCTACCGCGTCCCCCAATCCGAGGGGGTGCGGGTGAAGGGGTTCGGGTTGGGGCTCTACTACCTGCGCCAGGTGGTGGAAGCGCATGGGGGGCGCATCCGTCTGGAAAGCCGGGAGGGGGAGGGGAGCACCTTCTTCATCCACCTGCCGCGCTGAGCGGCTGCATCGTCGGCGAAATCGAAAACCCAACGATATGAACACCACCCTCGAACGCAGGCCTTTCGGCAGCCTGCCCGACGGCACCCCCGTCGAATGCTTCACCCTTCGGCACCCCGCCGGTCTGGAAGCTTCCATCCTCGATTACGGAGGCATCGTGAGCGCCCTGTGCTTCCGGGGGCAGGATGTGGTGCTCGGCTTCGAGCAGCTGGGGCCCTACCTGGAAAGGCACCCCTACTTCGGGTGCATCGTGGGCCGCTATGCCAACCGCATCGCGGGAGCCGCTTTCCGGCTCGACGGGGTCGAGTACCGCCTCTTCGCCAACGACGGGCTCAACCACCTGCACGGCGGCCGCACAGGCTTCGACCGAAAAAAATGGCGGGCGGAGGTTCGGGAAAGCCCGGCCGGGCCCTGCCTGCACCTCCATTACCGCAGCCCGGATGGCGAGGAAGGATACCCCGGCACTCTCGATTGCATGGTCACCTATGCCCTCACCCCGCACCCCGGTTTGCGCATCCACTATCGCTGCACCACCGACCGACCCACCGTCGTCAACCTTACCAACCACAGCTATTTCAACCTGGCCGACGGCGGCGCCTCCTCCGTTTTGGAGCACCGCCTCCTGCTCGAAGCCGAGGTCTTTACCCCCGTGAATGAGCACCTCATCCCCACCGGCGAGCTGCGCCCCGTAGCCGGCACGCCTTTCGACTTCAGCCAACCCCACCCCCTCGGGGAACGCATTGACCAACCCGATGAGCAACTGGCGCGCGGGCATGGCTACGACCACAACTTCGTCGTGCGGGGGGCACCCGGTACCCTGCGCCGGGCCGCCACCCTGGCAGACCCCCGCAGCGGCCGCCGAATGGAAGTCTGGACCACCGCTCCCGGCGTCCAGCTCTACACCGCCAACCACCTGAAGGGGGACCTGCGCGGGAAGGGTGGGGTGGCCTACGAGCGCCGCTGCGCCGTGTGCCTCGAAACGCAGCTCTTTCCCGACTCGCCCAACCAGCCCGCCTTCCCCTCCCCCGTCCTGCGGCCGGGCGAGCTGTGGCAAAGCACCACCGAGTATCGTTTCGGGACTTAGAAAGTCCAGCGCAGGCCGTTTTGCAGGGAGTAAGTGGCGGCGGGCACGCCGGGGGCGTCGCGCTTCAGGCGGCTGTCTTGAACCAGGGCGAAGGAAACTTTGAAGTCAAGCCGGCTGCTGATGTGCAGCAGGAGCCTGAGCTGGGAGGAGAGCCGGAAGTCGCCGGGGTCTTTCAACAGGGGCTGGAAATAGACCGTGCCGGATAGGGCCAGGGGTTCGGCGGGTTGCCAGCGGAAGGAGAGGTAAGAGCTCAGCCGGTGGTCGCGGTAAATCAGCGCGGTGTCCCGGATTTCGTTGTACTCGAAAATGTAGGCGGCGCCGAGGAAGGCGCGGCTCTGTCCGTCGTCGAGCAGGCGGAAGCGCAAGCCGGCCCCTGCCAGCTCCCGTTGCTGGATGCGCACCTGCTCGTCGAATTGCAACTGGAAAAAGACTTCCGGGGCGGCGGCTCCTGCGCTCTTCCAGGTGTGGCGCAGGTGCAGGAAACCTCGGTTGACGAAGCGTTGCTCGTCTACCCGGACGAACTGGAAGTTCGGCAGGAGGAGCAGGGTTCCTTTTCCGTGTTGCCAGTCGAAGCGGGCCCCAGTGCCCAGGTTCAGGACGGTTTTCGTGTTTTGCACCAGGTTGAAGGCCAGGTCCACCTGCAGGCTGAGGCGGTTCGTGTCGGCGGGGGAGCTGCGTCGGTCTTCGATGTTGACGATTTGCCCTGGCAGCCGCTGGAGGAGGCAGGGGGCGAGCAGGAACAGCAGGACGGGCAGCAGCGGGCTTTTCACGGGGTTTGGTTTTTCGTTTGGGGGGCAGGGGGCGGAAGCCTCTCAATCCACCTTCGAGCCGATGGTGGCCAGTTTGGAAGACAGGAAGCCCTTGACCACCTCCAGCCCCTCGCTGAAATCCTTGTTGTTGTTGATGATGAGGTCGGCCTGCTCCATGTAGGGTTCGATGTACTTTTCGAAGGTGGGTAGCACGTGGTGTTCGTAGCGGTAGAGGACGTCTTCGAGGGGGTAGTTGCGCTCGACGCGGTCGCGCCGGATGCGGCGGATGACCTTGAGGCTTTCGCGGGCGTGGAGGAAGATTTTCAGGTTGAACAGGGGGCGCAACTTCTTGAAGTGGAAGATGAACAGCCCCTCGATGATGAGCACGGGGGCGGGGCGGAAGGTGAGCAGGCGGGGCTGGACGTTGGGGTTGTTGTAGGTATACTCCATGCGCTGGACGGTTTCGCCGCGCAGCAGGCGGTGCACGTCGCGCACGAAGGCTTTCTTGTCGATGGCTTTGGGCAGGTCGAAGTTGGTGACGCCGAGGGGGTCTTTTTCCTGTTCCTCGCGCGGGCGGTAGTAGTCGTCCTGGCTGAGGATGCAGAGCTGCTCTTCGGAGAAGCATTCCCGAAGGTGGCGGATGAAAGTGGTTTTGCCGGAGCCACTGCCGCCGGTGATACCGACCACGTAGGTTTCGCTCATCGTTTGCAGGGTTGGGGAGGGCCGCACGGAGGCGCAAAGTTATCATTTTGAATTAGCTTTGAAGGGATGCGCCTCTGGCTGGGCACGGCACTGCTGTTGGGCTGGCTGTGGAGCCTGCCGGGGGTGGGGTGGGCCCAGGAAACGG
>CAZBYX010000337.1:0-4448 GCA_964496055.1 uncultured Saprospiraceae bacterium
CCTCGTACTTTCGAACTCCGTTCGAAAGGCGCTCGCGAACGGAGTTCGCGAGTACGAAAGGCTTCACCGGCCCGGCAGCCTGCCGAACCAGTGCCGCACCACCTCCTCGGCGGGGCGGTTGCAGGGGCTGAAGCCCGCGTGCGGGCGCTCCGAAAATTCGAGGTGGGAGGGAAACTTCCACCAGAAGATGCCCCCGCACCAGGGCTTGCCGGCGATGCCCCGAAAGACGATTTCGTAGCAGCGCTTCTGGTCCTCCCCGAAGTAGGGCTCGCGGCGGTTGCCGTCGTGGGGGTCTATCCAGGGGGCTCGCTTGGCGCGAAAACCGATTTCGGTGAAGACCACCGGCTTGCGATAGCGGCGATGCACTCTTTCGATTTTTTCCACCACCTGCTGGAAACCGGCCGCCAGCTCGGCATCGGAGGCTTCGGGGTTTTTGCTCAGGGGGTAGTAGTTGTTCAGGCCGATGAAGTCGAGGGCGTCCCAGAAGGCGAGCTGTTCGAATTCGCGGCCCCAGTTGGCGGCGTAGGTGAGCTGGCCGGAAAAGATGCCCCGGATGGAGGCGATGAGTTCGCGCCAATCTCGTTCGCGTTCCAGGGTGGCGTGCACGAATTCCACCCCCAGACAGAGCGCCTCCGCGCCGTGCACCTCCCCCAGAACGGCGTAGTGGGCGATCCACTCGCGGTAGTGGCGGAAGAAGGTCTGCCAGTCCTCCTCGGAGGGCATGCGCACCTCGCCGGGCCAGGCGCCCCGCCCGAACCAGACCTGCGGTTTCAGGAGCACCGCCAGCCCCAGCTCCCGCGCGGCATGGATGGCGTGCACCACGCTCTCGTCGGTTTCGCTGCCCGCCCGGCGGGGGATGGGAAAGGGCGCGGGGCGGGTGGGATCGCGCTGGAAAGAGTAGGGCACGATCGCCACGGCGTTGGCACCCAGCTCCACCTGCTTTTGCAGGGCTTCGACCGACAGCCCCGACCCGTACCCGTCGAAGACCCGATAGCCCTCGTGGGCGAAGTTGAAGCCTTTCACGAAGGGCGGCAAAGCGCGCTCCTCCGCCGGCAGGTAGGGCGCCCCACCCGCTTCGGCGAGCCATTCCTGCCAGCGCTCGCCGAGGTTTTCCAGTTCGCCGTCCTGCGGTGCCCAGGTGCGGTAATGCGCCAGCAGGGTGTCCTTTCCGAACGCTTCGAGCAGAAACTGCACGAAGGAGGCCGCCGCCGCTCCCCGAATGAGCGGGGAACCGCTTTCCGTCCCTTCCGCCTCGAAAAGGGTTTCGAGGGGCACCAGCAGGTCGTTGTGTGCCAGGGCCTGCGCCCAGGAGAGGGCGCCGTGTCGTTGCCAGCCCTCGGTCAGCAGCAGGGCCAACCCCCATTCGAGCACGGGAGTGCGCGGCGCACCCAGCAGGCGGCGCAAGGCCCAGCGGGCAGGCTCTTCCGGGGGCAAACCGGCGTAGATGGCATTGACCACCGCATCCATGCGCTGCCGCCCGAAATCGAGCCCCGCCGGTCGGGAATCGCGCAGCATCAAGCCCTTCTCCTCGGAACTTCCATAGGCAAAGACATCGAGGCGACCGGGCTCTCCCCCTGCCCACGCCGCAGCGGCTTCCACGGCCGCCTCCCATTGGCGGGCGGCCCGCCGTAGCCGGGCGCTGTCAACGGAAGGAGTGGCGAACACGCGCAGGTGCCGCGTGTGGAAACGCGGCGTATCGGGTGGGTGAAATTCGAAATGCAGGGCGTGATCGATTGTCCAGTCGGTGGGGTGGAGTTGCCCCATGACGCGACGCTGCCCCCCGAGGGTCAACTCATAGCCCCAGGAAGACCAGAAGCGCCACCCCGGCCGGATGCTCCAGGCGGCAGCCAGGTACTGCTCGTCGAGGGCGGTGCTCAGCCAGAGGGGGCGGTTGGGGGCCAGAGGGTTGGGCAGGAAGGAGAGTTGGAGCAAGAGGGTGGAATCGCGGTAGGTGCGGCCGTCGAATCGCAGGGCACCGGGCTCCCACTCGAAGGGCAGATGGGGCAGCATCGCACGAATCCAGGGGTTGCCGGCAGGCGTTCCGACGAGCAGCAGGGCGTTGGCGGCGGCTTCTTCGGGGCTCAGCGCTCGGGCGGACTTCACCCCCACCTCCAACCGCCCCCGCAGACTTTCGGCCAGACTGTCCGCCTTGCGGGCCAGAAGGGCTTCCATTTCGGGGTCTTCGGCGCCGTAAACCAGCAGCAGGGCACGGCTTTCGCGAAAAGCTTCGCTCAGTTCCTCGCGGGTGGGCCAGTCTTGGCTCCGCCCGTCGGGCTGCCCCTGGATTTGACACCCCAGGCTGCCCAGGAAAAACAAAATGGCAAACAGGAGGGAGGGGGTGTTGTGCATGTGGATGTTTTTCGAGGCCGGAAATTACGAACCCGAAAAGGACTCGGGCGTCGGCTGCCCGCGAAAAGCCCCCGGAAAGGAAGACGATTCACGCCTCCAGCCCCCGTTCGAGGAGCTCGGCGAACTGCCGGCAATCTTCGAAACGGTTGTAGAAAGGCACCGGGGCCACCCGAATGACGTTTGGCTCCCGCCAGTCGCACACCACGCCCCGGGCGCTCAGGTACTCGAAGAGTGCCTTGCCGTGGCGATGGGTGAGCAGGGAGAGCTGGCAGCCCCGCTCTTCGGGGTTGGAAGGGGTGATGATTTCGAAGCTGGGGTTGCGCCGATCGATGCGCCGCAGCAGGTACTCGAGGTAGCCAGTGAGGCGCAGGCTCTTTTCGCGCAAGGCTTCCATGCCCACCTCGTCGAAGAGGTCGAGGCTGGCTTTGTGCGCGGCGAATCCGAAAATCTGGGCGTTGCTGAGCTGCCAGCCCGCCGCCCCGCGCATGGGCCGGAAGCCCGGCCGCATGAGGAAGCGGCTCTCCTCGTCGTGCCCCCACCAGCCCGCAAAGCGCGGCAGCCCGGGGTCATCGCCGTGCCGCTCATGGACGAACACCCCGCCGGGGCCGCCGGGGCCGGAGTTCAGGTACTTGTAGCTGCACCACACGGCGAAGTCCACCCCCCAATCGTGGAGCCGCAGAGGCAGGTTGCCCGCCGCATGCGCCAGGTCGAAGCCCACCCGCGCCCCCACCGCGTGCCCCGCCTCCGTGATGGCTTTCAGGTCGAAAAACTGACCCGTGTAGTACTGCACCCCACTGAAAAGGACCAGCGCCACCGTCTCCCCATGCTCATGGATGGTCCTCACGATGTCTTCGGTGCGCAGGGTGTGCTCCCCGGGGCGCGGAGCCACCTCCACCACCGCCTCGGCAGGGTCGTAGCCGTGGTAGCGCACCTGACTCTCCACCGCATACTGGTCGGAGGGGAAAGCCCCCGCCTCCAGGACGATCTTGTAGCGCCGCTCGGTGGGCCGGTAAAACGAGACCATCATCAGGTGGAGGTTGGTGGTCAGGGTGTTCATCACCACTACCTCCGACTCCAGGGCACCTACCAGCCGCGCCGACTGCGGCTGCAGGAACTTGTGGTAGTGCATCCAGGGCATGCGCCCCCGGAAATGCCCCTCCACGGCGTGCCGGCGCCAGTGCTCCAGCTCGTCCAGCAGGGCGCGCTCCACCGTCCGGGGCTGCAAGCCCAGAGAATTGCCGCAGAAATAGAGCACGTCCCGCCCTTCGTGTTGGGGAAAGTGAAAACGCTCGCGATACGCGCCCAAAGGGTCTTCGGCATCCAGGCGGCGGGCGTATTCCAGAGTGGGTTCGTAGGTAAGCGTCATCGAATCGGACACATTTCGTTGCGCAGCAAATGTATCAAAAAGCCGAAGGTCACCCTCCGGAAAAACCGAAGCCCCCACATTTGCAACTCAAGGGCCCGAACACGGAGAAAATTTCTTGGATTTCCCACGCGTGAAATTTAATTTCACCTCCATCACTACCCGAAAATCAAACGCCACGTTCATGCAAACCATGCAAAAAAATCGTTCAACGGTGCGGGGGGGGGGGGGCGAGTTGGGAAGCGTTGTTCGAAAAACTCCAACAGCCTCGCGATCGCAAAACCCGCCTCCTCCTGGGCTTCTTCGAGTTGCTCGATGCCCATTTCCCTCAGCCCCTATCGATCGCCCAACTCGCACGACGGCTCCATTGCTCTCCAAGACACCTGCGCCGCACCTGCCGCCAAATCCTGGGCTGCACCCCGAAAGAGTGCCTCTTGGCCCGCCGCCTCGCCGAAGCCCAAGCCCTCCTCGCCAACCCCGACCTGGACATCACCGCCATCGCATACCGATGCGGTTTCTCCAGCCCAGCCCACTTCTCCGCCCGTTTCAAAGCCCGCTTCGCCATCAGCCCATCCCGATGGATATCCACCTCACACCAGCAAATGTCACGAAACTAAGATGTATTCAAAAGAAAGAGAAGTTCCATCGGCATCGCTTCACCCAAGCCAACCCACTGGTAATACACCGTCAAGTGCCATGTACCATGCAGCAGCATTCATTTCCCGTAAAACATCAA
>CAZBYX010000338.1:0-4437 GCA_964496055.1 uncultured Saprospiraceae bacterium
ACAAACTGGTGTCGCCCTCGCAACGACACACCTTCTCTGGAAGGACGCAACCTCCATTCGGAATGAACAAGAAAATTTCCCAGCCGGTCCTGGACCATCGCTGTGCGTGCGGTGCGCCAGTCGGAGTTGAAGTGACCCCGGAGCGCAAGCTCCTGACCCGCTGGGGTGAGGTAGCCATTTATCGGTGCCCGGAATGCGGCCTGGCTCAGGACGCCCATTTCCCGACCTCCAAGCAAGTGCGCGAAATGTATGCGACCACGGGCATCTACCACGCCTTGACGGATGAGCAGTTTCAAACCCTGGAAAAAAACTTTCACCACGTGGTGGAGGACCTGGCCCGTGTGGGCGTCCGCAAAGGGAAGGTCCTCGAAATCGGTTGCAATGCCGGCTATGCCCTCACGGTGCTTCGCCGGGCCGGGTTCGAGGTGCAGGGTGTGGAAATGAACGAAGACACCCGCCAGGAAGCCGTGGAGCAGTACGAGATTCCCACCGTGGCTACTTTGGAGGACTTGCCGGCAGGGCAGCGCTACGACGTCGTACTGCTCAGCCACGTGCTGGAGCACATCCCCGAAGTGGCCGGCTTCCTCGATGCCTTGCATGAGCGATTGGTGCCCGGGGGGGTACTCTTCGTCAAGGTGCCCAATTACGGAAGCATCTTCGCACGCTACATCGCCAAGGGGCGGTGGCACAGTTATCTGCCCCTGCAGCACCAGTGGTATTTCGAAAAGGCAACCCTAAAAGCGCTGCTGCAGCGACACGGTTTCGAACCCCTAACCGTGTACACCCGGGAATTCCTCAGCTCCAATGGTGCTCCCTTGTACAAGAAGGTGGTTCGCGGCGCCTTCTCCCTTCTGGAAAAAACCCTCGACAGCGGCCAGGAACTCGTCGGCATTTTCCGAAAAGCCGACTGAGCCCATTCCGCTCGACCCATGACCCAACCCTCGAAACGAACGCCCTCCTACTTTCGCGGTGCCCTGGTCGCCGGGAATCTCACCCTGGTGGCTCTGTTGCTGTTCGCCAGTCTTTTTTACGACAACTGGACGAACACTCTGGACACCAACGGTCGCTGGGAAAGCTCCAAGGTGAAATTGGGGCGCGGGGTGCAGGGGGCGGTGTATTTCATGGTCACGCGGGTGGCCCTGGCCGACAATCACCTCAACCTCGGCGCCTGGGAAGGCTATCAGGAGCTGTTCTTCAAGGAAGCCTTGCAACCCGCCGAGATTGCCCTGCAATTCCGGCTGAGCGATACCAGCCGCCTGGCGGTCTTTTTTCATCGGGGGGCAGGGCGCCGTTGCGGGTTGCGCCTGTCCAATGACCCGGCTCATCCCTCCATGTGGTTCGAGGCGGACGAGGAGGGCCGATTCCTCGAGCGGGAGCCCCTGCCCATCCAACCCCAACCCGGAAAGTGGCACCGGCTCGAGCTCCGGCGCGATTCTTTGCGTGGGCTGGTACTGCAACTCGACGGCCGGGAAACAGCCGCCCGGGAAAACGCATGCCCCATGAATGCCATAGGTTTTCGGGGCTGCGCCCGAGCCGTTTGGGTGGATGAAATCGAAGCGCGCGACCCCCAGGGGAATCTCCTGATGCGGGAAAGTTTTACCAGGCGGGTCCATTATCCCGTTCGGGTGGGGGTGTGGGGGTTGATTTTGGTGGTATTCAACCTGGCGCTATGGGGAATGCGGCACCGAAAAGGCCCGTTGTACCTGTTCTTGCTGCTCACTTTCTTTGGCGCACTGGGTGCCCTGGCGGTCTGGCTTTTTCAGGAAAGCTACTACGAGTATCGGTACCCGGCCCGGCCCATCGAGGTGGCCTTGCATGAACGAAAGGCTCACAAATACCCCAACCCCATCGAATACGAGGAGGCGGTGCGAGCCAAGGTGGCGGCTCTGCCGGCCGGTCGGCAAGAGGGGCTGTTTCGAATCCTCTTCATCGGCACCTCCCAAACCTGGGGAGCGGGCGCCAGCACCCCCGAAAAAACCTGGGTGCGGCGCGTAGAGCGCGGCCTGAACGCCCGGTGTCCGCACCGTCGCTTCGAGTGCATCAACACCGGCATCCCCGGCTACCACGCCGATACCCTGTTCAAACTCTATCAGCTCGACTGGCAGCGCCTCGAACCCGATGCCATGGTCATCAACCTGTCGAACAACGACAACGACATGGAGCGCTTTCAGGCCAACCTGCGCAACTTCCTGCACGTCAACCGCCGGCGCGGCATCCCTACCTTTTTCCTCCTCGAAGCCAATCACGACGACAACCCGCGCATCCAGCTGCGCCACCGCGCCATGCAGGAGGTCATCGATTCCGAAAACGTGCCCGCCCTCGACATGCACCACTACCTGCTTCAAAAAAGCGACGAGGGCTTCCTCTGGTGGGACTTCGTGCACCTGGCCGATTTCGGGCAGCGCCTCTTGGCGGAGCGCCTGCTGGAGTTTTTGTTGCCTCACTTGTGCCCTGAAAGCGACGCGCCCCCTCCCCTCGCCACCCCGCCCCGCTTATCGGGCAGGGTGGAGCCGCCGAACGTGGGGAGTTGAAGGGGAAGACAGGGTGTTGGAAAGGGGTTCGGGTTTCCCAAGATTGTTCAACTTCACCCTTTCATAAACGCTTCGAATCATGCCTTTGGAAACCTTCCTTCCCCGGAGCTATGCCGAGGAATTGCGGGAAATCAAGAAGAAAGGCACCTTCGCCTTCCACAAGCTGAAGCTCGACCTCCTGGGGCGCCCCAGCCTGAAAAAACTGAGCAAGAAACGGGGTCTCAAATTGAACATCGGTTGCGGCCCATTGACTTTCGAGGGTTGGGTGAATATCGATTTCGAGCTCTTTCCGGGGGTGTTCCACCACGATGCGCGCGACCCCATTCCCTTGCCCCCGGGGGGTGGCTCGGCACATCCACTGCGAGCATTTTCTGGAGCACCTCTCACAGGAAGACGCCATCCGGTTTCTCGGGGAGTGCCATCGCTTGCTGGAGCCCGGCGGCAGCCTGCGCCTCATCCTGCCGGATGCGGAAAAATACCTGCGCGCGTATGCAAACCGGAACCTCGCCTTTTTCGAACCTCTGAGCCGGCTGGGCAATGCCCAACGCCCCTTCCGAACCCCCATGGAAATCATCAACCAGATGTTCCGGATGGGCGGGGACCATCTTTTCGCCTGGGATTACGAAACCCTTGCCCTCTACCTGCGGGAAGTGGGTTTTGCCCGGGTGGAACCCTCCAGCCTTCACGACGTGCCCGAAGAGTTCGATATCGACGGAAAAGATGCTTGGCGCGTCCATGAAAGCCTTTACCTCAATGCCTGGAAATAGATTCCCCAAATCCTTTCAGAGAAGCCCCTCCGATGATGGGAGGGGTACTTTGGACGAAAAGAGCAAATTCTCATGAAAAAGCGCAGCAAAGCAAGAGTCGCTCTGTATTGGCTCATCTTCATCGGCATGTTCACGGTGGTGCCCCTGTTGCTCATCGAGGGGGCGGCCCGGGTTTATGCGCATTACAAGTACGGCAAGCCGGGGAAATCCTATGGCCTGTGGCGCTACGACCCCGTTCTGGGAGCGCAGCACAAGGAGCACGCCTACAACTCGAACGCCGAGACCAACGACTATGGATTCCGCAACGCCGAGGACGTCATCGAACCCAAACCCGAAGGCGCCTGGCGCATCATCGCCTACGGCGGCTCCACCACCTTTTGCTACAACCTGTTCAATGAGGAGGCCTGGCCGGCCCAGCTGGAAAAGCAATTGCGCCAGCACCACCATCCTCAGGACCAGGTCCTCAATGGCGGGGCCATCATGTGGTCTTTGGGCCATGCTTTTGCCCGCGCCCGCAAAGACCTCCCCGCTCTCCACCCCGACTACGTCATCATCTATTCGGGCATCAACGAGCAGCCCAACGCCGCCTTTCTCGAACTCGACGGCGTGAAAATGAAAGACCTGGTCGAACGGGGCGAATACGGGCGCTTTGCCACCAACCTGGACCAAAACCGCTGGATCAAGCGCAACCTCATGCTGGTGCGCATCCTGGATTATTTCGTCTATCCCCTGTTGCAGAAGGAAAAAGAAGAATCCCAGATTGAAAAGGAGCGCCGCGCGCAGGCCATGCAAACCATGTCCATCGAGCCCGACCCTTACGTGTTGGAGAATTACCTGCAGGTGTTGCGGCGTTTCATCACCTTCATCCAGGAGCAGGGCAGCACCCCCGTCTTCGTGGCGCAGGCCCATGGGCGCAACAACCGCCTCAACATCCAGCTGACGGCCTATTCGCGCCGGGGGATGGAAGTGGCCCGCCAACTGGGCGCCATCGTCGTGGATGCCAACGAGATGGTCGAAGCCTATGAGGGCGAGCCGATGGACCTGTTTTCCCATTCCGGCGTACACTACTCCAAAAAAGGAGCGGAAATGCTGGGCGCCTGGCTTTATCGCCGGGTGTTCCAACCCCTGCACACCCACCC
>CAZBYX010000339.1:0-2786 GCA_964496055.1 uncultured Saprospiraceae bacterium
ACAAACTGCGGAAATCCGCGAAAAAAGCTGCGAAGCACTGCGGTTCAACTCCCAATCCCGCACCCCCACCCCCCACAACTCACAACGAACAACGATCAACGAACAACGAACAACGAGCAACAATCAACGCCCCCCCTCGGGGCCTCATCCCTCCAGCTCCCGCTTTTTCTTTTCGCGGTAGATGGCTTTGAGGATTTCGTTGCGCCGACGGACGGAGGGCTTGATGTACTCCTTCCGCCTGCGCACCTCCTGCATGATGCGGGCTTTTTGGAATTTCTGCCTGAATCGCTTCAGGGCTTTTTCGATGCTTTCATTTTGCTTCACTTCCACAACCAGCATAAGCCTCCATTTTTTTCACACACAACAAAACTCTTGGGTTTCGCGGGGTGGGGAAGGCTCGAGGAGCGCCCGCAACCCGAGAAGGCAGGTTTTGGACGCTCCCCGGCCCCTGAAAGAAGGAACCATCAGGAAATCTTGATGGTTTTGGCGGGTTGGGGTTTGGCTTCGGGTTTCTTCGGAAGGCTCAGCCGCAGGATGCCGTCGGTGTATTTGGCGTTGATTTTCTCGGCGTCCACGCTGTCGGGCAGCATGAAGCTGCGCTTGAAGGACTGATAGCTGAACTCCTTCCGGGTGTAGTTGTCGTTCTTTTCTTCGTCGCTCACTTCGCGCTCGGCGCTGATGACGAGCATGCCGTTGTCCACTTCGACGTTGAAGTCTTTCTTGTTCATACCCGGAGCAGCCACCTCGATTTGGAAGTCGTCGTCGGTTTCCTTGATGTTGACGGCGGGCATGGTGGAGCCCATGGCGGCGAAGTTCCGGGTGGTCCAGTCGGTCAGCTCGCTGCGGAAGAAGTCGTCGAACAGGCGGCTGACGTTGGGGAACAGGGTTTCATTCCACTTCATCAGGTTGCCCATAGTCGCATATCTTTTGTTTCCGGCTCCGGGGCAAGGGGGCTTGCCTCCTGAGCGGAAGGGTTCAACCATTGGTTTCGGCGGTGGCTTTTCGGGGTTGGAGGATGCCCTTTTGCATCAGGAAGTCCACCACGCGGGCGCGGGCCTCGCGCAACAATTCTTCGACGCGGGGTTCGTCCAGGTGCTTGATGCGGGCGATGTCCGCGGGGCTGAGCTTTTCCTGGACGTGGAGGTCGAAGACGGCGCGTTGCTCGCGGGGCAGGCGCGCCAGCGCCATCTTGATGTGGCGGCTGATGCGGGCGATGTCCCATTCCTGGGGTTCCTCTTCCCCATCGAGGACGCTGAGCCATTGGGCTTCCTCTTCTTCGGTGGGGAAGAGGTCTTCGAGGGTGTACTCCTCGTTGTGGTACGAGATGTCGTCGAATTCTTCCAGCAAGGTGGGTTGGCCTTCGGCATTGGCGCTGAAGGACTCGTCCAGCGCGGCCATTTCCTCCTCGCTGAGGGTTTCGACGCTGAGGGCGCGCGGCACTTCGGCGTCCAGGGCTTCGAGTTTCCGGGTCAGGAACTCTTCCGCCTGTTCGTACACCCAGGTTTCGAAGGTGGCCTCGGTGACGAGGTCGGAGCGGAAGCGCTCGTACACGAAGGCGTAGAGCTCATCGAGCAAGCCCTGGAAGTCGATGGGCGGAGCGGTGATTTGGCGCTCGGCCAAAGCCTCCTTCCATTGCCGCTGCAGGTACTTGCGCAAGGAGGGCGTCATGCGGGCGAAGAGGTTGTAGAAAGACTCCTGCTCGCTTTGTTGGTGGTGTTGCCGCAAATGCTCGAGCAACAATTGGGTGGATTTGCGGCGGCGCTCCTTGCGCTCGTAGAGGTACTGCTTGCGCTCCAGTTGGAGCTGGCGCTTCAAAGCGCGCTTGAATTTGGGATAGAGCTCTTTGGCTACGGCCGGCAGGTCGCGCCCGCGCTCGGCGGCATAGACCACCACACCGTTGCGCAGGTTCAGGCTGTAAGCCAGCGAGTAAACGCCGCTGCGCTCCCGGCTCAGGTGGGCGTGCAACTCCACCGGCTTGGGGTAGTTTTTGAAAAAGCGCTCCAACCTACCGGCCTGGGAGGCGATCTCTTGCTCAAGTTGGCTTTTCAGGTTCGGGTGCAATTCCAGCTTTCCGCCGTACAACACCTTCACTTTCATGGAAATCCGGTTTTTTCGTTCGACCAATCTATTCGCAATCGCCCTCGAAATCAGTGATTCCCATCACCCCTCGAGGTGATTTTTGCGGGTTTGGGCAGTGGGGGCGGGGCAAGCCGAAGCCCACACCCGCCCGCCGATGTCATCGGAGTATCGTTCTCATCCCACTTCGATTTGGCGGGTCTGCGGGATGGCTTCCTTGACTTTGGGCAGATGCACCTTCAGGATGCCGTCCACGTACTCGGCCCGGATGCCGTTGAGGTCCACCACTTCGGGCAGGGAGAAGGAGCGGGAGAAGGAGCCGTAGCCGAACTCGCGGCGCACGAAGGTTTGCCCTTCCTGGGGCTGCACTTCGCGGTTGGCGCTGATGGTCAGCACCCCGTTGTCCAGCTCGATCTGGAAATCCTTCTTGCTCAAACCCGGGGCGGCCATTTCGAGCACGAAGCCGGTGTCCGTTTCGAGAATGTTGACGGCGGGCAGGGTGCCGTTCAGGGTGCGGAACCCGTTGCCGTTGAAGAAACCGTCTTTTTCGAACACCTCATCGAGCAACTTGCCGAGGGTGGAAGCAGGACCGAAAGCGTTGGTAATCAGAGTCATGGCGCTTATTTTTTTGGTGAAACATTTTCGATTCACCCTGCTTCCATCAATTGGGGTGCCATGCCGAAAAACGGGGCAAAAGGGTGCACATCCTG
>CAZBYX010000339.1:2886-4431 GCA_964496055.1 uncultured Saprospiraceae bacterium
GACAGGCCGCCCAGCAGCAGGGCATAGACGGCTTCGCCGTCGAAGAAGCGGGCGATGAAAAAGCCCAGGACGGCGGCGGCCACGATCTGCGGGATGACGATGAAGAAGTTGAACACCCCCATGTAGTAGCCCATCTTGGCGGCGGGCAGGGCGCCGGTGAGGATGGCGTAGGGCATGGACAGGATGCTGGCCCAGGCGAACCCGATGCCTACCATGGAGAGCAGCAGCCATTCCGGCTGGCGGATGAGGAAGATGGACGCCAGCCCCAGCGCGCCCAGGGTCAGGCACAGGGCATGGGTGACCTTGCGGTTGGTGGCTCTGGCCAAAAGCGGCAGGGTGAAAGCCACCAGCATAGCCACCCCGTTGTACACGGCGAAGCACACCCCCACCCAGTTGGCCCCCTCGTTGTAGGCGGCGCTCGTGGGATCGGAGGAGCCGAACACGTGCTTGGTCACCGCAGCGGTGGTGTAAATCCACATGGCGAACAGAGCGAACCAGCTGAAGAATTGCACCCAGGCCAGTTGCTTCATCGTGCGGGGCATGCTCAGCACGTCGCGCACCATGACGACGAAACCCAGCTCGCCCCTGCCCCGGTTTTCGAGGGCTTTGGCGCCCAAAATCAGCAAGCCCGCCGCCGCCAGCCCCGCCGCCAGGATAAAGAGCTCCTTGTTCAATTCTTCCCGCCAAATCCAGAAACCCATGAGGCCCCCACCCAGGATGCAGAACAGCGCCCACAGCAAGTTGCTGCGCCGCTGCAGGGCATCGGACAGTTCCCGCGGAGGCTCGGTGCCCGCCGCCGCGTGCTCGGCCCGCTCGAAGGCGGCCAGCTCTTCGGGGGTGTACTCGCGGGACTTGAGCACCGTCCACAGGATGGCGAGCAGAAAAACCACCGCCCCCAGATAGAAGGACCACTTCACCGAATCGGGAATGATGCCTTCGGGGGCTTCGTTGCTCACGCCCAGCCAGTTGGTAAGCAGGTAGGGCAGCAGAGAAGCCACCACCGCCCCCAGCCCGATGAAAAAACTCTGCATGGCGAAGCCCAGGGTGCGCTGCTCGTCGGGCAGGTTGTCGCCCACGAAGGCTCGGAAAGGCTCCATGGAGACGTTGAAGGAGGTGTCCATCAGCCAGAGCATGCCGGCGGCCACCCACAGAGCGGGGGAGTTGGGCATGAGGATGAGACAGACCGAGGCCAGCAGGGCACCCCCCAGGAAATAGGGGCGCCGACGACCCAGGCGCGTCCAGGTGCGATCGCTGAAGTACCCGATGATGGGCTGAACGAGGAGCCCCGTGACGGGGGCGGCGAGCCAGAGGACGGGAATGGTGTCGATGGCGGCGCCGAGGGTTTCGAAAATGCGGCTGACGTTGGCGGTCTGCAAGGCAAACCCGAACTGGATGCCCAGAAAGCCGAAGCTCATGTTCCAGATGTCCCAGAAACTCAGGCGGGGTTTGCGCGCCGGGATGGGGGCGGAGGTGGTTTTCGTCTCGTCCATGCCCCAAATGTAATTCGGTTCGGGCAAATTGCCCTCAGCGCAGCAGCACCACGTC
>CAZBYX010000340.1:0-4430 GCA_964496055.1 uncultured Saprospiraceae bacterium
GTACGGGGTCTCACCCCATGCGGGCTTTGCGTTCGAGGAAGTAGAGCGCTTTGATGACGGCGCTGATGGTGTGCGGATGGATGATTTTCTCTTCGCCGATGAGGTGGATGACCTGTCCGATGGGCACTTTGACGAGGTGGATGTCTTCGGCGTCGTCCTGGTTGGTGGGGCCGCCGGGCTGAACGTCGAGGGCGAGCCAGTGATGGACGTAGTTGTCCTGGAAGGCGGGGTTGGAAGCCACCTTTCCGACGTAGTGCCATTTGCCGCCCGTGTAGCCGGTTTCTTCGAGCAATTCGCGCTGAACGGCTTCGAGTCTCGGCTCGCCGTTCTCGATGGAGCCGCCGGGCACTTCGAGGGTGTAGTCCCCGATGCCGAAGCGGTATTGCTCGATGAGGAGGAGCTCCCGTTCGGGGGTCAGGGCGACGACGTTGGCGGCGTCGGGGGTTTCCAGGACGGTGACGCGCACCTCCTTGCCGTTGCGGGGGTTGATGAGTCGGTCGAAGCGGGAGCGGAAGATGGTATAGGCTTGCCCGGGTTCCTGACTCAGCAGTTTCCAATCCGATTTGTCGGGGCGTTTACTCATGGCGTGCGGAGCTTTTTTCTTCGGTTTCGGGCATAGCGGGTTGAGCGGCTTTTTCGGGTTTCATCTGGGGGAAGAAGATGACCTCCTGAATGCTGTTCTGGTTGGTGAGCAGCATGACGAGGCGGTCGATGCCGATGCCCAGCCCGCTGGTGGGGGGCATGCCGAATTCGAGGGCGCGCAGGAAATCTTCATCGAGGGCCATGGCTTCCTCGTCGCCGCGGGCGGCCAGGCGGAGCTGCTCTTCGAAGCGCTCGCGCTGGTCGATGGGGTCGTTGAGCTCGGTGTAGGCGTTGGCCAGCTCGCGGCCGTTGACGAAGAGCTCGAAGCGCTCCACCAGCCCCGGCTTGGAGCGGTGCTTCTTGGCCAGGGGCGTCATCTCGATGGGGTAGTCGATGATGTAGGTCGGCTGAATGAGGTGCTGCTCGACGGTTTCACTGAAGATTTCATCGATGAGCTTGCCGACGCCCATGCTTTCATCGACCTCGATGTGCAGCTTGCGGCACACCTCGCGCAGTTGCTTTTCGTCCATGCCCGTGATGTCGATGCCGGTGTACTCCTCGATGGCTTCCATCATGGGCAGGCGGCGGTAGGGGGCTTTGAAGTCGATGAGGTGCTCGCCGACCTGCACTTTGGTGTCGCCCAGGACCTCGCGGGTGATGGTTTCGAGCAGGTCTTCCACCATTTCCATCATCCAGTGGTAGTCTTTCCAGGCGACGTAAATTTCCATGCTGGTGAACTCGGGGTTGTGGGTGCGGTCCATCCCTTCGTTTCGGAACATCTTGCCGATTTCGTACACCCCGTCGAAGCCCCCGACGATGAGGCGCTTGAGGTACAGCTCGTTGGCGATACGCAGGTAGAGCGGGATATCGAGGGCGTTGTGGTGGGTTTTGAAGGGGCGGGCGGCGGCCCCGCCGTGGATGGGTTGGAGCACGGGGGTTTCCACCTCCAGCCAGCCGCGCGCGTCGAAGTAGCGGCGCATGGCGCTGATGATGCGCGAGCGCTTGATGAAAATGTCGCGCACGTGGGGGTTGACGGTCAGGTCCACGTAGCGCATGCGGTGGCGCAACTCGGGGTCGGTGAACGCGTCGTGCACTTTGCCCTCGGCATCCACCTTGACGACGGGCAGGGGGCGCAGCGCCTTGCTCAGAAAGGTGAATTCCTTTACGTGCACCGTGATTTCCCCGGTGCGGGTGCGGAACACGAAACCCTCGACCCCCACCCAATCCCCGATGTCGAGGTATTTCTTGAACAGCTCGTTGTAGAGGGCTTTGTCTTCGCCGGGGCAGATTTCGTCCCGGGCCACGTAAAGTTGAATGCGGCCGCTGGCGTCTTGCAATTCGGCGAAGGAGGCTTTCCCCATGATGCGCTTCATCATGATGCGGCCGGCCAACCGGACTTTCTGAAAGGCTTCGGCGTTCTCGTCCGTGAATCGGGCCTTGATGTCCGCGGCGTGGGCGTTCACCTCGAAATGAGCGGGTGGATAGGGGTCGATGCCCAGCTGGCGGATTTTGGCCAGGTTCTCCCGGCGAATGACTTCCTGTTCGGTTAACTGCATGAGGCTCTTTTTGGAAGATGGATTCGGAAAAGTCGCGCAAAAATAGGCATGTGCAGCGGATTGGCCCGGATAGAGAGCCCCGGATGAGCCGGCGGGTGGGGCGGTGGAGGTGGGGGCATCCCGCCCCGCTCGCTCCAACCCCATACGGGGGCGAGCTTGGGGGCGCCGTTTGAGGGAGTTTTTGAATTTACCCGGCGGCCCATTTTCGCCTCCAGGTGACCCAGCCCATGGCGGCCACGAGGACGTAAATGCTCATCAGGATGGCCCAGAGCACCGCCCCCCTCGAAAGGTACAGATAGACATAGAGCGCGTCGATGACCATCCAGTAAATCCAGTTCTCGAGCTTTTTTCGTACCACCAAGAGGGTGGTCAGGATGGCGAAGACGGTGGTGAAGGCATCGAGGTAGGTGGCGGCGGCCGGGGTGTAGGTGTCGAAAAGCCAGCCGAAAAGCAGGGCCAGCACACTCCCCACCAGCAGGAGCAAGACGTGCTCCGAAGGTTGCATGCGGGTGATGGGCAGCTCCGTTTTGCCGGAGCCGCCGTAGAGCCAGGCATACAAACCCCAGAAGCCCATGCCCACGTAAAAGAGTTGCAGCAGCGCGTCCACCCAGAGGTCGTAAAGCGTGAAGGTGCCGTAGGCCCAGGCGGCACAACTGAGGATGCCCCAGGGCCAACACCAGACGCTTTCCCGCGCCGCCAACACCACATAGACCAGCCCCGTCAGCATGACGAACCAGTCGAGCGGCCCCTGTGCGGCCAATTGTTCCAGAAAGGCTTCCATCAGCGGGGATGTTGGGTTTGGTCGGGTGTTTGCCCCGGGGGAAATGCGATTTCCGCCTATCTTTGGGCACCCGCGCCGAAAAGGTATCAATTTCCCATCCATGAAGAGTTTGTCCCTGCTTCTTTTTGTCAGCCTCGTCGTTTGGGGGCTTTTGTCGTCCGGCGCCTGCACCGCCGATGAGCTGCCGCCTCCGCCCCCGCCCGCCGAATGCGATACCCTGCAAGTAACTTATGTGAATTTCGTCAAACCCATCATCGATGAGAGCTGCGCCTACGCCGGCTGTCACGATGGGCTGGGCGGCATCGGCCCCGGCGACTACACCACCTACGACGGAATGCTGCCCGTGCTCAATGGCGGGCAATTCAAAGACCGCGTCTTCGACCGCCGCGACGACCCCGTCGTCGGTATGCCCCCCGACAAGAGCGTCTATCCCGAATCCCAAAAAGACAACCTGACCTCCGGGGAGCTGGATTTGCTCCGCTGCTGGATGGAGGCGGGTTTCCCGGAACAATAGCTCCACTGCGTCCGGTCCTTGCAAAAGTTCTTGCCATGAAACGATTCTTCCCCCTGCTGCTCGCCCTGCTGGCCGGCGCTTCGCTGGCTGCCCAGGATTTCGCCTACCGGACTTTCAAAGACCGCTGGGTCATCAACGCCCACTCCGTCGAGATGCTGGCCAAGCGCCGCCTCGACGTCCGCATCACCCATCGGTTCGGGGATTTGGCCGGCGCTGCCGGCGGCTGGCGCACATTCTACGGGCTGGAAAACGCCGCCGACGTCCTCATCGGAGCCGAATACGGCGCCACCGACAACCTCTCGGTGGGCTTGTTCCGCACCAAAGGGGCCGGCGCCCTGCCCCAGTTGCTGCACGCCACCCTCAAGGGGCGCTTCCTGCGTCAGAGCCAGGGCGGAGCCCCTCTTTCCCTGGCGGCCCTGGGCTTGCTCACCCTCTCCACCACCGCCAAATCGGACAACCCCGAAAGCCTGAATTACTTCCCCAAGTTCTCCCACCGAATGGTGTACCATCTGCAGGTGCTCGGAGCCCGCAAATTCTCCGACGCCTTCTCCCTGCAGCTTTCCTTTGGTTGGACCCACCGCAACCTCGTGCCCTTCGCGGAGGAAAACGAGCTGTTCCACGCCGGAGTGGCCGGGCGCCTGCAGCTCAACAAGGTCTTCGGCATCGTCTTCGACCTCGCCGCACCCCTCAACGGCAAGCAAAGCCCCTTTTCCGACCTCGAAGGCTCCGAAAACTACAGCCCCAGCGCCGGCCTCGGCCTCGAAATCGACACCGGCGGCCACGTCTTTCAAATCAACCTGACCAACGCCCGCGGCATCATGCCCACCGACTTCATCCCCTACAACACCAACGCCGACTGGGGCGAGGGCCAATTCCGCCTCGGCTTCACCATCAGCAGAATGTTTAACTTGTAGCGGCCGAGCCAGGCGGGGGGGTCGTTGATCGTTGTTCGTTGATCGTTGTTCGTTGGGTTTGGGTGTGATAAAGTGGAGAGTTT
>CAZBYX010000341.1:0-4416 GCA_964496055.1 uncultured Saprospiraceae bacterium
GGGGTGTGATAAAGTGGAGAGTTTAGAGTGGAAAGTTTAGAGTTGGGTGGGGGTTAGGGTTTGGGCGGGATCTGTTTACTCCGTTTGCACTCTGGCTTGACCGTATGGTTCACCCTGTTGTTCAAACAAACCCAAACCCAAACCCCAAACCCTCCCTTCGATTTTACGATTTTACAGTTCAGCGATTTTACAATGGGTGGAGGCGCGGGCGGGGAGACAATTTATTTCCATTTGTCTCCACCTATTTCCATTTGTTTCTATTTCTTGCCCACCCTCTCGCTTCATACCCTCCCTTCGATTTTACGGTTTTACGATTTTACGATTTTACAAGCAATCTATTTCCATTTGTTTCGATCCGTCGCGCCGGGGTTCAGAACAGCGTTCCCGCTTTGCCGGGGGGTACGACGCCGAGGTGGCGGTAGGCGCGTTCGGTGGCTACGCGGCCGCGGGGGGTGCGGTGCAGGTAGCCTTCCATGATGAGGAAGGGTTCGTACACTTCTTCGATGGTTCCGGGTTCTTCGCCGATGGCGGTGGCGATGGTGGTGATGCCGACGGGCCCGCCTTTGAACTTGTGCACGATGGTGGAGAGGATCTTGTTGTCCATTTCGTCGAGGCCGCCCTCGTCCACGTTGAGGGCCTGCAGGCCGTAACGGGCGATTTCGACGTTGACGGTGCCGTCACCTTTGATTTGGGCGAAGTCGCGGATGCGGCGCAGCAGGGCATTGGCGATGCGGGGGGTGCCGCGGCTGCGACGGGCGATTTCGGCGGCGCCTTCTGGGGTGATGGGCACCTGCAGGATGCCCGCCGAACGCAGGACGATTTTTTCCAGGGTGGCGTGGTCGTAGTAGTCCAGGTGGCAGGTGATGCTGAAGCGGGCGCGCAGGGGGGCGGTGAGCAGGCCCATGCGGGTGGTGGCGCCCACGAGGGTGAAGGGGCTCAGGGCGATTTGGATGCTGCGGGCATTGGGTCCGCTGTCGATCATGATGTCGATGCGGTAGTCCTCCATGGCGCTGTAGAGGTATTCCTCCACGACGGTGTTGAGACGGTGGATTTCATCGATGAACAAGACGTCGCCCTCCTCGAGGTTGGTGAGCAGACCGGCCAGGTCACCGGGCTTTTCGAGCACCGGCCCCGAGGACATCTTCAGGTGGGCACCCAATTCGTGGGCGATGATGTGGGAGAGGGTGGTTTTTCCGAGACCCGGCGGTCCGTGGAGCAAGACATGGTCGAGGGCTTCGCCGCGCTGGCGCGCCGCCGCGATGAAGACCTTCAGGTTCTCGACGATTTTGGGTTGGCCGTAGAACTCGCCCAGGTCTTTGGGGCGCAGGGCACGCTCCAGCTGGCGGTCTTCGGCGCTGAGATGGGTCGGGTCAGGGTCCAGGTTCGGGTTCGGCATGATGGCTGTGTTTTGCATCCCGACAATGCGGGGGCTCCTCGCTTCTCATTGGGAGGCGGCGGGGGCTTCGGGTGCATCGAGGGGGTCCCATTCGAGCATGCCGGGCTCGAAGAGGTCGTCGTCGAGCTCGACGGGTTCGGGTTCTTCCACCTTCTCGATTTTGCCGCCGGCGCTTTCGCGCGTCACGACGGTGGTTCCGACGCCCAGCTTGCCGGTGCGGGAGTCCAGTTCGAGGCGGATGCAGGAGAAGGCAAAGGTGAGGAATTCCTCGCCTTCGAAGGTGAGGGAGCGGCCGTTTTGGACCTTGGCCTTCACCCCGGCATTGGCTTCCTCGAGCACCTTTTCGATTTGGGGCAGCTCCAGGGAGAATTCGCGCTCGTTGGATTTTTCGACGACGATGGAAAAGCTGTTGCTGACGATGGCATCGGTGATGAGCAGCATGTTGAAGGGGTCGTCGCCGAGGAAGGGGCTCATGGAGGGGTGTTCCAGGTCGATGCGGCGGTTGCGCAAGGTCGTGCCCAGGAGATTGCGGTCGACGTAGCGCCGCCGGACGTTGCTGAAGGAAAGGGCAATTTCCCGGGCGCCCGAGAGCTGGGTGGCCAAAGCGCCCCCGGGAATGCCGAAGCCCTGGAAGAAGCCCTCCAGGATGTTGAGTCCGAAGTCGAAATCCACGCTTCGGGTCTTTTTCAAGGCCACATCGTTGAGGGTGCTTTCCTCGATGGCCACCTGGAAGTCCTCGCCTTCGAGGAGCAGATGGCGCAGGGCGCCCCGGAAATCGGTCTTGCCCTGGCGCTCGGCCAGGACGATGAGGGGCTGCACCCGGCTTTCGGGCACCCGCAAGGGGGTGGCCTTGAAGGTCTTGCGCAACATATCGGTCACTTCGTTGCGACACAGGCGAAATCGAATACTCATGGTCTTTGCTGTTTAATCGAACCGCTGAAGGCGGGCGGGTTCGGGTGCTGAGCTGCGGGGAGCTGCCCCCCCTACCCTCCCCGCACACCTCCCCCTTTGAGGGGCGTCGGACCGGCAAGCAGGCCGGGCGGGAAGCTCCTTCGGTGGGATAAAAGTACCACAAGCGGGGGGAGAAATCCCAATGGGGCGAAGAATGCTTTCCGGCGCGGTTTTTTCTTGGGAATCAGGGAAAAATCAGCCGGTTGCCCCCCTCCCACCGGAATCGGATTACCTTTGTTGACGGAAAACTGCACATCCTGCCGCGGTACCGATGGACTTTATTTTCTACCTGAACATACTATGGCAACGAAAATGGACCATTGCCCTTGCAGGGCTCATGGCGGCAGCCCTCACGTGGTATCTGGTCGGGCTCCTGCCCCCCGAATACCGCTGCAGCACGAAAATTTCGACGGGGATTCTGGAGTTCAAGGGCATGGTTTTCGACCAAGACAACTCCTACATCCAGGAGTTTCTCATCGAAAGCCGCTTCAATGAGCTGCAGGATTTCATGCAATCGCGCCGGGTGTTGCAGCGCCTGTCCACGCGTTTGCTGCACCACGACTTGCAGTCCGAACGCCCCTTCCGCGAGCCCGAGCCTGATGAACTGCAAAAGCTCACCAGTGCCGAGCTGCAGCTCGCTTCCCGTGCCGTGCGCGCCTCCCCCGATTCCCTGCTCGCCACCCCCTCCCGCCTGCAGCTGCAACTGGCCAAAGCCTACCGTTACGATTACAGGTCCTTGCGCAAGCAACTGGAAATCAACCGCGTCGGCGAGTCCGACCTGATGGAAATCGCCTTCCGGGACAAGAACCCCGAGCTGGCCCATTTTGCCGTGCAGGTGTATCTGGAGGAATTCATCCAGCTCTTTCTGGACGACCTCTCCCGGGACGAACGCGCCTCCCTCGAATTTCACAGCCGCCAGGTAGCGGCCAAAAAAGCGGAGCTGGATGCCAAAATCGAGGAAATCGACGCCTACCGCAAAGCCAACCGCCTGGTGGACCTGAGCACCCAGCTCGAATCCTTGCTGGGCCAGATTCAGGACTACGAGAACGAACTGGAGCGGGAACGCCAGAAGCTGCCCGCCCTGGAGGCCACCATCCGCAAGCTGGACCAGAAAATCTACGCCTACAACCGCCTGAGCGGGGAGGCTTACGCCAATCATCTGTTCGGCAGCGAAAAATACCTGCAGCTGAAGGAGGACTACAACCGCCTGCTGAACCGCTACCTGGAGGGAGGAAGCAGCGACAAGGGCCTGGAACGCCGCCTGCGAAAGGTCAAAGCCGAGCTCGACGCAGCGGTTTTGCAGGTGGCCAACGCTTCGCTGGGCAGCGAACGGGAGCGCCTCCAAAGCGAGCAGGTGCGGGACTGGGTTCAGCAGCGCCTCGAAGCGGAGGTGGACCTGGAGTTCGCCCGCGTCAGCGTGGCTTCCTACGAGCGGGCCTTGCGCCGCCTGCGTGCCAAGGCCGCCGAGCTGCAGGAAGCCGACGCCACCCTGGCCCGCATGCTGGCGGAAAAAGACCGCCTCGAAAAGGAATATCTGGAAAAGAGCAACCTGCTGGAGGAGGCCCGCTTCACCTACGAAAAGGTGGAAAACCCCCTGCAAGTGGTGGAGCCGCCGGTTTTGCCCTTCGAGCCGGAAGAATCCAAGCGGTTCCTGTATGCTGCCTTCGGCGGGGCGGGGGCTTCTTCGCTGGCAGCCTTCCTCATTCTGTTGCTGGCCTTCGCCGACACCTCGTTCTACCGTCCGGCGCAGTTCCAATACCTCACCCAGTTGCCCTTGGCCGCCACCCTCCCGCCCCTGAACCCCGCCCCCGAAAGCTTCCACCAGCTGTTCACCGCCAGCACCCACAGCGCGCACGAAGCCTTCCGGGAAAGCATTCGCAAGTTGCGCAGCCTGCTGCAGGGCTCCGGCGGCCGGGTATTCCTCATCACCAGCATCAAGGAAGGGGAAGGCAAGTCCATGCTCATCGCTGCCCTGGCTTATGCCCTGCACCTCAGCCATCGGAAAGTGTTGGTGCTGGACACCAACTTCCGCAACAACACCCTCTCCCGCCCCGCTCCCCCCCCGAAAC
>CAZBYX010000342.1:0-4415 GCA_964496055.1 uncultured Saprospiraceae bacterium
TCCCCCTCCCAACTCTCAACCCCAAATTCTTCCGTTTTGAGGATGACTTCAAAGGGCCGATCCACGCGCGCAAGTTCCTGGGTATTACGAAAGTCAAGAAGGAAAGAAGAGCTCTGATTTGGACAGATTTAAAATTTAAATTTAAATTTGTCTAAAAAGCCATGATCCCCCGAATGCTTGAAGTGGTTCTGAAACGCTACTGCGCCAAATTTCCCATTGTGGCCGTCACGGGTCCGCGCCAGTCCGGCAAGACTACCCTCTTGAAACATCAGTTTCCCGAATACGAATACGTTTCGCTGGAAAACCCGGACCTGCGGATGCTGGCAGAAGAGGATCCTCACGGTTTTTTGGGGCGTTACGACCAACACGTGATATTCGATGAGATCCAACATGTTCCGGAATTGTTCTCCTACCTCCAGACGAAAATCGACGAGGACCGCCTCATGGGGCAATACATTCTTTCGGGCTCCCATCACTTCACCCTGATGGAGCGGATCACGCAGAGTCTGGCGGGGCGCGTGGCTTTGTTTCGGCTGTTGCCCTTTCAATTTTCGGAGCTGAAATCGGTGGGATTGATGGAAGCGGATTATCAGGATGTTCTTTTTCAAGGGTTCTACCCCCCACTGTACGACCGCCAACTCTCTCCCGACGAGTTTTTTCCAAGCTATGTAGAGACCTACCTCGAACGAGACCTACGGAATTTGATGGCTGTGAAAGACCTTTCGCGATTCCGGACTTTCTTGAAGTTGTGTGCCGGTCGAATCGGTCAGGTTCTCAACCTTCATTCCATTGCCATCGAATGCGGCATCAGCTCTCCCACTGCGAAATCCTGGCTCAGCTTGCTCGAAACCAGTTTCGTGGTCTTCCTGCTGCCACCATATTACCGAAACTTCAACAAACGCCTGACCAAGAGCCCCAAACTCTACTTTTATGACACGGGGCTGGCCTGCTATCTGTTGGGCATCCGGGCGGCTGAACAGGTGGAGACCCATTTCGCACGCGGCGCCTTGCTGGAAAACCTGGTTGTTGCCGAATTGCTGAAACAGGAGTTACATGCCGGAAAGCGGCCGGAGTTCTTTTACTGGCGGGAGAAAAACGGCCGCGAAATCGACCTGCTCATGGAATCACCGCAGGGGCTGCGTGTGTGGGAAATCAAGGCGGGGGCTACCCTCAACCCCGAATTCTTCAAATCGTTTCGATACCTGGACAGGCTCGAAGGATTTCAGGCTGCCGAAAAGGTCTTGGTCTATGGAGGCGACACCCCACAGCAATGGAGAGACGTGCGCGTGCTGAGCTGGTCCGACATCGGATGAAGGACCCTCCCTCCCCCGAGGAATCCTTACCTTTGCTTCCTTTGTCAAACCGCACCACGACGAGCTTCCTGCAAACCCTTCCCGCTGGAAGAAAGGAATCGAGGCTGGTGGATGATGGACGAAGGACGATGGCTCATCGCCCCCTCGTCCCTCCTAAAAAAGCAGCTGGGATGACCGTTAAACCGCACGGCGAGGCCGCCGTACCTGCGGCGGACGAACGCCCCGACCCGAAGAGCATCTTCATCAAGGGTGCCCGGGCGAACAACCTGAAGAACATCGACTTGCGCATCCCCAAGAACCGCCTGGTGGTGGTGACGGGGGTCTCGGGTTCGGGCAAGAGCTCCCTGACCATGGACACCCTCTATGCCGAAGGCCAGCGCCGCTATGTGGAGAGTCTTTCCAGCTATGCCCGCCAGTTTCTGGGCCGTATGAAAAAGCCCGATGTGGACTACATCAAGGGCATCTGCCCCGCCATCGCCATCGAGCAAAAGGTGAGCACGAGCAACGCCCGCAGCACCGTCGGCACCCTCACCGAAGTGTACGACTACCTGCGCCTGCTCTTCGCCCGCATCGGCAAGACCATCTCCCCCGTCAGCGGGCAGGAGGTCAAGCGCCATCAGGTCTCCGATGTGGTGGACTTCGTCGAAAAGCACCCCGAAGGCACGCGCGTGCAGCTCTTCATCCCCCTGCCCACCCGCTACCAGGACCGCAGCCTGCAACAGGAACTGAACCTCCTCGTCCAGAAAGGCTACACCCGCCTGCAACTCGACGGCGCTTTCGTGCGCATCGAGGAGTTGCTCGATGACCCGCCCTTCGACCTCAGCAAGCCCCTCAACGAATACGCCGCCCTGGATGCCCGCATCCTCATCGACCGACTGGTCGTGAAAAAAGACGACCCCGATAACCGCCAACGGCTGGCCGACTCGGTGCAGACGGCCTTCTACGAAAGCGAGGGCGAATGCCTGGTGGAAATCCTCAGCGACCCGCCCCAAACCCACACCTTCAACACCCGCTTCGAGCTCGACGGGCTCGAATTCCCCGAACCCAACCCCCAACTCTTCAACTTCAACAACCCCTACGGCGCCTGCCCCAAATGCGAGGGCTTCGCCCAGATCATGGGCATCAGCGAGGAAAAGGTCATCCCCGACCCCCGACTCTCCGTTTTCGAGGGGGCGGTGGCCTGCTGGAAGGGTGAAAAGTACGGCCGCTGGCTGGACGATTTCCTCGCCAAAGCCCACCGCTACGACTTTCCCGTCCATCGGCCCTATGCCGAGCTGAGCGAGGCGGAAAAGCGCCTGCTTTGGAAAGGGAAGGGCGACCTCTACGGCATCGATACCTTCTTCGCCGAACTGGAGGAAAAGGTGTACAAAATCCAGAACCGCGTGATGCTGGCGCGCTATCGGGGTCGCACCACCTGCCCCGAGTGCAAGGGGGGGCGCCTGCGCAAGGAAGCCACCTACGTGCGCGTGGGGGGCAAAAACATCCCCGAACTGGTGGAGATGCCCGTCGATGAGCTGCTGGCCTTCTTCCGCAATCTCTCGCTCAGCCCCTTCGAAGAGAAAATCGCCCGGCGCCTGCTGCTCGAAATCAACAACCGCCTGCAGTTCATGTGCGATGTGGGGCTGGGCTACCTGACGCTCAACCGCCTGTCGAACACCCTTTCCGGGGGCGAAACCCAGCGCATCAACCTGACGCGTACCCTGGGCAGCAACCTCACCAGCTCCCTCTACATCCTCGACGAGCCCAGCGTCGGCCTCCATCCCCGCGACACCAACCGCCTCGTCCGGGTGCTCAAAGCGCTGCGCGACCTGGGCAACACCGTCGTCGTGGTCGAGCACGAGGAGGACATCATCAAAAACGCCGACTACCTCATCGACATCGGCCCCGGGGCCGGCATCCACGGCGGGCAGGTCATCTTTGCCGGGCCCTACGAAAAAATCCACGACGAGGCCACCGAAAGCCTCACCACCAAATACATGAGCGGGCGCATGGCCATTCCCGTGCCCGAAAGGCGTCGCAAGGGGCTGGGCCGGCTGCAGGTGCGGGGCGCCCGCCTCCACAACCTCCAGAACATCGACGTGGACATCCCGCTCAACGCTCTGACCGTCGTCAGCGGGGTCAGCGGCAGCGGCAAAACCTCCCTGGTGCGCGGCATCCTGTACCCCGCCCTGAAAAATCACCTCGGGGTGGAGCACAACCGCGCAGTGTTGCGCTTCGGAACCCTGGAAGGCGACTGGAAGCGCCTCACCCAGGTGGAGCTGGTCAGCCAGTCGCCCCTGGGCCGCAGCAGCCGCTCCAACCCCGTCACCTACGTCAAGGCCTACGACGCCATCCGCACCCTGATGGCCAACCAGCAGCTCAGCCGCATCCGGGGCTTCAAACCCAAACACTTCAGCTTCAACGTGGACGGCGGCCGCTGCGAGGCCTGCCAGGGCGAAGGCGAACAGGTCATCGAAATGCAGTTCCTCGCCGACGTGCGCCTCGTATGCGAAGACTGCAAGGGCCGCCGCTTCAAGCAGGAGGTCCTCGACGTCCAGTACAAGGGCCGCAACATCTACGACATCCTCGAGCTGAGCGTCGAAGAAGCCCTCGAGTTCTTCGCCGACCAAAAAGACATCGTCAAAAAAATTCAGCCCCTCTACGACGTGGGCCTGCGCTACATCAAGCTGGGGCAGTCCTCCAGCACCCTCTCCGGCGGGGAAGCCCAGCGCGTCAAGCTCGCCGCTTTCCTCGGCAAGGAAAACAGCAACGAACACATCTTCTTCATCTTCGACGAACCCACCACCGGCCTGCACTTCCACGACATCCGCAAGCTGCTCGACGCCCTCAACGCCCTGGTGGAACGGGGCCACACCGTGCTCGTCGTCGAGCACAACCTCGAAGTCATCAAATGTGCCGACTGGGTCATCGACCTCGGCCCCGATGGCGGCAAACACGGCGGCCGCCTCGTCTTCCAGGGCACCCCCGAAGCCCTCGTGCAGGTGGAAAATTCGCACACCGGCCGGTACCTGAAGGAGAAGATTTCCTGAACGTGACGAACGTGACGAACGTGACGAACGTGACGAACGTGACGGGAAGCTGTAAAATCGTAAAATCGTAAAA
>CAZBYX010000343.1:0-4376 GCA_964496055.1 uncultured Saprospiraceae bacterium
GGGGCGGGGCGGGTGCGGGTTTCGGGGCTCAGCTTGCCGCCAGCGGGTGGGGCGGTGGGGGGTCGAAGGCGGGGTAGAAAATCCCGGCTTTGCGGCGCACCGCATCCAGGAGGGTCATCAGGTCGAGGCTGTTCCGCCACGTCCATTTGGGATTTTCGAGCAGCCCTTCTTCGAGGCATTGCACGACGGAACGCGCCTCGGGAACGAAGCCGTTGCCCTCGATGGAGAAGTGCAGGGTTCGGCGGCTTTGGCGGCCCGAACGCAGAACGAGGCGGTCGGCCTCGTGCATGCGGGGCGGCAGGTAAAGGCTGCCCTCCTCCCCGTGCACGTAGGCTTCGGTGGAGGTTTGCACCACGATGGAGGAGGAAAGGGTGGCGATGGCCTGCCGGGCGTATTTGAAGAGCATGCCGCAGGATTCGTCCACGCCGGTGGGGCCGATGGCCGCCACGGCTTCCACCACGTTGGGCATGCCCAACAAAGCATAAGCCACGAAAACGGGGTAGATGCCCACATCGAGCAGGGAACCGCCCCCCAAAGCCGGGTCGAACAGGCGGCTGTCGGGCTTGCGGGCGCTCCGGAAGCCGAAGTCGGCCGCCACCCAGTGGATCGTCCCCAAACCGCCCTCCCCCACCACTTCCAGCGCCTTTTCAAAGGCCGGGTTGAAGCGCGTCCACAAGCCCTCCATGAGGAAGACGCCGCGCGTCCGCGCCTCCTCCACCATCCGGCGGGCTTGCCCGGCATGGATGGCCAGCGGTTTCTCACAAAGAACCGGCACACCCGCCTCCAGACACATCATCGTGTGGGTGAAGTGTTCGGAGTGAGGGGTGGCGACGTACACCACGTCCAGGTCGGCGCAGCCGAGCAGGTCCTCGTAGCTGCCAAAGGCGAAAGGCGCTTCGAAGCGCTCGGCGAAAGCATGGGCGCGCTCCAAAGAGCGGCTGGCCACCGCGTGGACCCTGGCTTCCGGCAAGGCCTGCAGGTCCTCGGCGAACTTGTGAGCGATTTTGCCGGGGCCGAGAATCCCCCAATTCAGGGTGGAAGACATGGGTTTGGCTTTCCAGCCAAGGTAAGGGTTTATCCCCCATCGGGGAAATCCATCGAAGGGCTTGGCAGGGCTTCCTGCGCCTGGCAGGGCTGGTTTTCATCGAGAAATTCCCTCGATGAATAGAATTGCCCCCTCCACTTGCCCACGAAATTTTAGCTTCGCAACCGCAGCAAGAACCGCTTCCCTATGACAGAACCCATCCTGCAACTGCGCGAGGTCGTCAAACAGTACGATCAACACCTCGCCGTCAATCGCGTCAGCTTCGATGTGCCCCGGGGCAGCCTCTACGGCCTGCTCGGCCCCAACGGCGCCGGCAAAACCAGCCTCATCCGCATCATCACCACCATCACCCGCGCCGACAGCGGCTCGGTCGTCCTCGACGGCCAACCCCTCAGCAGCGAGCACCCCCGCATCGTCGGCTACATGCCCGAAGAGCGCGGACTGTACAAGAAAATGAAGGTGGGCGAACAATTGCTCTACCTCACCCGCCTCAAAGGGCTCTCCGCCCGCGAAGCCAAAGCCAACCTCCGGGAATGGATGGAACGGCTCGACATCCTGGACTGGTGGAACAAAAAGGTGGAGGAGCTTTCCAAGGGCATGCAGCAAAAGGTGCAGTTCATCGCCACCGTCGTGCATCGCCCCAAACTGCTCATCCTCGACGAGCCCTTCTCCGGCCTCGACCCCATCAACACCAACCTCATCAAAGACGAAATCCGCCGCCTGAAAGACGAAGGCACCACCATCCTCTTTTCCACCCACCGCATGGAGCAGGTGGAGGAAATCTGCGAATACATCACCCTCATCGACCGGGGCAAGAACGTCTTGACCGGAAAGGTGGCCGACATCAAGCAGCGCTTCAAGGAGAACCTCTTCCGCATCGAATACAGCGGCGAGCTGCCCGCCGAGCTCCAGTCCCTCGACGAAGCCCACACCGAGTTCGACATCGTGGAACGCTACGACCACAGTCTGCTGGTCAAAGTGCAGGACGAGGCCGCCTCCAACCGCCTGCTGCAGTTTCTGGTGGGCCGCGGCGTGCACATCCGTTCCTTCAATGAGGTGTTGCCCACCCTGAACGAAATCTTCATCCGTCAAGTAAACTCCGGCACCCATGAATAAGCTCTGGCTCATCATCCAGCGGGAATACCTGGTGCGCGTGCGCAAGAAGAGCTTCATCCTCATCACCCTGCTCACGCCCCTGCTCTTCGCCCTGTTCATGATTCTGCCCACCCTGCTGGTCGTGCTCTCCGGCCCCGAGCAGGTGCGCATCCTGGTGCGCGACGACGCCGGCGTGCTCAACCGCCCCCTCAAACAAACCGAACGCGCCGACTTCACCATCAGCACCGAACCCCTCGACGCCCTCAAGGAACGCTACCGCGAAATGGGCTACGACGGCGTGCTCTACCTCCCCCCCTTCTCCCCCGACATGAAAGAGCTGCGCCTGAAATACTACAGCGACAAGCAGCTCTCCCTGGGCACCCAGGCCTTCATCGAATCCCAGATCGAAAAGCGCCTGCGCGCCTACAAAATCCTGGCCGCCGGCCTGAGCGAAGAACTGCTCGCCTCCCTGGAAACCGACGTCGAGCTGGAGCAAAAAGAACTCACCCTGGACGAAAGCGGCCGCCTCACCGAAGTGGACAAGGCCACCAGCGCCGGGCTGGCCACCGCCCTGGGCTTTTTCAGCGCCTTCGTCATCTATTTCATTCTCATCTTCTACGGCGCCATGGTCATGCGCTCGGTGATGGAGGAAAAGACCAGCCGCATCGTCGAGATCATCATCTCCTCGGTGCGCCCCTTCCAGCTCATGATGGGCAAGATCGTGGGCGTCAGCGCCGTCGGCCTCACCCAGCTGCTCATCTGGATCATCCTCATCCCCACCCTCATGGCCATAGCCGGCCTCTTCCTGCCCCAACCCGACCCCCAGATGATGCAAGGCGGCATGATGATGCAGCAATCGCAAAGCGATATGCAGCAGGCCCTCGAAATCATGGACAGCATCATGAACCAGAACTGGGGCCTCATCCTCCCCTTGTTCGTACTCTACTTCCTGGGGGGCTACCTCATTTACTCCTCCCTGTTCGCCGCCGTGGGCTCCGCCATCGGCGACGACCTGGGCGAAAGCCAGTCCCTCACCTTCCCCGTCATGCTGCCCATCATCCTGGCCATCCTCTTCCTCACCGCCATCATCGAAGACCCGAACGGCCCCCTCGCCTTCTGGACGTCCATGATTCCCTTCTTCTCGCCCATCATCATGGTGGCCCGCATCCCCTTCGAGCCGCCGGCGTGGCAGATTGTGCTTTCCCTCGCCCTGTTGCTGGGCAGCGCCCTGTTCTTCGTCTGGCTCTCCGGGCGCATCTACCGCGTGGGCATCCTCATGTACGGCAAGAAAGCCACCTTCAAGGAGCTGAAGAAGTGGTTGTTTTACAAGGAGTGACTTTCACTTGGTAAAATTGCTGAACCGTAAAACCGTAAAATCGCGGTGGGGGGAGCGGGTTGGTGGGCAGGCAAGCAGTTCACTCTGCGGCCTTTTCTGCTCCCTCTGTGGTTCAACTACACCCAAACCCAAACTTCGATTTGACGGTTTCGCGATTTGACGATTTTACAACCGGCGCCGGCCGTGCGCACCGCCCCGTCATATGCCAGGCAGTGCCTATTTTTGCCGCGCCGGGGCGCACCCTGCCCTCCGCCGCTACCAACGAACCGAACCCAACGCCTGAAAAATGAGCATCGTAGAACTGCGCGTCCCCACCATAGGAGAATCCGTCACCGAGGTCACCCTGTCCCAGTGGCTGAAAGAAGACGGCGCCTACGTCGAGCGCGACGAACCCATCTGTGAATTCGAGTCCGACAAAGCCACCCTCGAGTTTCCCGCCGAAGCCTCCGGGCGCCTCATCCACGTCGCCAAAGAAGGCGACGACCTCGAAATCGGCGCCCTCGTGGCCAAAATCGACACCAGCGCCGCCAAAGACGGCAACGGCAGCTCCCCGGCTGCCGAAAAGGCCGAACCGGCCTCCACTCCCCAGGACGAACCCGGCTCCTCCCCCTCCGAAGAAGGCTCCGCTTCGGCCCATCCCTCTCCCGCCGCCGCCAAACTCATGCGCGAAAACGAGCTCAGCCCCGAAGACGTGAAAGGCACCGGCAAAGACGGCCGCATCACCAAAGCCGACGTGCTCAAAGCCCTCGAAAACCGCCAAAGCGCCCCGGCCGCAACCGAAACCCCCTCCAAAGCGGAAGCCGCCCCGGCCGAAGCGCCCAAAGCCATACCCCCCACGGCCTTCAGCCGCAGCTCCCACCGCAAGAAGATGAGCCGCATGCGCCGCACCATCGCCAAACG
>CAZBYX010000344.1:0-4360 GCA_964496055.1 uncultured Saprospiraceae bacterium
CCGATTGGAAACAAAACGACACAATGACTGCTGCAACCACCAAGGTGCTGGTGGTGGACAACTCGACCTGGAATCTGTACAACTTCCGTGCACCGACCCTGCGCCGATTCCAACGAGCCGGACTCCAGGTGGTATCCGCTGCCCCCGTTGACGCCTTCCTTCCTCACTTTCGCCAAAAAGTCCACGCGCCCTTCCGCCCTTTGCGACATCTGCGGCCGCGGGGCCGCAACCCCCTGCGCGACCTGCTTTTCCTGTTCGAGCTCTGGCGCCTCTTCCGCTCCGAGCGGCCGGCTCTGGTGCTCCTCTACACCATCAAACCCAATCTGTACGGCAACTTTGCCGCCCGTCTGGTGGGCATCCCGACGGTATCGGTGGTAACGGGGCTGGGCTATCCCCTGCTGCATGGGGGTTGGCTGAATCGCCTTTTGCTGGGGCTGCTTCGGTGGGCTCTTTCGGGAGTGCAGCGCCTGGTGGTTTACAATCGGGCGGATGCCGGCTTTTTGACGAGTCGGGGGGTGGTGCGCCCCGGGCAATGCCGGGTGATTCCGGGTTCGGGGGTGGACACCAATCGTTGGCGCCCCGTGAAAAGACCAGGCTCCTCCAGGGGCTTGGTCTTTTTGTTTGCGGGGCGGGTGTTGTACGACAAGGGTTTGGGGGAGCTGGCGGAAGCGGTTCGGGAGCTGCGGCGGGAATTTCCCCGGGCGGAATGCTGGGTGGCCGGCGACCTGCACAGCGGCAACCCGGCGGCCGTACCCGCGAAGGTTTTCCATTCCTGGGTGCAGGAAGGCCTGTTCCGCTACTTCGGGCACGTCTTCGACATGCGCTGCCTGCTTCGGGAGGTGGACGCCGTGGTGCTGCCCTCCTACCGGGAAGGCATTCCGCGCGCCCTGACCGAAGCCATGAGCATGGGCCTGCCCGTCATCACCACGCAGGTTCCCGGCTGCCGGGAACTGGTGGAAAACGGACGCACCGGACTGCTCGTGCCTCCTAGAACCACCCTACACCTCGCCGAAGCCCTGAAGCAAATGTGCCGAATGGCACCCGAAACCCGGCGCGCCATGGGCCTCGCCGGGCGCCGGCTGGTCTTGCAGCGCTACGACCAGCGCCTGACGTCCGAATTGCTCCTCGCAGAATGCCTCGCCGCCCTTTCAATCAGCCGTCATGGTGTACCCCCCTCCAAACATCGTCCGGTTTTTCGACCGGCTGGCGCCGGAATATGAGCGCCGCCTGAAGGGAAAGCGGCACTCCTATCACCGCCACTTCCACCGGCAGCGCGTGGAAGCAGCCCTGGAGGACTTGCACCTCGACGGAAAAGCCATTCTCGACGTCGGCGCCGGCACCGGGCTGCTCTACGAACACCTGTGCCGGCGGTTCCACTCCTTCGAGTACCTCGCCTGCGATTGCTCCTCGGAAATGCTGCTTCGCAGCGCCATCCCCCCCGACCGGCGCATCCTGGGCTCCGTGCAAGACCTGCCCGCGGAAGCAGGTCCCTTCGATTGCGCCTTCATCCTCGGCGTGAGCACCTACAACACGAAGGAGGTCTTTGGAAACCTGCTCGCCGAAACGGCTCGCAGGCTGCGCCCCCGCGGTCTGGCGGTCGTTTCCTTCACCCACCGCCGCAGCCTGGACCAGGCCCTGCGCCGCCTTGCCCGGCCCCTCGCGCGGCTCCTCCCTTCCTCGGCACCTCGCACCCTTGGGCAATCCTTCCCGCTCAGCACGTACACCCCTTCCGAAGCCAGGGCTCTGGCCCCTCCCGTCCTCCAACCCCGCACCCTGCGCTGGCTCAATCAAACCCTGAGCCCCTTCAACCTCCTGCTTCCGGGGCTCAGCATCCGGCTGGGCAAGCAGCTCCGACGTCGCCTGCAAGCCCATCCACAACTTCTGGGGTGGTTCAGCGCCGATTTCCTCCTCGTTTTCGAAAAAGGCTGAGCCATGCCCGGAAATTCCGCCCGCGTTTTGCTTGCCGCTTACTGGTTTCCCCCCATCCAATCGGGAACCCAGCGCTGCCAGGCCCTGGCGCGAGCCTTCCAAAAAACTTTCGACGAAGTGCACGTGCTGAGCACCTCGAACCGCAGCCTGCTGGCCCGGGAAGGGCAACCCCCGGAAGGGGTTCGGGTGTGGGTGTTGCCCACGCTCGATTACCGCACCCTGCGCGCCTTATGGGCGCGCGGCCGCACCCACAGCGGGGAGGGCGGGAAGCTGCGCTTCGCGGGGCGAATCCTCCTGCGCTTGCTCGACAGCCTTCCCCTGAACCCCCTTCTGGGTACGGGCGGGCTGCTGTACATCCTTTGCGGGGTCTGGAAGGGCTCGCAGCTGGTGCGCAGCCGGGGCATCACCCATTTGTTCAGCTCCTACCGCCCCTTGTCCGACCACCTCATCGCCGCCGCCCTGAAGCGCCTGCACCCCCACCTGCGCTGGGTCGCCGACTTCCGCGACCTGCCCGTGGACCCCGTCCTGCGCAACGTTTTCCTGCCGGGGCTGCACCACGCCTTCCTGCGGCGCCTCCTCCGGGGAGCGGAGCACCTGACCACCGTGTCGCAGGGCCTGGTGGAACACCTGAAGCGCTACCACCCCCGGGTGCGGGTGGTTTACAATGGGCTGGAGGCACGCCCCCCTGCACCGCCTCCCTTCCCCAAATTCACCATCGCCTACACGGGCTCCCTCTTCCGCCGCCACCGGGACCCCACCCCCTTCCTGCAGGCGCTGGAAACCCTGCTCCATGAAGGCAGGCTCGAAGCCGCCAGCGTCCAATTCCTCCACGCCGGCAAGGACGGCGAGGCCTGGCTCCGCTGGCTGCAGCCCTACCCCACCCTGCGGTCTCTGTTCCGCGATCTGGGCCTGCTACCCCGCGCCGAGGCTCTATCTCTTCAACAAAAAGCACACGTAAACCTCCTGCTCACTTACACCGCCCCCCACCTGAAGGGCAACCTCACGGGCAAATTCTGGGAATACGCCGCCGCCGGGCGCCCCCTGCTCGCGCTCGTCAACGGCTGCCCCGACGAAGAGCTGGAGGAATGGACCGCCGGACTCGCCGCAGGGCAGGTATTCTACGCCCGGGAAGGCCCGGAGCCCATCGCCCGCTGGCTGGAGGAGCGGTATCGGGAGTGGGTGGGGGGCAACTTTGGAATGAACGAGAGGCATTCCATTCCCATTGATGGGCTTACCTGGAAGCAGCAAGCCCGCAAAATCTGGATGAAACCTCAGGCAATGGGTTAGTCACACCCTTTCCTCTCGAAAATCCGGAAAATCCGGAAAATCCAGGGAATCCTGATTCTGACCCATTTAGCCCGCTGAAATATCAAATCGTTACCATGCCTCCCCTCGCCCTCATCGTCGGTGCGCGGCCGCACTTCATCAAGGCGGCGGCTCTGTTGCGGGCCTTCGGGGCGGCGCCGGCGCTGGAACCGGTGCTGATTCACACGGGTCAGCACTACGACGCGCGCCTGTCGGATGCTTTTTTCCGGGAGCTGGGACTGCCCCGTCCAAGATGGAACCTGGGGGTGGGTTCGGGCCCGGGGGCCTGGCAGGTGGGCCGCATGGTCGTGAAGCTGGACGAAGTGTTGCGCGAGCTGCAACCCGCCGCTGTGCTCGTTTTCGGCGACACGAACAGCACCGCCGCCGGGGCCATCGCCGCCGCCAAAAACCACCTCCTGCTCGGCCACGTGGAAGCCGGCCTGCGCGAGTGGGACAAGCGCATCCCCGAGGAGGTGAACAAGCTGCTCACCGACGCCGTCAGCGACCTGTACTTCTGCCCCACCCCCACCGCCGTGACCAACCTCCACCGGTGCGGCATCCGCGAGGGGGTCTTCCTCACGGGCGACGTGGGGCTGGACCTGCTCGCCGCTCACCCCGAAAAATGCGCCGACACCAGCCTCCTCCACCGGCTCGGACTGAAACCGAAAGCCTTCTTCCTCCTCACCTGTCACCGCGCCGCCAACACGGACCGCCCCGAACCCCTCCGGGCCATCCTGCGCGCCGCCATCCGACTGGAGCACCCCGCGATCTTTCCCATCCACCCCCGCACCCGCGCCGCCATCCAACGTTTCGGTCTGGAGGAGCTGCTCCGCCCTCCTCTGCATCCCCTCGAACCCCTGGGCTTCTGGGAAACCCAGTGCCTCGTGCGCCACGCCCGCACCGTGCTCACCGATTCCGGGGGGCTCATCAAGGAAGCCTACTTCCACCAGACCCCCGCCGTCATCCTCGACCGTCAGACCGAATGGGTGGAAACGGTCCGCGAAGGCTGGAGCCACATCGCAGGACCCGACACCGCAGCCATCCTCGAGGCCGTGCGCACCGCCCAACCCCCCGAAGAACACCGCCAAAGTCTGGGGGACGGCCGGGCCGGGGAGCGGATCGTTCA
>CAZBYX010000345.1:0-4358 GCA_964496055.1 uncultured Saprospiraceae bacterium
TACAAGTACCGATGGCGGCTGCTGTTGGGGGTGGTGTTCGTCTTCGTGTCGAACTGGTTTCGGGTGTTGCAGCCGCAGATGATCCGGGAGGCCATCGATCTGGTGGTGGACAACCTGGCGCTGTACCGCATGTTCGAGGGGTTGGACGCGCAGGGGCAGTTGTTCGAGGAAATCGGGCGGATTTTGTTGTGGTTCGGGGGGCTGGTGTTGGTTTTGGCCTTGCTCATGGGCTTGTTCATGTTCTTCATGCGGCAGACCATCATCGTGGTGTCGCGGCTCATCGAGTACGACCTGCGCAAGGAGATTTTCCAGCATTACGAGCGGCTGAGCCTGGCGTTCTACAAGCGCAACAACACGGGCGACCTGATGAGCCGCATCACCGAGGACGTCACCAAGGTGCGCATGTACCTGGGGCCGGCCATTCTGTACGGCATCAATCTGGTGTCGCTGTTCATCATGGCCATCACCTCCATGGTGGCGGTGAGCTGGGAGCTGACCCTGTGGAGCCTGTTGCCCATGCCGGTGCTGGCGGTGGCCATTTACTACGTGAGCAACCTGATCAACCGCAAGAGCGAAGTCATTCAGCAGCAGTTGGCGCGGCTGAACAGCATCGCCCAGGAGGTGTACTCGGGCATCCGGGTGGTGAAGTCGTACGTGCAGGAGCGGGCCATGGGGCGCTTTTTCGAGCAGCAGAGCGAGGATTACCGCCAGAAAGCCCTGAGCCTGGCCCGCGTGGACGCGCTGTTCTTCCCCACCATGCTGCTGCTCATCGGTGCCAGCACGATCATCACCGTCTTCGTCGGGGGGGTGTTGGTGGCCAAGGGGCAAATCACCGCCGGCAACATCGCCGAGTTCGTCATTTACGTCAACATGCTGACCTGGCCCGTGACGGCCCTGGGCTGGATCACCTCCATCGTCCAGCAGGCCGAAGCCAGCCAGAAGCGCATCAACGAATTCCTGCACACGCCCCCCGATATCGTCAACCCCACCACCCGCCCCGTCCCCCTGAAAGGGGACATCCGCTTCGAAAACGTGTCCTTCACCTACCCCGACACGGGCATCCAGGCCCTGAAAAACGTCAGCTTCCACCTGCGCCCGGGGCAGAAGATGGCCATCATCGGGCGCACCGGCTCCGGCAAGACCACCATCGCCGACCTGCTGGTGCGCATGTACGACGTCACCGAGGGGCGCATCCTCATCGACGGCATCGACATCCGCCGGCACGACCTCGACAACCTGCGCCGCCGCATCGGCTACGTGCCCCAGGACGGCTTCCTCTTCTCCGACACGGTGGCCAACAACATCGCCTTCGGCAAACCCCAGGCCCCCCGCACCGAAATCGAGCAGTTCAGCCGCTACGCCGCCGTGTACGATGACATCCTCGACCTGCCCGACGGCTTCGACACCCTCGTCGGCGAACGCGGCGTCACCCTGTCCGGCGGCCAAAAACAGCGCGTCAGCATCGCCCGGGCCTTCCTCAAACAGCCCGACATCGTCGTGCTCGACGATTGCCTCAGCGCCGTGGACACCAACACCGAAAAGCAAATCCTCGGCTACCTGCGCGACGCCCTGGCCGACAAAACCGCCATCATCATCACCCACCGCATCTACGCCTTGCTCGACTTCGACCTCATCCTCGTCCTCGAAGACGGACGCATCGCCCAGCAAGGCACCCACGAAGAACTCCTCAACCAGCCCGGCTACTACGCCGAACTCTACGAACAGCAAAGCGCCGTGGAAGAGGGTTGACCAGAGGGCGCAACGGCTATCCCTCCTCCCTCCCCCTCCCGCCACACCGCCCACCTCCCCTGTCATTCCACTGACATGCCCGGAGGTTGAGGGGGAGGGGCAGGGGCACTTTCCCTAACTTGGGCTGGAATGCACGAAGCACTCTTTCCAAAACCGGAACCATGCGAATCGCGAGCCTTTTTCTGCTGGTTTTTCTGCTGGGCGGGCTGCGCGCTCAGCGCAACGTAGAGCTGGTGGGGCATCTGCCCTACGACACGGAGCTGAACGACATCTGGGGCTGGGTGGCCCCCGACGGCACCGAGTACGCCCTGGTGGGCACCCGCGAGGGGGTCAGCATCGTCAGTTTGGCGGAGCCGGGTGCCCCCCAGGAGGTCCAGTTCGTGGCGGGCAGTCATTCCATCTGGCGGGACCTGAAGACCTGGGAGCACTTCGCCTTCGTGACCACCGACCAGCCCGGAACGGACGAAGGCCTCACCGTCATCGACCTGAGCGGCCTGCCCGCGAGCGTGAGCGTCGAGCACTGGCGCCCCCTCATCGCGGGCGACACCCTGCGCACCTGCCACAACCTGTTCATCGACGAGTTCGGCTTCGCCTATCTGGCGGGTTGCAACGTCAACCTCGGCGGGGCGGTCATCGTGGACGTGGGCTCCCAGCCGGGGCAACCCCAACTGGCGGGCCTGGGTAACCCCGTGTACGCCCACGATGTCTACGCCCGCGCCAATCGCCTCTACACCTCGGAAATCCTCCTGGGTCAGTTCGGCGTGTACGACGTGAGCGACAAAAGCGCGGTGCAGTTGCTCGCCACCCAGCAAACCCCCTTCGCCTTCACCCACAACGCCTGGCTGAGCGACGACGGCAGTGTCCTCTTCACCACCGACGAAAAGCCCAACGCCTTCACCGCCGCCTACGACATCAGCAACCTCGACGACATCCGCCTGCTCGACGCCTACCGCCCCCTGAGAACGGAAGGAAGCGGCGTCATCCCCCACAACGTGCACGTGCTGAACGACTTCCTCGTCATTTCCCACTACACCGACGGGCTCCTCCTCGTGGACGCCGCCCGCCCCGCCAACCTCATCGAAGTGGGCCATTACGACACGCAGGAGCAGTTCAGCAGCGGCTTCCACGGGGCCTGGGGTGCTTACCCCTTTCTGCCTTCCGGGCTCGTCCTCGTCAGCGACATCGAGGGCGGGCTGTTCGTGCTTCGACCCACCTACCAGCGGGCTTGCTACCTGGAGGGGAAGGTCACCAACGCCGAGACGGGCGCCCCCGAACCCGACGTGCTGGTGGAAATCCTGAGCGCCGACCTCAACCGCGCCACCTCCAAAAGCGACGGCGCCTACCGCACGGGCCAGCTCAGCCCCGGAACCTTCGAGGTGCGCTTCCGCAAGACGGGCTTCTTCGACAAAATTGCCACCGCCACCCTCCAAACCGGGCAGGTCACCCCCCTGGACGTCGCCCTCGAACCCCTGCCCGAATTCACCATCCGGGGGCGGGTGATGAACGCCCTCACCTATGAGGGCCTCTTCGGCATCACCGTCCGGGCGGAAAACAGCGAGCTGAGCTTCACCACCCAGACCGACGGGGACGGCTTTTTCGAGCTGCCCGTCGTGCAGGGCACCTACGATGTCTTCGTGGGGGCCTGGGGTTGGAGCAACGGCGCGCTGGAGTTTCTGAAAATCGAGAGCGACCGCAACCTCGATTTCGCCTTGCAGCCCGGCTACTTCGACGACTTCAACCTCGACCTCGGCTGGACGGTCAGCGGCGACGCCAAAGACGGCGCTTGGGAGCGCGGCATCCCCAACGGCACCGTCGCCCTCATCGGCAACGACGTGGTCATCGCCAACCCCTCCGAAGACAGCCCCGACCCCGGGCGCTACTGCTTCGTGACCGGCAACAGCGGCACCCTCTCCAACGACGACGACGTGGACGAAGGCCGCACCTGGCTCGTCTCCCCGCCCATGGACCTGCGCTCCTTCAACCTGCCCGTCCTCCAATACCAGACCTGGTTCTTCAACAAAGACAGCAACATCCCCGCCGACGACTCCCTGGCCGTCTTCCTGACCAACGGCCCCGACACCGTCCTGCTCGAAAGCATCCGCCAATCCCGCAGCCGCTGGGAGCCCTCCGGGCCCCTCCTGCTCGAGGGCCTGCTGCCCCTCACCGACAGCATGCGCGTCCTCTTCTTCACCGGCGACCTCAAAAGCTCCGGTCACATCCTCGAAGCCGCCGTCGATGCCTTCGCCCTGCGCGATTCTCTGCCCGACCACCGCTTCACCTTCCAGGACGAGGACATCCGGATGACCCTCCGCCCCAACCCCTTCCACGACCGCTTCCTGCTCGACTACGCCGTGGAGGGCAGCCCCGCCTCCCTGCGGGTCCACGTCTTCAACGCCATGGGGCAACGCATCGAATCCCGCACCCTCCCACGCCCCGCCGGCACCCTCGAATGGCCAAACCAGTGGAGCCCGGGCCTCTACCTCTTCGCCCTCGAAGTGGACGGCCGCCTGCGCTCGGCGCTCAAGGGCATCCGCCATTGAGGTGGCTGTGCGTGAGGCTTGGGTCGTGAGGGGAAGATGTTAAATCGTAAAATCGTAAAATCGTAAAAT
>CAZBYX010000346.1:0-4354 GCA_964496055.1 uncultured Saprospiraceae bacterium
CCATGAGGATGCTGGAAGTCAAAAACCTGACGAAAACCTACCAGAGCGGCGGCAAGCCCCTGACCGTCCTGCAAGACATCAGCTTCGAACTCGAAGCGGGGGAGACCTTCGCCATCGTGGGCCCTTCGGGCAGCGGCAAAACCACCCTGCTGGGCCTTTGTGCCGGGCTGGACCGCCCCAGCTCAGGCACCGTCATTCTGGGAGGGGTTCGACTCGACGAGCTTTCCGAAGACGAGCGCGCCCAGGTGCGCAACCGCATGGTGGGCTTCGTCTTCCAAAACTTTCAGCTCATCCCCACCCTGACCGCCCTGGAAAACGTGATGGTGCCCCTGGAGCTGCTCGGCGAGCGCGGCGCCGAACCCGCCGCCCGGCAATTGCTCGAACGGGTGGGTTTGGGGGCGCGCCTCCACCACTACCCCGCCCAGCTCTCCGGGGGGGAGCAGCAGCGGGTGTCCATCGCCCGGGCCTTCGCCAACCGCCCCAAAATCCTCTTCGCCGACGAACCCACCGGCAACCTGGACGGCGACACCGCCCAAAGCGTGGAAGAGCTCCTCTTCGAACTGAACCGCGAATGGGGCACCACCCTGGTGCTCGTCACTCACAACCTGGAGCTGGCACGCCAAACGGGCCGTATCCTGCGCCTGCGTGGCGGCAAAGTCGAAGCCGAAGTGGTTTGAAGAAGAAGGAGGCCCCCCCCTCGGGGGGCTATTGGGGGGGCAGAAAAGCGCCACGAGCCGCCTCCACCCGTTCCCAGCAATGACAACCCTGCAGATGGTCGTTCACCAAGCCCATGGCCTGCATGAAGGCGTAGGCGGTGGTGGGGCCGATGAACGACCAACCCCGCCGCTTCAACTCCTTGCTCAAGGCCTTCGATTCGGGGGTTTGGGTGCGGGTCAGGAGTTCATCGTAGCTCAGCGGCTGCGGCCGCCGCGGCGGCTCGAAGCGCCAGAAGAAAGCCCCCAGCGAGCCGAACTCCTCCGCCAGGCGGCACGCCTGCCGCGCATTGTTGATGGTGGATTCTATCTTCCGTCTATGGCGGACGATGCCCGCATCCTGCAGCAGGGCCGCCACCTGTCCCTCATCGTAGCGCGCCACCCGTTCGAAGTCGAAACCGGCGAAGGCACGCCGGAAGTTCTCCCGTTTGCGCAAAATGGTCAGCCAGCTCAACCCGCTCTGAAAGCCCTCCAGGCAAATCTTCTCGAACAGGCGGCGGTCGTCCCCCACCGGGAACCCCCACTCCTCATCGTGGTAAGCCTGATAATCGGGGTGCGAGCCGCACCACCAGCAACGGACGAGCCGGTCGGGGCCCTGGGTCAATCCCTTCATGGGGAGGTGATTTTTCGACAAGAATAGGCAGAAAAAAAGGAGGAAAACCCCGAAAGGTTTTACCTCCCAAAAAATAAATGGTATCCCGTTTCGCTTTTGCGGCCGCGAATCCACGCGGACAACAGGAGATGGACGTGGGGGTCTTTACCCTCGAAACAAGGGATGCGAATCGGGCAAAGCACTCCAAGCATTCCTCCCTACCTGCCGGGACCACGGCTGGCGCTTCCAGCTTCCGACAAGCAAAACCGGATAACAACGATAGCCAAGACGGAAAACGGAGGACGGCCGCCAAGGAATTTGTGAGCCCTTTGCTTGCGCCGCCCCCTTCCAGGAGATGGACGGGAAGGACCTCGACGGGGCTCCCCCCGCAAAATCACACTTCGGTTGGGATACCTTTTGGACTATTGGAAGAAAAAAGAAGATACTCACCACTTAACAGCGGCCCGGCCTGCGCTGATGCACATCACGTTCACGGGAAGGGTTATTCACAACGAGGGAAATAGGTGTTGGTCGGGACCTTGCGTCGGAGAAGCAAATGTACGAATGCAAAAAAAAGACTATTTCGCGAAAAATCGAACTTTTACGGGGAATATCCACCCAGGCTGCCGTGTTTCGGCAGGATTCGCCCCGAACGCAGCCCCCCACGACGGAGCGGTCCGTGCAATGCGGCTGCTGTGCTTATCTTTAGCTCCACCTCCAGTTCACGAAAAGCCCAAGTCATGAAATCATTCCGAGTCTTTTTGTTTTCGCTCCTCGTATTGTTGATTCCCCGGTTGGGGTTTGGCGGGGAGGGCATGTGGTTGCCCCTGTTGCTCAAAGCGCTGAACGAAGCCGATATGAAGAGCCTGGGCATGCGCATGAGCGCCGAAGACATTTACAGCGTCAATCGGGGCAGCCTGAAGGACGCCATCGTCCGCTTCGGCGGGGGGTGCACCGGCTCCATCATTTCGTCCAGGGGTTTGCTGCTCACCAACCACCATTGCGGCTACGGCCAAATTCAAGCCCACTCTTCCCTGGAGCACAATTACCTCGAAGAGGGCTTCTGGGCCAAAGACCTGAGCGAGGAGCTGCCCAACCCGGGCCTGAGCGTCACCTTCATCGTCAGCATGCACGATGTGACGGAGCGGGTCTTGCAGGGGGTGAGCGAAGACCTCGAGCCGCGCGAGCGGCAGTCCCGCATCGACCGCAACATCGCCGCCCTGCGGCAGGACTTTCCGCGGCAACCCCATGAAGAGGTGCAGGTTCGCCCCTTCTTTCAGGGCAACCAGTACTTTCTGTTCGTCACCGTCACCTACCGGGATGTGCGCCTGGTGGGGGCGCCGCCCTCCAGCATCGGCAAGTTCGGCTACGACACCGACAACTGGGTCTGGCCCCGGCACACGGGCGACTTCGCCCTCTTCCGCGTCTATGCCGACCCCAACAACCTGCCCGCGGAATACAGCCCCGACAACGTGCCTTTCACGCCCAAACACTTCCTGCCCATCTCCCTCGACGGCATTCGCGAAGGCGATTTCACGCTCGTGTTCGGCTTTCCGGGGCGCACCCAGGAATACCTGCCCTCCCCGGCGGTGCAGCAAATCATCGAAGTCATCGACCCGGCGCTCATCGCCGTCCGCGACCGCTCGCTCAACGTCATCAACGCCGCCATGAAAGCCGACCCCGCGGTCAAAATCCAGTATGCTTCGAAGCAGTCGGGCCTGGCCAACGGCTGGAAAAAGTGGCAAGGCGAGATGCTGGGCTTGCAAAAGACCGACGCCTTGAGCAAAAAGCGCCGCTTCGAGGAGGAACTCACCTTGCGCCTGCAGCGCAACCCCGAACTGAGAAGGCGCTATGGGGGCCTGCTGGATGATTTCGCCCGGCTCTACCAGCAGCGCGCCCCCCTGGTCCGGGCTGCCATCTACTACTCCGAAATCACGGGGCGCAACGTGGACCTCTTTCGGCTGGCCGCCTATGCCCGCCGCCTGGAAAACGCTTTCAAAAATCACGGGCCGCAGGGCTTCGAAAGCGCCCGCGACAACCTCCTGCCCACCTTCGAACGCATCTACAAAAACTACCGCCCCGAAATCGACCGCGACGTCTTTGCGGCGGTCATGCCCCTCTACCTCGAAGAATTGCCCGAGCACTTCATCGCCGCCGAAGCCCGTCAAGGTTTCCAGGCCGCCGGCAACGATTACCAGCAATGGGCCGCCCAGCTCTTCGAGCAGACCCTCCTGACCAAACCCGACCGCTTTCTCGATGTGTTGAAAATGCCCCCCGGCGACGTCCTCAAAGCCCTGCAAAACGACCCGGCCTACCGCCTGGCCCAGGCCATGGCTACCGTTTACCAGCAGCAGGTCCAACCGCCCTTCAACGCCCTCAACGAACAGTTGCAGGAACGCCAGCGCCTCTACATGAAAGCCATCCTGGAAGCCTTCCCCGAACGCACCTTCTACCCCGACGCCAACGGCACCCTGCGCGTCACCTACGGCAAAGTGGAAGGCTACGAACCCCGCGACGCCGTGGTGTACAAACACGCCACCTACCTCGAAGGCGTGATGGAAAAATACGTGCCCGGCGATTACGAATTCGACGTGCCCCAAAAGTTGCGCGAGCTCTTCGCCGCCAAAGACTACGGCCCCTACGGCATCAGCGGGCGCATGCCCGTGTGCTTCATCGGCTCCAACCACACCTCCGGCGGCAACTCCGGCAGCCCCGTCATCGACGCCTGGGGCAACCTCATCGGCCTGAACTTCGACCGCGTCTGGGAAGGCACCATGAGTGACATCCACTACGACCCCAAACTCTGCCGAAACATCATGGTGGACATCCGCTACGTGCTCTTCCTCATCGACAAATTCGCCGGCGCCAAACACCTCGTCGAGGAAATGACCCTCGTCCACCCCCGAAAGAAAACCCTCCCCAGCGCCGACGACAAACCCCGCCCCAAACCCAAACCCATCAAAGAATGAGGGAGGGTTGGCAGTGGGCAGTTGTGAGTTGCTCGTGGCTGGTGGCTCGTTGTTCGTTGTTCGTTGATCGTTGTTCGTTG
>CAZBYX010000347.1:0-4348 GCA_964496055.1 uncultured Saprospiraceae bacterium
CCCTCACAACTTCACCACCCGCACCCAACCGGCCTGCTCGGCATCGCCGACGCGCAGGGGATAGACGCCTGCGGGGAGGGAGTGGAGGTCCAGGGTGAGGGTGGAGCGCCCGTCCCAGGACCATGCCCGAAGGTGCTTTCCGTGCACGTCGTAGAGGCGGACGCGATAGCTTCCGGGGGGCAATCCGATGCCCTGCAGGAAGAAGCGGTCTTTCCCCGGGTTGGGGAAAACTTTCAGGCTGAGCGCCTTTTCCACCCGGAACAGAGAGCTGACGTTGACCTCGATGGTCGTGTCGGCGGTGCAGCCGCTGTCGTCCATGACGACGACGTGGTAGGTGCCGTTGGGCAAGTCGGGGAAGACGTTGTCGCTGCCGAAGGTGGCGCCCCCGTCGATGCTGAAGGTGAAGCCCCCCGTGCCGCCCGAAGCCTGCACGCTCAGGTCGTTCTGGCTGAGCTGCGCCTCGAGCACGATGGGCGGCGGGCTGTCGATGAGCACCGGGTGGGCGGTGAAGACGTAGCCGGTGGAGTCGGTCACCTGGAAAACGTACTCGCCCATGGGCAGGTCGGTGTAGATGAGCTGCTCGGTGAAGGGGCCGCCGTTGAGGCTGAACAGATAGGGCGGGTAGCCGCCGTTGACCCCCTCGATGTGGATTTCGCCGTCGCTGAAGCCATAGCAGGAGACGTTGACGAAAGTGAACAGCACCTCCATGGGCGCATTGACGAGCACCTCCACCGTGCTCAGGCAGTCGTGCTCATCGAGCACATAGACGGTGTAGGTGCCGTTGTCCAGCACGTCGAAAACGGGGCTGCTCTGGTAATTCACGCCGTCGAGGCTGTATTCGTAGGGCGGGGTGCCGCCCTGGGCTTCGGCCGTGATTTGCAGGCCGAAGGCCGAGGCGTTCGCTTCCAGGGGGTCGGGTTCGAGGACGATGACCTCGTTGCTCTGCACGGTGAAGCCCCCCGCATCCATGACGGTGACGAAGTAGATGCCCCCCGGCAGGTTGGTGAAGGTGTTGTCGTTCTGGAAGTTCACCCCGTCGAGGCTGTAGGTGTAAGGGGGCAGGCCGCCCTGCGGGTCCACCGCGATGACGGCGTCCTGTGCGCCGTGGCAACTGAGGGGCTGCACCAGCCCGGCAATGGCTTCGAGGGGCTCGATGTCCACGGTGACTTCGATCGAGATGGAGCAGCCGTTGGCGTCGCGCACGGTGGCGGTGTAGGTGCCGCCGGGGGTGCCGGGGAAGGTGTTTCCGCTCTGGAAATTCACCCCGTCGAGGCTGTATTCGTAGGGCGGGGTGCCGCCTGCGGCGTCGAGGCTGACGTCGTAGCCGCTGACCTGGGCACTGAGGGTGAGGGCGGGCGGTTCGGGGAGGGTGGCGGTAGCGGAAGCGGTGAAGCCCCCCGCATCCTGAACGGTGAGGGTGTAGGTGCCTGCGGGCAAGCCCCCGAAAAGGGGGTCGTCTTGGAAGGGGCCGCCGTTCAGGCTGAACTGGTAAGGCGGCACCCCGCCGGCGGGCAGGCACTCGATGCTGCCGTCGCTGCCACCGAAGCAGCTCACGGGCGTGACTTGCAAGCTCAGGCTAAGCAACTCGACGGACACGTCCACCAAACCCTCGGCAATGCAGCCGTTGGCATCCTGGACGAAGACCGAGTAATCGCCGGGCGGGTTGCCCGGAAAGGTGTTTCCGCTCTGGAAGTCCACCCCGTCGAGGCTGTATTGGTAGGGGGGGGTGCCGCCGCCGGCCACGATGGTTATGTCATAGCCGCTCGCAGAAGCCATGATGGAGAGGGGGTCGGGTTCGGTGAGGGTGAGGGCGGGAGCGTCGGCGGTGAAGCCGTCGGCGTCCATGACGGTGACCACGTAGGTGCCGGGGCCGAGATTGGAGAAGACGTTGGAGCTCTGGAAGGGGCCGCCGTTGAGGCTGAACTGGTAGGGCGCTGTTCCACCGCCCACGTTGGCGCTGATGCTGCCGTCCTGGGCACCGTTGCAGCTGATGCCTTGCTGGATGGAGGCACTGACGATGAGGGTGTTCACCGCCACGATGGCTTCGGCGTCGGCGGTGCAACCGTTGGCGTCGCGTACGGTGACGGTGTAGGTTCCGTTGCTCAGCCCGCTGAAGACGTTGCTGCTCTGGAAATTCACCCCGTCGAGGGAATACTCCAGGGGCGGGGTGCCCCCGGTGGCCAGGGCCGTGATTTCATCGTCGTTGACGCTGGTTTGCAATTCGAGCAAGGGCGGCTCCGAAAGCGTGATGTCGGAGGCACTGGCGCTGAAGCCCACCGCATCGCGCACGGTGGGGGTGTAGGTGCCGGGGCCGAGCCCGCTGAAGACGTTGCTGCTCTGGAAGTTCACCCCGTCGAGAGAATATTCCAGGGGCGGGTTGCCCCCGGTGGCCTGGATGCTGATTTGGCCGTCGGCGGCGCCGAAGCAACTGATGCCCATGTCGAGGGTGGCGCTGAGGGCCAGGTCGTTGTCGAAGATACGGAGGTGGAAGGTCCGGTTGGCGGCCCAGCCGCCGTTGCCGTCCACGACGTCGAACTGGAAGCTGTCGTCGGCGGTGTCGGAGCCGTCGTGCTGGTAGCTGAGGGCCCCGTCGTTGATGTCCTGTTGGGTGAAGGTGCTCCCGATGGCAAGGGTCGTTCCGAGGAGCAGGAGCTGCCCGTTCGCGGGGAGGGTGCGCAGGGTGTAGGTGACGGCGTCGGGATTGGGGTCGCTGGTTTGGAGGAAGGTGGAGCTGACCACCGCACTCATGCCGCGGGGCACAGGGAGTGTGTCGTTGGCGAGGAGCTCCGCCGGCTCGACGAGGCCCGTGCGGCAGAGGGTGATGCTCCATTCTTGCAGGCTGCCGCCGTCCTGGTTGAAGTTGTCGGTGACGTGAATCGTCCAGGTGCCCTGGGCGATTTCCCCGGCAAAGGTGGCCAGCGGGTCGATGGGCTGGTAGGTGCCCTGGATGGCGGGGTTGGGGTTGCAGGTGTTTTCGAAGTCGAGGGCGGTGTTGGGGGCGTTGTCGTCGAAGATGGCGTCGATGTCGTCGCCGTCGCAGCCGAATTGAGAGGCGGGCACGCCCGGCTGGTCGAACAACTGCACCACCGTCCCCGCCGGCGATTCGATGCTCACCGCCAGGTCGCCCACCCAGCTGTGGGCGATGAAAACGGAAGTGGTGATTTCCTGGATGCTTTCATCGCTGGGAATGTCGAGGGTGGTGGAGTAGGTGCCGGTTCCGCTGGCGGGGATGTCCAGGGGCAGGTTGGTGGAAACATAGGTGTCGCAGCCGAAATCACCCGTCTGGAAGGCAAAAGTCTCCGACCAGGGGCCGATGCCGCAGGGGTTGGAGGCGCGTACCCGCCAATAGTACACGGTGGCGCTCAGGAGCTCCATCGAGGGGCTGAAAGCGGTGCCATCGAGCGAAGCCGTTTCGACCACGGAGCCTCCAAAGGCGGGGCTGGTAGCGATTTCCAGCTCGTACTGGGCGGCCTGGTCGGGTGCCGACCAGGAGAAATCGGGCTGAGCGGGCAGAGCGGTGGCGCCGTCGGTGGGCAGTTCCAGGGTGGGGGCGGCGGGGGGTGCTCCGAAGAGTTCCAGTTGGACGCTCTGGGGAATGTCCGTCATTCCCGAAGCCGCGTGGATGGTGAAGCCATGCGTTCCAGGGGGAACGAGGTCCAGGTTTTCGATTACGAGTTCGGCCATGGCGGGGGGCACCAGGTCGTTGGCGGAAAAGGTAGCCGTGGCGCCGGGCGGGAGGTCCACGACGCTGAAGTGGACGGGGTCGTTGAAGCCGCCAAAGGGCACCAGCTCCAGATCGATGGTCAGGGCGGAGTCGTTGCAGGTGGAGAACTCCCGGGGGTCGGCGCTGAAGCCGAAGGGCGCCTCGATGGCGAAGTTGCTGTCGTTGACGTCGAAGAAGACGTTGTCGCTGCAGACGACCATGAGGCGGGCCTGGGTGGTGGGTTGGGCGGGTACGCTGACGGTTTCGCTGCCGTCGTTGGGCACGTTGCTGGCCACCACGACGGGCCAGGTTTGCCCGCCGTCCAGAGAGAGGAGGATGTCCACGTGGCTGCAGGAGACGGGAGCGGCGTCGGTGTTGGCCACGTCCCAGCTGACGGTTTCATTTTGACCGGCCACCCACATGACGGGGTCGTTGGGTGTGAGGATGCGGAAGGGGCCCGCACTCGCAGTGAAAGTCAGTTCCACGTCCTCCTCGTCCGTGCAACCCCCACCCATGTGATTGTCGCGGACGGTGCAGCGGAAGCTCATGTTTCGGCTGACGCTGGGCAGGACCTCCCAGGTGGGGCTGGTGTTGTTGAGCACTGCGTTCAGGTTGGGGAAGTAGCGGGTGGGGGAGGGGCTGGAG
>CAZBYX010000348.1:0-4347 GCA_964496055.1 uncultured Saprospiraceae bacterium
GTTTGGGGGTCCTGAACCGCAGTGCTCCGCAGCTTTTTTCGCAGTTGACCGCAGTGGGTGGGGGCGCGGGTGGGGGACAATTTATTTCAACTTGTCTCCACCTATTTCCACTTGTTTCAGTATCATTTCCCATCGCGTACCCGGGAAACCTCGGCACCCCGACACCCTGAAACCCCGAAACCTTTCCTGACCAAGTGTCGGCGTGACTCCCAGTCACGCCGACACTTTTATTTCCATTTGTCTCCACCTATTTCCACCTGTTTCAGGGTCTTTTCCCCTCGCGCGCCCTGCTGCGTTCCGATTGTCCCTCATCCCTGGGGGGATTTCTTATTTTGGCGGCTCAGAGACTTTTTGGGAACCAACACCACTCGCCATGAGAAAATTTCTTGCGCTACCACTGGTTTTTGCCGCCGCCGCTACACTTTGGGCACAACACGTTCCGGCGCCGGCCGGGCCGCAGGTCCAGCCCGTGCTCATCAGCGGGGCGACGGCCCATCTGGGTAACGGCCAAGTCATCGAGCACAGCCTGGTGGCTTTCGAGGACGGGAAAATCACTTTCGTGGGGCAAATCAACGTGGGGCGCGGCTTTCCGGGGCACCGCGTCATCGAAGCCACGGGGATGCACCTCTATCCGGGGCTCATCGCCACCAACACCTCGTTGGGGCTGACGGAAATCGGCGCCGTGCGCGCCACGCGCGACCAGGCGGAGACGGGCAGCCTCAACCCCAACGTGCGCGCCCTCATCGCCTACAACACCGACTCGGAGATCTTGCCCACCGTTCGCAGCATGGGTGTGTTGCTGGCGCAAATCACGCCGGGGGGCGGCACCATCAGCGGCAAATCGAGCGTCGTGCAGCTCGACGCCTGGAACTGGGAGGACGCCGCCTACCGTGCCGACGAAGGCATCCACCTGAACTGGCCCAACCGCTTCCGCTTCCGCTTTCGCTCCCGCCGAGTGGAAAAGAACAAGGACTACGACAAGGAGGTGCGCGAGCTGAACGCCTTCTTCGCCGAAGCCCGGGCTTACCTCCAAACCCCCGACCCCGAGACCACCAACCTCAAGTTCGAGGCCATGCGGGGCCTTTTCGAGGGCTCGACGACCCTCTACATCCACGCCGACCTGGCCAGCGAAATCGAGGAGGCGGTGGAATTCGCCCGGGGCTTTCACATCACCCCCGTCATCGTGGGCGGCCGCGAAAGCTGGATGGTGGCGGACTTTTTGGCCGAAAACGCGGTGCCCGTCATTCTGGAAGGCACCCAGAACCTGCCCCGCCTGCCCGACGAGGACATCGACCAGCCCTTCAAAACCCCGGCCCTGCTGCAAGAAGCGGGCGTGCTCTTCGCCATCGCCGGGGAAGGCAACTGGGCCCAGCGCAACCTCCCCTTCCAGGCCGGCCAGGCCGTGCCCTACGGCCTGGAGCCCGAGCAGGCCCTGCAAGCCATCACCCTCAACCCCGCCCGCATCCTCGGTATCGCCGACCGAACCGGAACCATCGAAGTGGGCAAAGACGCCAACCTCATCCTCTGCGAAGGGGACCTCCTCGACATGCGCTCCAGCAAGGTGCGCCACGCCTTCATCCAGGGGCGGGAAATCAACCTCGACAACAAACAGGAGATGCTCTACCGCAAGTTCAAGAGCAAATACGGTCAGTGACCGGTGGGGGAGGGGCGGTTTGGGCACCCCGCCCCCCTTCCGCACGCCCTTCCTGCCCCAACCCAGCAAGCCTCCCATGACCTTCGCCGAGCGCGTTTTGAGCTACCACCGCAGCCTCCAAGCCGACTGGCCCCTGCCCGAGGGGGTGGAGCTCCTCTTCCCCTATTCGGCGCCCGAAACCTGGGCCGCCATGGAGGCTTTCTACCGCAAATTTTACAGCGACAGCCACCCGCGGCTGTTTCTGTTCGGCATCAATCCGGGGCGCTTCGGCGCCGGGGTGACGGGTGTGCCCTTCACCGACCCCATCCGCCTGGAAGGCGCCTGCGGCATCGCCAACCCCTTTCGGAAGCGGCCGGAGCTGTCCTCGGTCTTCGTCTACGAGGTGGTGGAAGCCCTGGGCGGGCCGGCGGCTTTTTTCGGGCGCTGCTACATCACCTCCCTGAGCCCGCTGGGCTTCGTGCGCGACGGCAGGAACCTCAACTACTACGACGACCCGGCACTGCAGGCAGCCGTCGAGCCCTTCATCGATCGGAACCTGCGGGCCCAGGCGGCTTTCGGCATGGCGTGCCGCACCGTCCTCTGTCTGGGGCGGGGGAAGAACTACACCTACTTCGAGCGCCTCAACCGTCGGCTGCAATTGTTCGAGCGCATCGTGCCCCTGCCCCATCCCCGCTGGGTGATGCAGTATCGGCGCAAGCGCCTTTCGGAGTTCGTGGAGGCTTATCGCCGAGCCATCGAGCAAGCGCTGAGCTGAACCCCCTTGCCCGCACCCACCCCCGCCCGGTTTTCCTATTTTTGCGAACCCTGCCCTCAGCCATTCATCCATCGGAGCCCCCCTCGAAACGCCCGGCTTTTCGGAGGTGACTCCCGCAAAAAATATTTCCCGCCATGACAACCCTGACCAGCACCGATTTCCTGAAAAAACTGGGGCTGAAAAAGTACAACCCCGGCAGCAGCACGGGGCTGAAATCCAGCTCCTCCGGCAAGTACATCAAGAGCTATTCCCCCGTGGACGGCGCCTACATCGGCAGCGTGAGCAAGACCTCCCGCGAGGAATACGAGAACATCATCGCAACGGCCGAAGAGGCTTTTCGCTTATGGCGCGGGATGCCCGCCCCGAAGCGCGGCGAAATCATCCGCCAGTACGGCGAGGCGCTGCGCAAATACAAAGACCCGCTGGGGCGCCTGGTCTCCTACGAGATGGGCAAGAGTTTGCAGGAAGGGTGGGGCGAAGTGCAGGAAATGATTGACATCTGCGACTTCGCCGTGGGGCTGTCGCGCCAGCTCTACGGCCTGACCATGCACTCGGAGCGTCCTCACCACCGCATGTACGAGCAATGGCATCCGCTGGGCATCGTGGGGGTCATCACCGCCTTCAACTTTCCGGTGGCGGTCTGGTCCTGGAACGCCATGATTGCCCTGGTTTGCGGGGATGTGGTCGTATGGAAGCCTTCCGAAAAGACGCCCCTGTGTGCGGTGGCTTGCCAGAACATTTTCCAGGAGGTGCTGGAACGCAACGGCGTTCCCGAGGGGGTCAGCAACATCGTGACGGGGGACTACCGCGTCGGGGAATGGCTGACGCGCGACCGCCGCATCCCGCTCATTTCGGCTACGGGCAGCATCCGCATGGGTAAGATCGTGGGGCCCACCGTGGCGGCGCGCCTGGGGCGCACCCTGCTGGAGCTGGGCGGCAACAATGCCATTATCGTCACGCCCAGCGCCGACCTGAACCTGGTGCTCACGGGCGCTTTGTTCGGTGCGGTGGGCACCTGCGGCCAGCGCTGCACCACCACCCGGCGCCTCATCGTCCATGAAAGCATCTACGACAGCGTCCGGGAAAAGCTCGTCCACGCCTACGGCCAGCTGCGCATCGGCAATCCCCTGGACGTCAACAACCACGTCGGGCCCCTCATCGACCGCGCCGCCGTGGACACCTACCTGCGCGCCCTGCAAACCATCCGCGAACAGGGCGGTAGCTTCGCCGTCGAAGGGGGCGCCCTCGAAGGCCCCGGCTACGAAAGCGGCTGCTACGTCAAGCCCTGCATCGCCGAAGTGACTCCCGACATGCCCATCGTGCAGGAGGAAACCTTCGCCCCCATCCTCTACCTGATGAAGTACAAGACCCTGGAAGAAGCCATCGCCATCAACAACGGCGTGCCGCAGGGCCTGTCCAGCGCCATCATGACCACCGACCTGCGCGAAGCCGAAACCTTCCTCTCCTGTGCCGGCTCCGATTGCGGAATCGCCAACGTCAACATCGGTACCAGCGGCGCTGAAATCGGCGGCGCCTTCGGCGGTGAAAAGGAAACCGGCGGCGGCCGCGAAAGCGGCTCCGACGCCTGGAAAGCCTACATGCGCCGCCAAACCAATACCATCAACTACGGCCGCGACGTGCCCCTGGCCCAGGGAATCAAGTTCGATATCTGACGGTGTTCGTTGATCGTTGTTCGTTGATCGTTGATCGTGGCTGGTAGCTCGTGGCTCATGGCTCGTGGCTCGTCGGGTTGGGGTTGATTGAACCGCAGTGCTCCGCAGTTTTTTTTGCAGTTAAACGCAGTCTTGTAGTGTCGGCGTGACTCCCAGTCACGCCGACACTTTTATCTCCACTTGTCTCCATCTATTTCCACCTGTTTCAGTGTCTTTTCCCATCGCGCACCCTTGAAACCTCGGCACCCTGACACCCTGAAACCTTT
>CAZBYX010000349.1:0-4344 GCA_964496055.1 uncultured Saprospiraceae bacterium
CCAGTGGTCTTCGCTCGGGGGCAGCCCCGTCACCCCGCCCGACTCCCCCACCCCCACCGTCAGCCGAGCCGACACCTACCGCCTCGTGCTCACCGACCTGAACAACCAGTGCCGCGACAGCGCCGAGGTGAGCGTGCCCATCGACACCCTCCCCCCTGCCGCCAACCCGGGCCCGCCCGTCACCCTCACCTGCAGCGCCCCCACCCAAACCCTGGACGGCACGGCCTCCAGCCCGCCGGGGCGGCTCACCTTCAGCTGGAGCACCACCGACGGGAACATCCTTTCGGGGGCCGACACCCCCCAGCCCACCGTCAATGACGACGGCACCTATCAACTGGTGGTTCAAGACCAGGACAATTTTTGCCGAGACACCGCCTCCGTCCTCGTCAGCTACGATACCCTGCCCCCCAATGCCGCTTTGAGCTTCGCCGCCGAAGACACCCTGACCTGCGCCACCCCCACCCTCACCCTGGACGGGAATGGGTCGGCGGGGCAGGGCGTGCTGCAATACCTCTGGTCGGGCAACATCCTGGGGGGGCAGGGCACCCCTTTTGCCCAGGTCAGCGCTGCCGGCACCTATTCCCTCACCGTGACGGACTCGCAAAACGGCTGCACCGACAGCGCCGCCCTGTTCGTGCCCATCGACACGCTGGCCCCCCCCGCCGACGGCGGCCCCGACCGCACCCTGAGCTGCACGGTGAACTCCGTGCAACTGGGCGGAACCCCCGGCCCCGGCAACCTGAGCTACCAATGGACCAGCGAGCCCTGCGGCCACTTCCTGTCCTTCACCGACACCCTGCACACCCGCGTGGACAGCGCCTGCACCTACTACCTGACCGTCACGGATGCCAACAACGGCTGCTCCAGCACCGACACCGTCGAGGTGCTCGACGGCGTGCAACCCCTGCTGGCCGACGCCGGGCCCGACGGCGTGCTCGACTGCGACAACACCAGCTTCACCCTCGACGGCAGCAACTCCTCCAGCGGGCCCTTCGTCGTTTACGTCTGGAACAACAGCGCCGGCACCACCCTCAGCACCGACCCCACCCTGACGGTGGATTACCCCGACACCTTCTTCCTGACCGTCATCCTGGCTTTCTGCCAGGCGCAGGACACCGCCGTCGTCACCCTGGAAGCCACGCCCCCCGCCGTGGATGCGGGTCCCGACCAGTGGCTGGATTGCGACAGCGGGCAGGCCACCCTCGACGGCAGCAACTCCGACGCCGGACCCGAGTTCGCCTACCAATGGACCAGCCCCGACGGCAACGTCCTCAGTGGGGCGGATTCGCCCATCGCCCTGGTGGACGAACCCGGCACCTACGTCCTCGAAGTGCGCAACGTGAGCACCGATTGCCCCAGCTTCGACACGGTGCAGGTCTTCCTCGACACGGCCGCCTGCATGCCCTTCGCCGATGCGGGCGCCGACGGGCTCATCGACTGCCACCTGCCCGCCCCCCAATGGACGCTGCAGGCCACGGGCTCCACGGGGCCCGCCATCAGCTACCAGTGGCTGGCGCTCAGCGGGCAGGTGCTCGACCAGAGCAACCCCTTCGAGCCCCTCGTCACGGCGGGAACTTTCGTCTTTGTCGTTCGCAACGACGCCGTGGGGCTCTTCGTCACCGACACCACCGAAGTGGCCATTGACACCGTGCATCCGGTGGTGGAGCTGGGTCCCGGCATTCTCGAATTCAATTGCCCGGAGCTGGCCGCCTGCACCCCCCTGCCCATCGTGAACCTCAGCTCCGGCCCGCGTTACGTGTACGAATGGACGGCCGACTTCGTCGGCAGCCTTTGCACCCCCGCCGACCAGGCCGCCGCCGAAGTCTTCGGGGAGGGGCTCTACACCCTCACCGTCACCGACACGGTGAACGGCTGCAGCAGTTCCGACGCGGTGGCGGTTCAACTTCGCGGCAACATCCCCACCGCCGACGGCGGCCCGCCCTATCAACTGCCCTGCAGCGACACCACCGCCACCCTCGACGGCTGCAATTCCTCCCAGGGGGCGAACATCACCTACCAGTGGTTCAGCCCCACCGGCAACGTCCTTTCGGGGGCGGACTCCTGCCGGGCCCTCGTCTCCCTGAACACCCCCCTGGACAGCTTCTTCCTCGTGGTGACGGACAGCTCCAACCTCTGCACCGACACGGCCGCCGTGCCCGTCTTCGAGCCTTCGGGTTGTGCACCCCTCTGCGAGGCCGGCGCCCCCCAAACCCTCACCTGCGACCGCGACACGCTCTGCCTGCAAGCCGAAGCCGGCCCCCTCGGCGCCCAGCTCAGCTACCAATGGACCACCCCCGACGGCAACATCCTCAGCGGGGCCACCACCCTCAGCCCCTGCGTGGACCGCCCCGGCACCTACACCCTCACCGTCACCCGCACCATCGGCGCCGGGCAATTCACCTGCCAGGACGAGGTCCAGGTCCTCGAAGACCTCAGCCCCCCCCAAAACCTCGATGCCGGGCCGCCGGGCCGCCTCACCTGTGCCGACAGCTGCATCAGCCTGCAAGCCACCGCCACCACCCCGGGAACCGCTTTCCTATGGCAAACCCTCGACGGGGCCATCGCCGCCGGAGCAGACACGCCCACCCCGCTGGTCTGCGCCCCCGGAACCTATGAAGTCATCGCCACCAACCCCCTGACGGGCTGCACGGCCACCGACTTCGTGACGGTGAGCTACGACACGGCCTCGCCCGCAGCCCTCATTCTGCCCCCTCCCGGAATCAACTGTAACGGCGACCCCATCGCCCTGGACGCCTCGCCCAGCTCGCAGGGGCCCGACTTCAGCTATCAGTGGACGGCCACGGGTGGGGGGGTGCTCGTCTCGGGGGCGAACACCTTGCAGCCCATCGTCAATGCGGCGGGCACCTATTGCCTGCGCGTCACCGCCGCCAACGGCTGCCAGGCCACCGCCTGCGTGGAAGTCGAACAACCCGACGATGCGCCCCTCTGCTCGGTGGTGCAAGACACCCTGCGCTACACCTGCCTGGAGCAGGTCTTCACCCTCGAAGCCGACCCCGACCCCAACGGCTTCCCCCTCAGCGCCCTGAGCTTCCAGTGGACCACCCCCGACGGCAACATCCTCAGCGGGGAAGACACCCCCACCCCCACCGTGAACGCCCCCGGGATTTACCTGGTGGAGGTGACCAACACCCAGAACAACTGCGCGTGCGTCTCGGCGGTGGTCGTGCTGGCAGACACGATCCCGCCCACGGCCGTGGCGCAGGGTGCCGGGGAGCTCAATTGCAGCCAGCCCCAGCTCATGCTCGATGGCACGGCCAGCACCCCGGCCGGCTTTCTCGACTACGCCTGGAGCCTGAACGGAAACGCCCTCTGCCCCGGCTGCCCCGCCCTGCTCGTCGATGCGCCCGGCAACTACATGCTCGTGGTGGAAGACCTGCGCAACGGCTGCCGCGACACCGCCTTCGCCCCCGTCACCCTCAACGACAACGCCCCCACCGCCGAAGCCGGCCCCGACACCTCCCTCACCTGCACCCGCACCTCCCTCCGGCTCGACGGAACGGGCTCCTCCTCGGGCACTCCGTTCCGCTATCAGTGGAGCACCCCCGACGGCAACATCCTTTCGGGGGCGCAAAGCCTCCAGCCGCTCATCGACCAACCCGGCTGGTATTTCCTCCAGGTGCTCGACACCAGCAGCGCCTGCACTTCCCTCGATTCGGTCTTCGTGCGCATGGACACCCTGCGTCCCAGCCCCGTCCTCGCTCCCCCACCCGACAGCCTGCTCACCTGCGCCGTCCTGCAAATCGCCCTCGACGGCTCCCCCTCCGGCAGCACCGACAGCCTCCAGTTCCAGTGGAGTACGCTCGGCGGGCACTTCCTCTCGGGAACGGGCAGCCCCCAGGCTCTGGTCGATTCCAGCGGCTGGTACTTTCTCACCCTCACCCACCGGCGTACGGGGTGCACCGCGCGGGACTCCCTCTTCCTGGGCGAAGACTACACGCCCCCCGAAGTGAGCATCGCCCCGCCCCTGGAGCTGACTTGCGCCCGCACGGAGGTCTTCCTCGAAGGGCAGGTGGTGGGCGACCCCTCGAATTTCAGCTACCAATGGACGGGGCCCGCCTGCCTCGCCGGCTGCGACAGCCTGCGCGCCACCGTCGGCGCCATCGGCCCGTACGAGCTGGAAGTCACGAGCCTGAACAACGGCTGCTCCGCCACCGCCTCCGTCCTGGTGGTGGAAAACACCCAGCCCCCGACGGCCCTGGCGGCCAGCCTCGGCGCCCTGGATTGCTTCCAGACCACCACCATCGTTTCCGGGGAGGGCTCCTCGCCCGGCGATTACCTGTGGACGGGGCCCGCCGGCGCCACCATCGTGCCCCCGGATGCCCT
>CAZBYX010000350.1:0-4301 GCA_964496055.1 uncultured Saprospiraceae bacterium
CACAACCCACAACCCACAACCACCCCGTCACGCGTCACGCCGTCACGCGTCACGCCGTCACGCGTCACGATTTAACGATTTGACGATTTTACAGCTTCCCGCCGCGCCGTCACGATTTCACCCAACCTTCCCCCCTTCATCCCGTACCTTAGCCGGGAACAAAAGCCAGTGTTATGCCAAAAGTAAGCATTCGACAGGTGTGCGAATATCTGGAGAGCATTGCGCCGCGGGCTTTGCAGGAGAGCTACGACAACGCCGGTCTGTTGGTGGGCGACCCGGAAGCCCCCGTGGAGGGGGTGCTCGTTTGTCTGGACAGCACCGAAGCCGTCGTAGAGGAAGCCCGGGAGCGGGGCTGCAACCTCATCGTGGCGCACCACCCCATCCTCTTTCGGGGGCTGAAAAGTCTGACCGGCCGCACCTACGTGGAGCGCACCGTCATGCGGGCCCTTAAAGCGGACATTGCCATTTATGCCATCCACACCAACCTGGACAACGTGCTCCACCAGGGGGTGAACGCCCGCATGGCGGAACGCCTCGGCCTGCTCGACACGCGCATCCTCGCCCCCAAGGGCGGGCTCCTGCGCCTTTCCGTCCAGGTGGAAGGGGGCACCGCCCGTGCACTGGAGGACGCCCTGCGCGAAGCCCTCCCCACCCACCACCTGCCCAGCCAGCCCTCCTTTGTGAGCATCGGCGTAGCGGGCGCCGAGGCCCGCAGCCGGCTGGAATGGACTTTCCCCGAGGTGTGGCGAGGCGCCGTGGAAGCCGTGCTGCACGAACGCGGCCTGAGCGACTGGACCCTCCATGCGCTGGCTCAGGAAAACCCGCATTTCGGCTCGGGTTTGCTCGGCCGCCTGCCCGAACCCCTCTCCGAAACCGACTTCCTCGCCCTGCTGAAAGAGCGCATGCTCACCGGCTGCATCCGTCATACCGCGCTGCGGGGCAAAGCGGTGCACACCGTAGCCCTGTGCGGAGGCAGCGGCAGCTTCCTCCTCCCCCGCGCCCGCGCCGCCCACGCCGACGCCTTCGTCACCGCCGATTTCAAGTACCACGAGTTCTTCGACGCCGAAGACCGCATCCTCATCGCCGATATCGGCCACTTTGAAAGCGAGCAATTTACCATGCATTTGCTGCAGGAACTCATTTCCGGGAAATTCCCTAATTTTGCGGCTCATTTGACCAAAGTGAACACCAACCCTGTCCATTATTTCCCCTGATTCCGAAACGGAGGACCGGCTCTTCTTTCCGCTTCACCCCCTAAAGCAAATCCAAGTCCGATATGGCCAAAAAAGAACTGACCATTGCCGAAAAGCTCAAGAACCTGTACGAGCTGCAACTGATAGATTCGCAGATTACGGAAATCAAAATCCTCATGGGCGAGCTGCCCATCGAAGTGAACGACCTGGAGGACGAGATCGCCGGTTTGGAAACGCGCATCCGGCGCCTGCAGGAAAACGTGGACGACCTGGAGGGCGAAATCAGCCGTCACCGGGCCAACATCATGGAGGCCGAAGCCCTCATGGCGCGCTACAACCAGCAGCTGGACAACGTCAAGAACAACCGCGAGTTCGAAGCCCTGACCAAAGAGGTGGAGCTGCAGAAGCTCGAAATCCAGCTGAGTGAGAAACGCATCCGCGAAGCCGAGGAAAAGCTGCAGGCCAAGCAGGAAACCCTGCAAGCCGCCGAAGCCCGCCTGGAGCAGAAGCGCAAAGCCCTGGAGCAAAAGCGCGAGGAGCTGCGCGAAATCATGGAGAAGACCAGCAAGGAAGAGGAAAAGCTGCTGAAGAAGTCGGAGAAAGCCCGCAAGAACATCGAGGAGCGCCTGCTGAAAGCCTACGACAAAATCCGCAAAGCCTACCGCAACGGCCTGGCGGTGGTGACCGTGGAGCGCGACTCCTGCGGCGGCTGCTACAACTTCGTACCGCCGCAGACCCAGCTCGAAATCGCCATGCACAAGAAAATCATCGTCTGCGAGCACTGCGGCCGCATCCTGGTGGACGAGAGCATCCTCGATTTGGGCAAAAAGCAAAAAGCCCCCGAAAAGGAAAAAGCCTGAGCTCCGCCGGCATCGGTCCTTCCAAAAAAAGCCCTGAACCCCAACCCTTCAGGGCTTTTTTCGTATCTCTGCTGAGTTCAAGACCCCTGCCAACCTCCCATTCATGCGCCACCTCCTCATCCTCCTGATTTGGGCCGGCACTTGGGCCGGCAGTGCCGCCCAGGGCCACTTCCGCTGGACCCCCACCCTGCGCCAGGCCTACGAAGCCGTGCTGAGCCTGCGCTTCGAGCGGGCCGAAAACCTGCTGGAAAAGGTGCGCCGCACCGACCCCGACAATCTGCTCGTCCTCCATCTGGAAAACTACATGGATTTCTTCCGGGTGTACATCAACGAAGACCCCATCGAGTTCGCCCGGCTGGAAAAAAACAAGAACGCCCGGCTGGAGCGCATCCGGCAGGGCCCCAAAAACTCCCCGTACTACCTGTACCTGCAGGCCAACATTCGGCTGCAATGGGCCCTGGCGCGGCTCAAGTTCGAGCAGTACACCACCGCCTTTTTCGAGGTGAACAAGGCGTTCAAATTGCTCAACCGCAACGCCGGGCGCTTTCCCGGCTTCGTGGCCAACAAGAAGGAGCTGGGCATCCTGCATGCCATGGTCGGCACCATCCCCGACGGCTACCGCTGGGCGGTGGAGTGGCTCAGTTCCCTGTCGGGCTCCATCGAGCAGGGGCGGCGCGAGCTGGAGGAGGTCATGCAATACGCCCGCCAGCACGACTTCATCTACGAGAAGGAGGTGTACGTCTTCTATGCCTACCTGTTGCTGCACCTGGAAAACGACACCGAGAGCGCCTGGAACGTCATCCGCGAAAGCCCCCTCGACCCCACCGACAACCCCCTCGCGTGCTTCGTGCTGGCCAATGTCGCCATGCGCACCGACCGCGGCAACGAAGCCATCGCCCTGCTGGAAAACGCGCCCCGCAGCTCCGAATTCCTCCCCTTCCCCTACCTGGATTACATGACGGGCCTGGCCAAGTTGCGCCGCCTGGACCCCGATGCCGACCGCTACCTGCTGGCCTTCCTCCAAAATTTCCGGGGGCGGCACTTCATCAAGGATGCCTATCAGAAACTCGCCTGGCATCACTTCCTGCAGGGCAACGAAGCGCTCTATCACTTCTACCTCGACCAATGCCTGCTGTTCGGCAACACCGTGGTGGGCAGCGACAAAAGCGCCCAGAAAGAAGCCGAATTCCGCATCCGCCCCCGCCCCGAACTGCTGCGGGCCCGCCTGTTGTTCGACGGCGGCTTCCTCGACCGGGCCTACGCCCTGCTCAACGGCCACCGCGAATCTGACTACAGCAACCTGAAGCACCGCCTGGAATTCTCCTACCGCAAAGGGCGCATCGCCCAAAAACTCGGCAAGGACGCTGAGGCGCTTCGCGCCTTCGAACGCACCATCGAACTGGGGCAAGACGCCCCTTGGTACTTCGCTTGCCGCGCCGCCCTGGAAATGGGCATCATCCACGAAAAAAGGGGAGAAGTGGCGCAGGCGCGCGCCGCCTTCGAGCGATGCCTGGCTCTGGAGCCCGAAGAACATCAAACCGCCCTGCACCAGCAGGCCAAGGCGGGTCTGGCGCGCTTAGCCGAGCTTGGAAACCCCTAACTCCTTCTTCAGAGCCCCCAACACCTCCCGGTCCACTTCGTGGCGCCCCTTGAAGGAGCGCAGACGAATGGGCAAGCCCTGTTCCTTCCAGAAGTTGAGGTGCCACTCCAGGCGCGTTTCCGTCAGGAAGGGGTCCTCCTCGCCATAGAGCAAGGTCATGGTTTTGCCCTCGAAATAGGGGAGGTGGGGGCGGTAGTCGAGGTCTTCGGGAGGCAAGCCAGCCCACAAAACCAGGTGGTCATAGCGGGGGAAGTTTTTGAGCATCCAGCGCATCTGGGTGGCGCAGCCCTGCGAGAAGCCCATGAGGATGATTTGCACGTCTGCGGGCAAGCGTTCGAGGGTTTGGTCGTAGAGGGTTTGGAGGTAGCGACAGTAGTCGTCGATTTCATCGAGCCGGTGCAGGCGGGTCATCCAGCTGGCCCCGACGCCCCCATCGTATCCCTGCATGTAGAATTTGCTCAGGCCCTGGGGCGCCAGCACGTAGGTTTCCCCGTCGTCGAAGGCTTCGAATTTGTAAATGAACTTGCCTGCCAATTGACCGTAGCCGTGGCACGCCAGCCAGAATTGCCGGGTGCGCTCCGTCGGCTCCCCGATCGTGTAGTAGTGCGCTGTGCGCCGTACGCTGATTTTGTGTTCTTGCATGAAAAT
>CAZBYX010000351.1:0-4287 GCA_964496055.1 uncultured Saprospiraceae bacterium
ACTCTAAACTTTCCACTCTAAACTCTCCACTTTATCACACCCCCCACCCTCCCAAAAAAACACCCTCCCCCGGCCGGAGCCGGAGGAGGGCTTTTCATTCGGGGGCGATGGTCAAGAGCCCGAGGAGCCCTTTTATTCCATCACCATTTTCCGGACGGCGAAGCCGTCGGGACTTTCGAGGCGGAGGTAGTAGATGCCCGGAGCTCCCAGGTCATGGTTTTGCAAAGTGATTTGGTTCATGCCTTTGGAGAAATCGCCTTCGATGCGGTACACCACGCGGCCGGCGACATCCACGACGGTCAGGGTGGCGGGGCCGGCGGTGGGCAGATAGAAAGCCACGGTGGTCTGTCGGCGGAAGGGGTTCGGCACGTTTTGCCACAGGCGCACGCCTTCGGCCGTGCCCATCGCCCCCTCGACCTCGAGGTTCAAGGCGAGGGTTTCGGCTTCGGGAAGGGTAGCCCCCCTGGGCAGGCGGTAGGCTTCCGGCGGAGTGAAGCCGGGCAGGGGATGGAGCGCCAGGGCCTGGTGGCTCGTGCCCGCCGCCCGCGCAACAAAGCGCAGGGTGAACAACTCCGCGCCCGCGGGCAGGTCCATGCCCTGCGCCTCGGACAGTGGAGCATTCCAACTGAAGGTCAGCAGCCCCTCGTCGGTGAAGCGGGTGCCGACATGCTCTTCCGACAATCCGGCAAGGGCGCCGGGTTCCACCCCCTGGAATTCGAGGGTTTCGGCATCGAAGCGCAGGGTGAACTGCAGCCCCATCAGCCCTTCGATTTCCTCCGCCCGCACCGGCAGGCTGACGAGCTCCCCGGCTTCGAAGCGGCGCTCGGGAATTTGGAGCGAAAGCCGGCCCGCAAAGCGTTCCTCGACCACAGGGGCGCTGAGGTTGGGCGCGGCGCTGCCGTTCACGTCCCCCACCTTGACCGCGACGAAATCCGCCGCCAGTTCATCGGCGCTCAGGTTGTTGAAGTTGAGCAGCTCGGGGAAGGGCGTCTCGAAGGGGTTCGCCGGGTTGGGGAAGGCGAAGTCCTTGTCGATGAAGCGCCAGGACGTGTTGTTGCCGAAGGTGGGAATGGTTTGCAAGATGAGCTTGCGCAATTCCACCATGTCGAGGGTGGTCACCGAACCGGAGTTGTTGGCATCGGCGGCGATGATCTTGTAGGGGGAATCGAGCTTGACGGTTCCCAGGATGTGCCGCTGGATGAGCACCAGGTCGAAGGTGGTCACCCCGTTGAGGGGGAATTGGTCGAGCACGGGGGTGAAGGAGTAATCGTAGCCCGGTTGCAAGCCGGCGAAGAGAAACTTGCCTTCGGAGTCGGTCTTGACGGGGGCTACGGCGGGGCCGTTGCCGCTGATGTCCACCATGACGTCTTCGACGCCTTCGCCCGCTTCGGTTTGGATGGCTCCCCCGACGACGACGTGATTGCCTTCGCAGAAGCCCATGTTGTCCTGGATGATGACGTAGGTTTCGCAGAAGTCGCTGTTGCCGGCCTCGTCGGTCACCCACAGGGTGACGATGTTGGTGCCGAGCTCATCGCAGGTGAAGGTGTTGGGGGTGAGGGTGAGGATGAGGTCTTCGGGGTTGGTGCAGTTGTCGTAGCTGCCCTTGTTGAAGAGCTCGGGGTCGAGGACGATCATGCCACCGTTGCCGTTGGGGTCGGGCATGAGCTCCACGGCCAGGCCGTTGACGCAAACGGGGGTGGGTTTCTTCCCGTCCAGCACGCTGACGGAGAAGGAACAGGTGGCGGTATTGCCGCACTTGTCCTCCACGATGTACTCGACCAGGTGGGTGCCGGTGGGGTACTGGCCGCTGGGGTTCAGGCTCTGGCCCGTGCGGTCGATGGTTCCGTCGCCGAAGAAGTCCACCGTGAAATTCACCACCCACTCGGGGCTGCAGTCCTGCACGCCGATGGTGTCGATGGGCACGAAGACGGAGCCGCAGTCGGGGTGGGTGCTGCTGAAGACCACATCGCCGGGGCAGGTGAGGACGGGCTTGTCCACATCGTGCACTTTGATGACCTGGACGAACTCCCAGCTGCCGCCGTTGGTCGGGTCGTTGGGGTTGAACTGGCACCAGTCGATGACGATCCACTTGCGCAGGATTTTGTAGCAAGCCGGCGGGCTGATGGGCAGAAACTGGTCTTCGTACGTGACGGCCACCAGGTCGCAGGCATCCTCGGTGATGAGGGGGCGGTCGTGGCCGGGGGGCAAATCATCGGGGTCGGTCGGGGCGCCGCAGGTGAAGATGTCGAAGTCCTGGGGCCAGACGATGTCGCTTTCGTCGAAGGGGTCGTTGTTGACCACCTGAATGACCTGCTGGCAGGAAGCCGTCAGGCCGGCCGCATCCGTGACCGTGTAGGTGCGGAACACGGTGCCCACCCCGCAGGAGTTGATGAACACGTCGTCCTGGTGGGTCCAGGTGGCACCCGGGCAGTTGTCCTCGATGACAGGCGGAACGACCGGAGGGATGGGCTCGTGACAGTCGATGACTTTCTTCGGCGGGCAGGTGATGGTGGGCGGAATCTTGTCCTGGATGAAGACGTCCACCATGCAGGAGTTGTAGTTGCCCGCTTCGTCGTACACGCGCAACTCGACCACGACGGTCTGGCCCAGGTCGCAGCAATCGAAGCTGACGAAGTCCTCGAAGGGGGTGCCGGCCGGGTTGCAGGGGCTGGGCATGCGGCGCACCTTGAAGTCGGCGATGCCGCAGTTGTCGGAACTGCCGTCGTCGAAAGATTCCGCGGCGACGATGGCGCTGCCGTCGATGGTCAATGAGGCGGTGGTGTGCTCATCGCAGACGACCACCGGCGGGGTGTCGTCCTCCACGATGAGGGTGGTGGTGCAGCTGGCGACATTGCCGCAGGCATCCGTAGCGATGTAGGTGAGGCTGTGCTCCCCGACGGGGACGTTGAGCAGGGGGCCGCCGTTGCCGTTCACCACCCCGAAGGGGGTATGCACCTTGACGCTGACCGAGGAGCAGCCATCCGTCACGGTGGCCGGCGGCAACACCACCGATGCCGAACACCCGCTCGAGACGCTGCCCTGAACGATGGTGCCCGGGCAAAGGATGGTCGGCGGGGTGCTGTCCTCGATTTTGATGACCTGAATGCAGGAGAATGGATTGCCGCTGCCGGCGGTGGCGGGCAGGCACCAGTCGTAAATGGTCCAGGTGCGCAGGATTTTCTGCCCCCCGCCGCACAGGTCGAAGACCTCGTCGGTGTAGGAGGCTGCCAGCTGGCAGTAGCTGTCCGCCCCCGGCACGATTTCGTATTCGGTGCCGTCCACTTCGAGGGTGGGGAAGCCGGTGTCGGCCGGGTCGATGCTCGGCGGGTCGTCGGCGTCGCATTCGAGGGTCCGGTTGGGCGGGCAACGCTTCACCACGGCCGTATCGGCCAGGGTTACGCGTTTCACTTCGATGACCTGGGTGCAGGTGCTGAGGTTGCCCGGGCCGTCGACGGCCGTCCAGGTGCGGTAAATGACGGCGGCGAGGGTGTCGGCACAAGTGCCCTGCAGCACGCTGTCCTGATAGGAGATGATGAGCCCGCCCGAGCAATCGGCGAAATCGGGGGCGGGGGCGTCCCCGCCGTAGAGGTCGGGGTCGGTGTTTTGGAGGCAGAGGATGGTCAGGTCATTGCAATTCGTTATTTCCGGCCCGAGTTTGTCTTCGACGGTGAGGGTGCCCCAGCAGGAGTTCCCCTGGCCGTCGTCTACGCTGTACACGAAGGTTTGCCCGATGTGTGTATCGTTGACGGTCGGGCTGGTGGGCAAGACGTTGCCCTGCAAGTCCATGATGGTCACGGTGAGTTGGCACCCGATGGGCGGGTCTTCCATGACCATGTCGGGGGTGACGGTGACGGCGCAGTTCTGGGAAGGCCCCGGCAAAGACACGTTTACCGCGTCGTTGCACACCAGGGGGCATTGCGCCTGGCTGCGAAAACCGCACACCGTCAGGAGGGCGAGCATGGCGAACCTCAGGAGGGGAACGACGCCTGCACGGGGCAGGAAGCCCTCCCGGGGCCCACGTCGCCGAACTGTGTGCTCTGTTCTTCTCATGGGATTGGGTTTTGATTGATAATCGAATGAGTCATGTGTGTAAGTTTTTGATTATCAAATTGCCGCAATAATTTTCATCAGGGAAGGGGAAGGGGGCTTAGGGCGTGAGGACCACTTTGGCAAGGGCCACGTGCCCGGAAGCCGTTTCGAGGCGAGCCAGGACCAAGCCCGGTGCAGGTCGGTGCTGCCAGTGAACGGGCAGGTCGTGGGTGCCGGCCGGCAGGGTTTGGCGGAAAG
>CAZBYX010000352.1:0-2397 GCA_964496055.1 uncultured Saprospiraceae bacterium
ACCGTACCTGCGAACTCCGCTCGCAAGGCATAGCTCAGGTGGCTTGCGGTTCCGCCTGCCCGCTCCCTCGATGAGCCAACCGGGCGTCGAAAGACAAGGGGCCGGCGCCGAAAAAGAAGAAGATGAGCAGGAGTACCAGCATCAGGACGGCCAATTCGAAGGACTGGGTCGGCCCGAGCAGTCCTTCCCGCAGGTGAACCACGAACACCGCCCCGGCCAGGATGGGGATTTGGAACAAAGCCCCCAGCCGGGCGCCGAGGCCCACACACAGCATCAGCCCGCCCACCAGATGCCCGATGGCGATGTAGGCGTGCCACATGTAGTAGTCGGGGTGCTGCGCTAACTCGATGACCGCATCGGGGTTCAGGAACAGCAACAAGCCGCGGGTGAACAGCGCGCCCCCCACGAAAATGCGGATGAGCGCATAGCCCATGGGCAACCGTTGGTTGAAATACTCGAAGAAGGAAATCCGGGTTTGCATGGCGGAAGGCTTTGGTGCCCAGTAAATTTCGGAAAAAGAAAAGGATTGCCGAAATCTCCGGCCTCGTCCTCCCCTTCCCCAACCTCCAAACCCTTTTCAAAGGACTCCTTCCCCCGCAAGGAAGCTTGATTCCCCGGATTCCCCGAGACCCCGCTCCTTATGGGATCAGAAATTTCAGGGTTCCATAGCGTTCACCATCGCCTGCGATCAGGAAGTAAACGCCCCGGGGCAGGGTGGACACGTCGAGCGATAAGGTTTGACGCCCCATGCCACGAAATTCCCGTCGCATAACCGAGATTCCCTGCGCATTGTAAACCTGAAGGGTCAGTAGTGCCTCAGCCTGCAAGCGGCAGGCGACGAAAAGGACCCCGCCATCTAAGGGATTCGGAAAAGCCGTGAAGTCCAGATGCCCGCTTTCTACCTGCGTGTGTGTCGAGACTATGAGTCCCTCGTTCAGATAGAGCCTGGCATTCCTATCAGAAGAACGGTCGAAACCCGTAAGCAAGAGATCGAGGTCTTCGTCGTTGTCCACGTCGGCGAAAGCGGCAGCCGGTTCGGGTATCCCTTCAAAGGGCGTATCGCTCACCTCGCGGAAGACTCCCATGTCGTTCAGGTACAGTTTAGTTGTGGGTGAGTATTGTTCGTCAAGGCCGCTGAGCAGGAGATCGGGGTCGCCGTCATTGTCCACGTCGGCACTGAGGACGAATAGGACGAAAAAGGGGGCGGATCCCCCTTCAAATGGCAGGTTGGAGGCTTCCGAAAAGCTACCCTGTTCATTGAGGTACAATTTGAACTCGATCGAAGAAGACAAGGTGCCCACATCGCCTGCCATCAGGAGATCGCGGTCACCATCGCTGTCAATATCGACAAAAGCTGCGGAGTTCTTCCACATCCCCACAAAGGGGGTTCCATTCACCTTTTCGAAGATTCCTCCTTGGTTGGCATACAGATGGGCAATGGGTTGGTCGGAGTCATTCAATCCTGTGATGAGCAAGTCCTGGTCGCCGTCGTCGTCCACGTCTTCGAAAGCGACGGCACCCGAACTCGCCCCCTCGAAGGAGGTTCCGCTCACTTCGGAGAAGGCACCTGCCTCGTTGGCGTAGAGCTTGGCAATTGCCTGATTCGCATTGTTCCGCCCGGTGATGAGCAAGTCCTGGTCGCCGTCGTTGTCCACGTCGGCGAAAGCGACGGCTCCTCCAGCTACCCCCTCGAAGGGGGTGCCGCTGACTTCGGTGAAAGTGCCCTGATGGTTTTCATAGAGCATGGCAATCCGTTGCTCCGCATTGTTCTGTCCGGTGATGAGCAGGTCCTGGTCACCGTCGTCGTCCACGTCGGCGAAAGCGACGGAACTTGAGTAAACGCCCTCGAAGGGGGTGCCGATCACCTCGGGGAAGGTGCCCTCGTGGTTTTCATAGAGCTTGGCAATCCCATCATAATCATTGCCCAGGGGTAGCCCGGCGATTCCGGTTATGAGCAGGTCCTGGTCGCCGTCGTTGTCCACGTCGGCGAAAGCGACGGCTCCTTCAGCCACCCCCTCGAAGGGGGTGGCGGTTTTTTCCGTGAAAATTCCTGTGTCATTGGTGTACAGTTTGGCGATGGGCTTCAGGAAGGGAGTTAGTCCGGTGAGGAGGAGATCGGGGCTGCCGTTGTCGTCCACGTCGGCGAAGGCGACCGAACTGTATCGTACGCCCACAAAGGGAGTTCCGATCGCCTCGGAGAAGGTGCCTTGATGGTTGGTGTAGAGTTTGGCGACGTCCTGATTCGCACTGTTCAGCCCGGTGATGAGCAAGTCCTGGTCGCCGTCATTGTCCACGTCGGCGAAGGCGACGGAGCCGTGGGCGACCCCTTCAAAAGGGGTGTCGTTCACTTCGGAGAAGGCACCTGCCTCGTTGTTGTAGAGCTTGGCGATCCGCTGA
>CAZBYX010000352.1:2497-4277 GCA_964496055.1 uncultured Saprospiraceae bacterium
GTTCACTTCGGAGAAGGCACCTGCCTCGTTGTTGTAGAGCTTGGCGATCCGCTGAGAGGCACTGTTTTCCCCGGTGATGAGCAGGTCCTGGTCGCCGTCGTCGTCCACGTCGGCGAAAGCGACGGAGCTGTAGGCGACCCCTTCAAAAGGGGTGTCGCTCACTTCGGAAAATTCGCCCTGGTCGTTGGTGTAGAGCTTTGTCATTGGCTGGATCGAGCCATCAAAGCCGGTGATGAGCAAGTCCTGGTCGCCGTCGTTGTCGATGTCCGCGAAAGCCACGGAGCCATAGTACGAGCCGGTGAAATTCCATGGTGTGGTGACTTCGGTGAACCGGATTTGGGCGGTGAGCAATTGGTTCGCCCCGAGGAGGAGGAGTAAAAGTTGGGTCTTCATGTTGAAATTTTGGTGGTGGATGAGTTCTTTCCCATCGGGCTGCCGGTTGGCTTCTTCCGGGCGGGAATTTCAGGGGGAAATTTTCCCGCTTCAAAAGAGCAGCCCTTGCAACCCGAGGGATTTCGCCGACAGTACCCTAAAGAAAGGGTGAAACCCCCAAATTTTTATCCAACGGGCAGCTATTTCATTCGCAGCTTCGAAAGGGGGAGGTTCCCAAAACCAGGTGGCTGTCAAGGGGCATGGAGGGGCATTTCGTTTGGGCAGGGTTGGGGGCCAGGGTGGGATGAAAGGCGGGCACCCGAAGAATCTCTCCAGAGCCGGCGGCGGGGTGCTATATTTGCGCCTTTCCAGACCGAACCCAAAAACAACCCCATGCAACTTCTCGACGGCAAGGCCTTATCCCGGACCATTCAGGGTGAAATAGCGGAAACCGTGAGCCAACTCGTGGCGCAAGGCAGGCGCCCGCCGCATCTGGCAGCGGTGCTGGTGGGCGCGGACCCCGCCAGTCAGGTCTATGTGCGCAACAAAGTGAAAGCCTGCGAGCGGGTGGGTTTTCGCAGCACCCTCATTCACGAAGGGGCGGAGCTGAGCGAGGCGGCCCTGCTCGACATCGTCCGGGGCTTGAACGCCGACCCCGAGGTGGACGGCTTCATCGTGCAATTGCCTCTGCCCGAACACATCGACGAGGAGAAGGTCACCCTCGCCATCGACCCCCGAAAAGACGTGGACGGCTTCCACCCCATGAATTTCGGGCGCATGGCGCAGGGGTTGCCCGCCTTCCTGCCTGCCACGCCCTTCGGAATCCTCACCCTGCTGGAGCGCTACGACATCGAAACCAGCGGCAAGCACGCCGTGGTCATCGGGCGCAGCACCATCGTCGGCACGCCCGTCAGCATCCTGCTCTCGCGCAAAGCCAAAGTGGGCAACTGCACCGTCACCCTCACCCACAGCCGCACCCGCGACCTGCCGGCTGAAATCCGCCGGGCCGACATCGTGGTCGCCGCCATCGGCCGCCCCGAGTTCGTCACCGCCGATATGGTCAAAGAGGGAGCCGTCGTCATCGACGTGGGCATCAACCGTGTGGAAGACCCCACCGCCAGGCGCGGCTACCGCCTGAAAGGGGATGTGGCCTTCGACGAAGTGGCCCCCCGATGCAGCTTCATCACCCCCGTGCCCGGCGGCGTCGGCCCCATGACCGTCACCAGCCTGCTCCAAAACACCCTGCTGGCTTACCAGGGTACGATTTACCCGAAAGGGTAGGGGGTTCGTCCCCTTCGACGGCCTCTTGGTCTTATTTCCCAACCCCCTGCCACCCAATTCTTTGGGATTGTGGTTATTTTGGTGGAGATTTGACAATGGGGGCACGGTAGGTGTACGGTAGGTGTAC
>CAZBYX010000353.1:0-4276 GCA_964496055.1 uncultured Saprospiraceae bacterium
AATTCATCAGGGGTGGGGAGGGGGCGCCGATGTCCCAGGGGGTGTCTCCCTGGCGATAGCGCTCCTCCCAGAAATCGGGATCGAGGGATGGCATGGATGATGGAGCTTGGGTGAAGGATGCCCGGGCAACGCCCCTCAGGGGATGGGCATGGATTCCGGGGCGATTCCGAGCCAAAGTTGCATCTTTTCGGGCAGGAATTGGGCGAGGAGCTCGTGCCCCGGCTCGGTCAGAGCGGCCAGCAAGGCCAAGTGAAACAGGAGGGTGACCGTCCAGGCGAGGGTGCGGCGGCGGCGGGCGGCACGGCGTTGGCGGGCGTCGGAATACATAATCGGATGCTTTTCGAGGGGGAACGATTCAGGGCAACTGATTATTTTCCAGCCACAAAATCCCTTCCGCATGAAAAAGACCGGGTCGGTTGTCGGGTTGTTCCTCGTACTTACCATGGCGGGGCCGTCGGCCAGGGGGCAGCTGTGCGCCGAGCTGCAGGGCGAAATCCTCGAAATCATCGTCAACGAAACGGACATCCGCCCGGAGGACACCCCCGGCTATGCCCTGGGGCTGGTCGTGGGGGATTCCACCTGCTTCTTCGGCTTCGGCAGCGCCCGCAAGGACAGCACCCTGCCCCTGCGCCCCGACCACGTCTTCGAAATCGGGGGGCTGACCACCCTCTTCAGCGCCGCTCTGCTGCGCGTCCTCGAAACCGAGGGCGCCATGCCCCTGGACAGCCCCCTCAATGCTTTCCTCCCCCCCCAATGGCGGAACCCCGAAACCGGTGCCCTGCCGTTGCGGCGCTTCCTGATGCACACCACCGGCCTGCCCCGCCTGCCCGAAGGCATCGGCAAAACCCAGCGCAGCGATAACGACCCCTTCGCCGATTACCCCGCCGAGCGCCTCGGCACGTGGTTCGCCCACTGGAAGCCCCCCGAAACCGACCCCGGCTATTCCTACAGCCACATCAACTACGCCCTGCTGGAGCTGGCCGTCGAGCACGCCACCGGCCGGCCCTTCGAAGACCTGATGGAGGAAAAACTCCTCCGCCCCCTGGGGCTGCAAGACACCGGCTTCGACCTGCGCCCCGAGCAGGCTGCCCGCCTGCTGCCCGGCTACGACAAAGCCGCTCAACCCACCCCCCCATGGCACTACCGCAGTTTTCAGGGGGCGCTGGGGCTGAAATCCACCGCCGCCGACCTGCTGCGCTTCCTGCAAATCCTCATGGGGGTGCGGCCCCACCCCCTCACCCCCCTGCTCCAGACCCTCGACGACCTCAGCGTGGAAACCGGCATGCGAAACCATACCTTTGCTGCCCTGGGCTGGCACCTCATCCGGGTCAAGGGGCGTTTTCGGGTCTGGGCGCTCTCCGGAGCCACCGGCGGCCATCGCGCCTATCTGGCCTGCGTCCCACAAACCCGAACGGGGGTGCTCGCCTTCGCCAATGCCCCGCACGGCCTCGACGGCCTGGGCTTCCTCACCCTCCGCCTGCTCAATCACGGCTGGCGGAAGAAAGCCCTACGATAAGCGCCCCACACCCGCTCCCGCACTCTTTTCAATGCTTTCAAATCTCCGCTCATGCCCAGGAAAAAACGCAACCGCGACGGCGTGGTCTATTCCACCGACCCCGATTTCGATTTCTCCACCCCCGACGAAGAGGTGGAAGAATTGCCCCCGGAAGCCCAGCCCCTGCGCATCCGCCTGGACCGCAAGGGCCGCAAGGGCAAGGAAGTGACCCTGGTCAGCGGCTTCGTGGGGCCGGAGGGGCGCCTGCAGGAGCTGGGCAAGTGGTTGAAGGGGCAGTGCGGCACGGGAGGCTCGGTGAAGGAGGGCGAAATTTTGCTTCAGGGCGACCACCGCGAAAAAGTCTTGCAACTGTTGCTGAAAAACGGCTACGCCAAGACCCGCAAACAGGGCTGAGCCCCGTGGAAATCCACTCCGCGGGCTGCCGTCGTCACTCGGGCCGATATTCGAAGCAACCGATGTCGGGGGTTTGGGGGTCGCGGGGCTGGTTGTCGAGGTCGTGGGCGATGTGGGGCAGGGGTTTGGCCAGGCCTTCGGCGATGGAGAGGGTGTCGAGGTGGTAGTCGTCGGCGTTGGCATCGACGAAGAGGGGGTCGTTGGGGGCGGCGTTGATGCAGGGGTCGCAGAAGGTGAAGAATTCCGGGTGGCCGCCTTTGTCGGGGTCGGTGAGGTCCTGAACGCGGACGATGCAGTTTTCCAGCCGGTAGTTGAAGTCGAAGGGGTTGTCTTGGCCGGTGATGTCGCCGAGGAGGATTTCGTCTTGCCGGGAGCCGAAGATGATGCAATTGGTGAAGTCGGCGTCGAGGGGGTGGATGCGGGGCGGGGCTTCGGCGCAGAGGGGGTCACTGCAGAGGAAGTTGCTCATTTCCAGGGCGTTGGCGTTGACGCCGAAGCTGGCCAGGGTGCAGTAGGTGAAGTCGTACTCGCCGCCGTACACCAGCTGGACGGAAGGGCCCCCGTTGTTGTACAGCAGGCAGTTTTCGGCTTCGATGCGGGCGTGGAGGCCGAGCAAGCCCACGCCGGTGGTGTTGTGGATGCGGCTGTTGCGCAGGCGCAGCTCCGCGGCGGAGTCCACCCAGATGCCCAGCAGGGAGTTTTTCAGGGTCATCCATTGGAGGTCGGCTTCGGCGCCGGCGCTCAGCACGAGGCCCGTCCACTGGCCGTCGGCCTCCTGAAACTCTTCCTCCAGGCGGTCGCCCTGAATGACGACGGGGGCTTCGGGGGTGCCTTCCACCACCAGGCGCCCCCGGGGCCCGATGACGAGCCGCCCGCTGTTGTAAATGATTTCCTCCCCGTTGAAAACGCCCCGCGACACCCCCCCGTGCACGTGGATGCGCGCCCCGGCAGGGATGCGCAAGGTGCAGTCGTCGAGCACCAGGATGCCGTAAAGGACGTAGGGTTTGGGGTCGTCCCAGACGATTTCGGCGCCGTTGCAGCTCAGTTGCACGATGCTGTCCTTGTGGAAGCGGCTCGGGATGTAGTTGGCGTTTTGGCCCCAGGCTTCCAGCACCACCGCTTGTTCGTTGCCGTTGGTTTCGAAGAGCAGGCGCTCGTGCAACACGAAAGGGCTGAGGCTGAGGGGCTGGTCGGGGTCGATGGTCACCTCCACGAAGACGTAGATGCTGTCTTCGGGGAAGACGACCACGTCGCGGGCGTCGTTGGTGGCCCGCCCGTCCACATTGAGGCGGAAGCGGGAGCCGGCGCCCTCTTCCAGGTGGATGCGGCTGATGAGGATGGACTCCCGGTGGCGGTTGTACACCTTGAGGAAGCGGGTGGCGCTGCCCAACTGGGTGAAGACGGTGTCGAAGCGCAGGGTGTCGGTGGAAAATTCGAGGCGGGCGTCGGGAGAGGTGAGGAAGCGGTCCTCTTTGGTGCACTGCTGGAACAGGCTCCCGGCGATGGTCAGGAGCCCCAGCAACCACCAGCCCTGGAGAAAGGGGCGCGGTCGGGCGTTGGAGCGAGGGGTTGCAGTCATGGGTTGTGCGTAGGTGTGCCGAAAGCCTCGGTAGCGGGTGGGGCGGTGTGGGTGGGGCTTCCCTCCCACACCCCCACAACCGTGCCGGCCTCCCGGGCGCTGCGGCGGGCAAAAATAGGGTTTTCAGGCTTGGGGGGCGGCTACGCAGCCGACGAAAGCCTTTTGCGTTCGAGGGGTGCAATGCGCGAAAGAAAATGTATCTTTGCCGCCGCTTTTTTCAGAGGGGTTCCTTTCGTCCCCAAAAGTTCTTACTCATGGACGGCTTGATCACCTACCGCATCCCCCTTCTCGGCTTGCACGAGGGCTTGCACCAATTCGAATTTGACATCGACGGGCTGTTTTTTCGGGAGTTCGAGCACTCCCCCGTCCGTCAGGGGGCGGTTTTGCTGCGGTTGGGTCTGGACAAGCGCCCCGGCATGGCGGTGCTGGATTTCGCCTTCGAAGGCACCCTGCACACGGTTTGCGACCGTTGCCTGGAGCCCTTCGACCTGCCCATTCAGGGGCAACGCCAACTGCTGGTCAAGTACGGGGAGGAAGCCCGCGAGGAAGAAGAAGTCATCTACCTCAAGCGCGGCACCCCGCACCTCAATGTGGCCAAATTCATTTACGAATTTCTGCTGCTGTCCATGCCGCTGGTGCGCCTGCACGAAGCCGCCGGCCTGAGCTGCAACCCCGAAATCCTCAAGTTTCTGCGCCCCTCCTCCCATAACGACGAGGAGCGCCCCAATCCCCTCCGGGATGCCTTGAAAAACTGGAAAAAACCCTCCTGAGCCCCTGCTCCGAGCGCT
>CAZBYX010000354.1:0-4272 GCA_964496055.1 uncultured Saprospiraceae bacterium
GCTCACCCCTCGAAAGCCAGATGGAAAAGCGCATCCCCCTGACTGACCACCGGGGCGTTGTTCTGCCCGATGAGGAAGCCGTCTCGGGGGGCGACGACGGGCACCTCGTCCTGGCCGTGGGGGTCGGTGAGGAAGCCGAGGGGCTCCCCGCGGCGAACGAAATGCCCGGAGCGCTTCGTCCAGCGGAAGATGCCCGCGCGGGCGGCGCGCACCCAGGAGGTTTTTTCGAAATGGAGGCTCCGAGCCGGTGGGTCGGGGGCTTCGGGCAGCATCTGCTGGGCGTGCATCAGGCGTTGCAGGCCCGCCAGCCCGTTTTCGATGGCGAAGCCGTCGAAGCGCTGGCTCTCCCCGCCCTCGAACACGAGGATGGGCTTGCCGGCGTCGTGGGCTACCTTGCGCAAAGACTTGGGAATGGGGCGCTGCGCCAACAGGACGGGAGCCGCGAAGGTGCGGGCCAGCTCCTGTGCCCGCTCGTCGCCGCGGGTGTAGCGAATCTGGGGGTGGTTGTAGAGGCTGCGCCCGCCCGTGTGGAAGTCCACCCCGAAGTCCACCAGGGGCAGGATTTTCCGGCTGAGGATGCGCGCCACGCGCGCCGCCAGCGAACCGCTGCGGGTGCCCGGGAAGCTGCGGTTGACATCCTTGCCGTCGGGCACTTCGCGCGAGAAGTTGTTGAAGCCGTAGATGTTGAGCAAGGGAATGGCGATGACGGTGCCGCGTTGCAGCTTTTCGAAGACCCCGGAAACCACCGCCCGCCGCACGATTTCCACCCCGTTGATTTCATCGCCGTGCACGCCCGCCAGCACCAGCAGCGTGGGCCCCGGCTCCGTGCTGCGATACACGTGCACGTAGAGGTGAATGGGGGTGTTGCTGGGCAGGCGCCCCACCCGCATGCGGATGAGTTCGTGCTCGCCGGGAGCCACCTGGGCGGTGTGTACTTCCAGGGGCAGCCATTCCTCCTTCTTTTCGATGCGCATGGTTTCGTCGGTGGTTCGGTTTGAGGTCATTTTCGCAGCTGCCGGCTTCGGTAGGCGGCGAGTTTGCGCGCCCGCCGCACGACGTGCTCGATGATGGCGCCGGCGATGTCCACCCCCGTGATGGTTTCGATGCCCTCCAAGCCGGGGGAGGCATTGATTTCCAGGAGCAGGGGGCCGCGTCGGGAGCGCAGCAAATCCACCCCCGCCACGTCCAGACCCAGCAACTTGACGGCGCGCTGCACGAGGTTGACCTCCTCCTGCCGCAGCTTGACGCGCGTGGCGCTGGCTCCGCGGTGCAGGTTGGAGCGAAACTCCCCATCCACCGCCTGCCGGCGCATGGCGGCCACCACCCGCCCCCCCACCACCAACACCCGGATGTCGGCGCCGCGGGCCTCCTCGATGAACTCTTGCACGATGACCTTCTGGTTGGTGCGCTGAAAGGCTTCCACGATGGAAATGGCGGTCTTGCGGGTTTCGGCCAGAATGACCCCCAGGCCGTGGGTGCTTTCCAGCAGCTTGATGACGACGGGCGGGCCGCCCAGCTCGTCGATGAGGCTGCCCACCACGTCGGGGTTGTTGACGATGAAGGTGCGGGGAATGTCCATGCCGGCGGCGGCGAGCAATTGCAGGCTGCGCAACTTGTCGCGGGCTTGCAGCAGCGCATCGGCCCGGGCGGCGGTGTACACGCCCATGAGCTCGAATTGCTGAATGACCGCCGCCCCGTAAAACGTAACCGATGCCCCGATGCGCGGGATGACGGCGTCCAGGTCCATCAGGGGGCGGTCGCCGTGATAGATGTAGGGGCGGCCGCGCTCGAGCACCAGGTTGCAGTTCAGGTAATCGATGATTTCCATCTGGTGCCCACGCCGGAAGCCCGCCCGGAACAAGCTCTGGGTGGAGTAGAGATTCGGCCCCCTTGACAGAATGGCGATGCGCATGGTCGGCGGGTTGCTGCCCTGCAAGATAGGGCCCTTGCCCCACACTCGGCGCTCAATCCCCCATCACCCGCCCGAGCAGGGCTTTGACCGGGTGGTAATGCTTGACCACCAGGACGGTCTTGTCCACCCGGCGGGCGATTTCCTCGGGGATGTTGCCCAGCAGGATTTGCGGGTAAATGCTGCGCCCGGCCGCCCCCACCACGACGGCATCGAAGCGCCCGGCCGCCTGCACGATGCCCTGCACGACGTTTGGGTGGGGGATGAGGAGGCTGTCCACCTGCAGGCCGTTGCTCTGTTGGATGCGCTCCACGGCGTGAGCGAGGTTTTCCTGCCGCTGGGTCAGCGCTTCCTTTTCCAAATCGGGCCGCACGACCTGACAGACGGTGAGGCTGCCCCCGAGGCTGCGGGCGATGGCGGCGGCGTACTGCTCGGCGCAGCGGGCGTGCTCGCCGCCGGCGGTGGGCAGCAGGAAGCGTTGCGGCAGCTCCGAACCGGCGAATTTGGCCAGCAACAGGTCGCAGCGGGCGTGGGTCAGGATGGCATCCGTGATGGTGCCGAAAATCTTTTCCCGATTGGTGCTGTGACCCTTCCACCCCAGGAGGATGAGGTCGCAGAAGCGTTCCCGCGCCGTTTCCAGGATGGCCCGCGCCACGTTGTAGCTCACCTTGATGAGCTCGTGGCTCGGCACCTCCAGTTCTTCGGCCAGCTTGCGCGCCCGATGGAGCTGCGCCTCCTCCCGCTCGATGGTGCGCTCGTCGAAGGCGGTCAGGGGGAGCTGCTCCGGCACGGTAACCACCTTCAACAACAACACCTCCCCTTGCTTTTCACGTGCGATGGCGGCGGCCAGCCGAATGAGCTGCTGCATGGTGGCCGGGTTGGCCAAGGGCACCAACACCCGAAACCGCTCCTTGTCCATCGAGCCCCGGCCCTGGCTGTGCGCCACGTGCGACGGCACCCCCGGCAACACCGCCTCCTCCGGCTGGGCGCCCTTCCAGGTGACGAAGTAGGCGATGCCGAGCACCAGGCTGCCCAATGCCAAAAACAAAGGCAGGGGATGCTGGAAAATCTGCACGATCAGGTACAGGTTGGCGGCGATGCCCAAAGCCGGCAGCAAGGGCACCAGCGGCACCCGAAAGGGCCGCTCGATGTCGGGAAACCGGCGCCGATGCACGATGAGCGCCCAATTGACCAGGATGAGCGCCAGCAACAAAACCGTGTTGGCGAAGTACGACAGCTCCTCCAGGGGCAACAGCAAGGCGAAGACCAGAATGGCGCCCCCAATCAGCATGACGGCAATGACCGGCGTGCGGGTCTGCTCGTTGATGAGGCCGATTTCCTTCGGCAAATGCCCCAACCGACCCATCGAAAGCAGCACCCGCGAGCCCGCCATGACCGAAGCGTTCGAGGCGGAAATCATACTGAAAATCGCCCCCGCAATGATGACATACCCCCCGATGGACCCCAGAAATTTTTGAGCGGCCTCCCCCATGGCGGCTTCGGTGTACTCCTCCAGCCCGGCAAAGAGCACCACCAAAACGACCAGCGTGTAAAGCAGGGTCACCACCCCCATGCTGATGAAGATCGCCCGGGGAATGGTCTTCACCGGGTTGCGCACCTCGCCCGCCGAAGCGGCAATGGCGCTGAAGCCGAAAAAGGTGATGAACACCATGGCCGCCGTGGAGCCGATGGCCACGATGTCCCTGCTGAAGCGATTCAACAGCTCCTGCGGCTCGATGAAGCGCAAGCCCCCGAAAATGAACCAGATGAGCAACAAGACCTTCGCCGCCGTCACCCAGATTTGAAACCGCCCCGATTCCTTTGTCCCCTTGATGTTCAGCAGCGTCAGCACGATGAGCATGAGCACCCCGAAAAGCGACTCCCAGGGACTGTGCCAGATGAACTCGTTGAAATAACTCGACAGGCTGGCGATGTAAAAGGCACAACTGGAGGCATACCCCAGAAAAAGGGCCCAGCCCACGAAATAGGCGCTCAGGGGGTTGAAGGTCTTGCGCGCGTAGAGATACCCCTCCCCGGTGCGCGGATAAATGGACACGAACTCGCAATAGGTCAGCGCCGTGAAGGTAGCCACCACGGCAGCCAGGAAGAAAGCCACAATCGCCGCCGAACCCACATTGCGAATCGCCAACCCGGATAGCGTGAAAATGCCCGCCGCAATCATCGTCCCTACCCCGATGGCCAAGGCGCTGGTCAGCCCCAGCTCCCGACTCAATTGGGTTTCCACCCGTTGACCTGCCTGCTGTTGTTGCTCCATCTCGTTTGCGTTTCAAGGCCGGGCAAGTTAGGGAAAACCGCTTGCACCGACTGGAAATTCGGGACGGGTGACCGGGGCCACCAGCGAG
>CAZBYX010000355.1:0-1116 GCA_964496055.1 uncultured Saprospiraceae bacterium
CCCCCCCCCTCGCCCCCGGTCGGAGAGGAGGAGCGCAGGGTGTGCGGGGGCTGTTTGGACTCCACAACGCAAAGGCTCTCATACTGTGGTTCTCATCCGGCGCCTGCACTCTCCGTTGGGGAGGCAGCCCGCCGGATATTTCGTGCAGGGCACTCAATCCTCAAATCACCAAATCCTCAATTCGCCAAATCCTCAAATCCTCTTTTCAATGTCATTCACCTGCGCTATAAACGAAAAGCCCTTCCTCCGTCGGGGTGGGGGAAGGGCTTTCAGGCAGGCGCGGGCGCGGATCAAAAGACGATACCGAAGCGAAGGGTAAGGGAATTGATGACGTTTTTCGAATCGTCGGCGTCGGAGTCCTTTACGATGTCGGTGAAAAAGCGCTGGTAGGCCACCCCGCCGGTCAATTGCAAGGAAGCACTGGCTTCGTACACCATGCCCACACCCAGCCCCCAGGACAGAGCCAGGCCGTTGACTTCCTTGCGGATGTCGATTTTTTCTTCGTCGATGCCCGAGCCCTGGATGGAGCCCCGCGCCTGGGTCTTGAAGTTCAGCGTGAAAACCGGGGCATCCACATAGATGCGGTAGTACCCGAACTCGTTGGAGCGCAGGCGCAAAGCCAGGGGAATCTCGATGTACTGGACGTTGTACTCGAGGTTCACCCCCGGGGGTAGGTTGCGGTTGGGGAGTTCGCTGGGCAGGTCGGCGCGCGTCCAGATTTCACCGCCGTTTTCGTAAAACAAGGTGCCTCCGTGATTGAAGGCGAAGCCGATACCCGACATGATGGCGTAGTTGGGTCGGAAGTAGTACTCGCCGAGCACCCCCAACTTCAGACCCAGGTTGCTGCCGTTGCCGTTCACCAGGCGGTCGTCGGTGCTCATCCAGCTGAACACCGGACTGACCTGGAAGCCGAAACGCAATTCCCCCTGAGCACGCAGCCCGACCGCCCAAAGGCTGCCAAGGCTGAACAAGAGCGAGAGCACAACAATTTTTTTCATTCAATTCGGTTTTGAAGTTTTCCAATATTTGCCGACCCTGTCATCGTACCCGCGAACCGCACCGCACTCGCGAACTCTGTTCGCGAGACCCCCTTTCGAACAGAGTTCGAAAGTACGA
>CAZBYX010000355.1:1216-4253 GCA_964496055.1 uncultured Saprospiraceae bacterium
GCACTCGCGAACTCTGTTCGCGAGACCCCCTTTCGAACAGAGTTCGAAAGTACGAGAAACCGTACTCGCGAACTCCGCTCGCGAGACCGTCGAACCACACTGTACTCGCGAACTCCGTTCGCGAGCATCCTTTCAAACACCTGAATATGAGCCTGAAAAACGCTTTCTTGGCCGCCCTCATTATCTGGGTGGGCCTTCAAAATTCCGGGTGCGGCAAAGGTACCAATATTCCCGACGTGTCGGGGGTGGAGGTGGACGTGCCGTTGCGCCGCTTCGACCGCGATTTGTTCGCCTTGGACACCAACCACATTGCGGAAGGCTTGCAGGCGTTGCGCGCCCGCTACCCCGAGTTCGCCCCCCTGTTCTTCGGGGAAATCCTCGGCGCCGACGACCCCCGCATTGCCCCCCAGGGCCCGGAAGCCTACATCCGGGGGTTCATCACCCACCCCCCCTTGCGCCGACTGTACGACACCTGCCAGATCGTCTTCAGCGACATGGAAGACATCCACCGGGAGTTCGAGCAGGCTTTCCGCTTTTTCAAATACTACTTCCCCGACCAGCCCGTAGGCGATGTGACCACCTTCCTCTCCGAATACACCCTGATGAGCTTCGTGTACGGCGACAATCGCCTGGCCGTCGGCCTGGACTTCTTTCTGGGCGAAGACTACCCCTACGCCGCTTACAACCCCGGCAACCCCAACTTCTCGTCTTACCTGACGCGCACCTTCAACAAGGACCACCTCGTGCTGAAGGCTTTCATCCCCCTGGTTCAAGACCTGCTCGGCCCCACGCCGGGGCAACGCCTGCTCGACCACATGATTCACAAGGGCAAGGAGCTGTACATCCTCGACCGGCTGCTGCCCTACGCCCCCGACACCGTCATCATGGAATACTCCCGGGAGCAGTGGGATTGGGTGCAGGCCAACGAGCTCGACATCTGGGCTTACCTCCTTTCGGAAGACCTGCTCTACTCGGTGAAGTGGAACGAATTCCGCAAGCTGGTGGAGTACAGCCCCCATTCGCCGGGCATGCCCCCCGAAGCACCGGGCCGCACCGCCGCCTTCATCGGCTGGCGCATCGTGGACAGCTACATGCAGCGCCACCCCCAAACCACCCTGCCCGAACTCATCGCCCTGCGCGACGCCCAATCCCTGCTCGACCAGGCGCGCTACAAACCCCGACGGCGCTGACGCCGGTTGCCCACCCCCGCTTTTTGCGCCATCTTTGCGGGCCGAAACGAAAGCCACATCACTCCACCCCGAAAAGTTCCGAAAGAATTTGGGAGGAAAGGCATCCCCGAACCTCCCCTTCCCGTTGAAGACCGAAGAGAAGCCGTGGATGCAGCAGGGATTCGACCTGGACCATCCCCCCCCTCCACCCACCGCTTGCTCTCGGCTCCGTCCCAAGCCAATCGCCATGAACCACCAAGCCCTCGAAACCGAACAAAAAGCCCTGGAAATCAACCTGGACGACAGCATCTACGGCTCCTTCGCCGAAATCGGTGCCGGGCAGGAGGTGGCGCGCTACTTTTTCCAGGCCGGCGGCGCCGTCGGCACCATCGCCAAGACCATGTCGGCCTACGACAAGGTCGTCTCGGACGACATTTACGGCCCCGAACCCAGCGGCCGCTACGTCTGTGAGAGCCGCCTGTACAAAATGCTCGACCACGAGTACGACCTCATGGAGCGCCGCCTGCGCCACCAGCGCCCCAACACCAACTTCTTCTCCTTCGCCGATACGGTGGCCGCCATCAACTTCCACCGCACCATCCGGGGGGACGGCTGGCTGGGCATCCGCTTTCAGCTCCACCCACACTCCGAGCCCAACGACATCGTCCTCCACGTCAAGATGCTCGACAACGACAACCGCCTGCAACAGCAGGCCGTCGGCATCCTTGGCGTCAACCTCATCTACGCCTGCTACCGCTACCACCAAGCCCCCCAAACCCTCGTCCAGTCCCTCATGGACGGCCTTCGCGGCCGCGTCATCATCGACATGATTCGCATGACGGGGCCCGATTTCGAACACCTCGACAACCGCTTGCTCAGCCTCTGGCTCGTGCAGTTCGGCCTCAGCGACGTGGCCATCTTCGGGCCCAACAAGAACAACCTCCACGCCTCCGAATTCCTCTACAAAAAGTCCGCCCTCGTCGTCCGGGGCAGCTTCCGCCCCCCCACCCTCGTCAACCTGGACATGATTCACAAAGCCTACGAGCAGTTCACGCGCGAACCCGAGGTGGACCCCCAGAAATGCGCCCTGCTCACCGAAATCACCCTGGACAACCTCCAGCAAGACGGCCCCCTCGACGAACAGGACTTCCTCGACCGCACCGAGCTGCTCGCCGCCCTGGGCCAGACCGTCGTCGTTTCCAATTGCGAAGAATACCCCCGCCTGATCAATTACCTGAGCGACTACAAGCTGCGCCATCTGGGGCTGGTCATCGGGGTGCGCCCCCTGCTCGAGCTCGTCACCCGCAAGTACTACGAGAACATGGAAAGCCGCCTGCTTTCCGCCTTCGGGGAGCTGTTCACCAAAAACGTCCGCTTCTACGTCTATCCCGCCCTGCAGGAAGGCAGCGAGGAGCTCATGACCGCCCACAACCTCCCCATCCCCGAAGGGGTCAAGTTCCTCTATCGCCACCTGCTCGACAACCGCCAGATCTGCGACGTGGAAAACTACGACCCCGAAATCCTGCACATCTTCTCCCGCGAAGTCCTCCACATGCTCCAGACCAACGAACCCGGCTGGGAAAAACTCGTCCCCTCCAAGGTGGCCAACCTCATCAAGAAGGAATGCCTTTTCGGCTACCCCCAGGAGCAACTGGCTTTCGACTACTGAAGCGCCCGGAGCCCCCTCCCAAAAATTTCGGACTTTCGCAAAGGGGCTGCTCTGCAAGCCCCAAAATTCCTGGAACGCAAAACCACCCTCCATGCAAACGCACCTCCTATTCTGCTGCCTGCTCCTGCTGAGCTGCAACACCCCCAACGGGCAAGGGGAAGCGGTTCGGGGGGCGCCCGCCCCCACACCGCCCACCCCC
>CAZBYX010000356.1:0-4251 GCA_964496055.1 uncultured Saprospiraceae bacterium
CAACGAACAACGAACCGGGCAAGAACGAATCACCCGATGCGGCTCCAGCGTTCGCGTTCGCGGGCGTCTTGTTCGAGGAAGGTGCGCAGGGGGGCGTGTTCGGGGCGTTGGAGGGCGGGGTCGCGTTCGAGGATTTTCTGAGCCAGGGCGCGGGCCGTTTGGAGGATGCGGCCGTCGCGAGCCAGGTCGGCGAGGCGGAACTGAAGGACGCCGCTCTGGAGGGTGCCTTCCAGGTCGCCGGGGCCGCGCAGGCGCAGGTCGGCTTCGGCGATTTCGAAGCCGTTGTTGGTTCGGCACATGGTCTGGATGCGTTCGAGGCTTTCCTTGCTGAGTTTGTTCCCTGTCAGCAGCAGGCAATAAGATTGTTCGGCGCCGCGGCCCACCCGCCCGCGCAACTGATGGAGCTGGGACAGCCCGAAGCGCTCCGTGTTTTCGATGACCATGACGCTGGCGTTGGGCACGTTCACCCCCACTTCGATGACGGTGGTGGCCACCATGATCTGGGTCTCCCCCTTGAGGAAGCGCTGCATCTCGAAGTCCTTGTCGGCGGGCTTCATGCGCCCGTGCACTACGCTGATCTGGTATCGGGGGGGTGGAAATTCGCGACAGAGGGCTTCGTAGCCTTCCTGGAGGTTTTTCAAATCCAGGGTTTCGGACTCCTCGATGAGGGGATAGACCACATAGACCTGGCGCCCGAGGGCGATTTGCTCGCGCATGAAGCCGAAGACGCGCAGGCGCTGGCTTTCCCAGAAGTGGCGCGTTTCGACGGGCTTGCGCCCCGGGGGCATCTGGTCGATGATGGACACGTCCAGGTCGCCGTAGAGGGTCATGGCGAGGGTGCGGGGGATGGGGGTGGCGGTCATGACGAGGATGTGCGGGGGGCAGGGGCTGCTTTTCTTCCACAGGGCGGCGCGTTGCTTGACCCCGAAGCGGTGCTGTTCGTCGGTGATGGCCAGCCCCAGGTTTTTGAAGCGGACGGGCTCCTCGATGAGGGCGTGCGTGCCGATGAGGATGTGGATGTGCCCCTCGGCGAGCAACTGGAGGAGCTTCTTGCGCTTGGCGCCCTTGACCGTGCCGGAGAGAAAGGCCACCTGCACGCCCAGCCCCTTGAGGTAGGCGCTGATGGTGTTGTAGTGCTGCTGGGCGAGGATTTCGGTGGGGGCCATGAGGCAGGCCTGGAAGCCGTTGTCCAGGGCGAGCAACATGCTCATCAGGGCGACGATGGTTTTTCCGCTGCCCACATCGCCCTGGAGCAGGCGGTTCATCTGGCGGCCGGAGCCCAGGTCGCGCCGGATTTCGCGCAGGACGCGCTTTTGGGCATCCGTCAGTTCGAAGGGCAGCTTCTCGCGGTAGAAGCGGTGGAAGCGTTCGCCGACCCGTTCGAAGACGTAGCCGGGGGTGCTCTGCTCGCGGTGTTTTTTGAGGCGCAGCAGGCGCAGCTGGAGGAAGAAGAGCTCCTCGAACTTGAGGCGGCGGCGGGCGGCTTCCAGCTGAGCTTCGTTGCGCGGGAAGTGAATGTGTCGCAGGGCGGTGAAGCGGTCGGGGAAGCGCAGGGACTCGACCAGGTTGGGGGGCAGGTTTTCGGGCAGGTCTTCGGGGCGGAGGCGTTCGAGCAGGGTGGCGATGAGGCGGCGGCGCAGCTTTTGGTCCAGGCCGCTGCGGTTCAGTTTGTCGGTGCTGGGGTACACGGGGGCGAAGGTCAGGGCCGCCTGCACGTTTTCGGGGTTGACGGGCTCCATTTCGGGGTGGGGGATGGACAGGCGGTTGCCGAAAGCCTGCAGCCGCCCGAAAACCACGTATTCGCCCCCCACCACCAGGTGCTTTTCAACCCAGGGGATGCCCTGAAACCACACCAGCTCGATGACCCCCGTTGCGTCGCGCAGGCGCCCCACCAGCCGGCGCTTGCGCCCCTCACCCACCACCGACACCCGCCGCAGGATGCCGCGCAGCAGCACCTCCCCGTCCTCGGGCTGCAGCTCCCGGATTTGCCGAAAGCGCGTTTTGTCCACATAGCGGTGAGGGAAGTGGAGGAGCAGGTCCCCGAAGGTGTGCACGCCCAGCTCGGCCCGCAGCAATTCGGCGCGTTTGGGTCCCACCCCCTTGAGGTACTCGATGGGCGTGTCAAGCAAATTGTTTTCCATGCCTTGCAAAATAAACGAATTGTTGCAAGCCCGGGGGCGCCCCCCTCAAAAATTCGCCTCCGAGGCGCAAAAGCCGAGCAAGCGCGCCTCCTCGAAAGGCGGTGCCATGAACTGAACCCCGATGGGCAGCGCCGCGGGGGGGCGGGGAAGGGGAAGGGTCAGGGCGGGCAAGCCCGCCAGGTTGGCCAGCACGGTGTAGATGTCGGCCAGATACATGGCGACGGGGTCGTCTTTCAGGGCGCCGATGCGCCAGGGAAAGACCGGGGAGACGGGGGCGGCGAGGAAGTCGAAGTCCTGGAAGAGGGCTTCGAGCTGTTCTTTGATGAGGCGGCGCACCTTGAGGGCCTGCGTGTAGTAGGCATCGTAGTAGCCGGCGCTGAGGACGAAAGTGCCGAGCATGATGCGGCGCTTCACTTCGCGGCCGAAGGCTTCGGTGCGGGTTTTTTCGAAGACCTGCCGGAAATCGGCCGCATCGGCGCTGCGGTAGCCATAACGGACGCCGTCGTAGCGGCTGAGGTTGCTGCCGGCTTCGGCGGTGGTCAGCACGTAGTAGGTGGGCACCAGATACTCCAGCCAGGGAAATTCGACGGGCTCGACGGCATGCCCCGCTGCGCCCAGCCGCTCCAGGGCCTGGAAGGTGGCGGCACGGATTTCGGGGTCCAGCCCCCGATGCTCGAGCATTTCGGGGAAGTAGGCGATGCGGGCGCTCCCTTCCCAGCGGGCCTGGCTGAAGGGCGGCACGGGGCTTTGGGCGGCGGTGGCATCGAAATCATCGGGCCCGGCGATGACTTCCAGTACCCGGGCGGCATCCTCGACCGTAGGGCTCAGCACGCCGATTTGGTCGAAGCTGGAAGCGTAGGCCAACAGCCCGTGCCGCGAAACGCGCCCGTAGGTGGGCTTCAGCCCCACCACTCCGCAAAAGGCGGCGGGTTGGCGAACGGAGCCGCCCGTATCGGAGCCCAGCGAGACGTGACAGGTGCCCGCCTGCACCGCAACCGCCGAACCGCCCGAGCTGCCCCCCGCCACCCGCTCGCGGTCGGCGGCATTGCGCGTGGGGCCGAACCAGGGGTTCTCCGTCGAGCTGCCCATGGCGAACTCGTCGCAATTCACCCGCCCGATGAGGATGGCGTCTTCGGCCAGCAGGCGCTCCACAGCGGTGGCGGAGTACAGGCTCCGAAACCCCTGCAGGATGCGCGAGCCGCCTTCCACCCGGTGCTCGGCGTAGCAAATCACGTCCTTGAGGCTGACGACCAGGCCGAAGAGCTTGCCCCGCTCTTCGGGGGGCTTGGCGTCCAGCCGGCGGGCGCGTTGCAGGGCTTCCGATTCGAAGACCTCCAGATAGATGTTCAGCTCCTCGGTGGCGCGGATGCGCTCGAGGAAGCCCTGGACGAGCTCCTCACAGCGCAGGCGGCCGGCGTCCAGGGCCTGGCGGTGGGCGTGGTAGGCGGTGGTGTGCAGGGAGTCGGGGGTCATGGGCAAGGGGGATGGGCTCAATCCACGACGGCGCGGAACTGGCGCAGGAAGCGCACGTCGTTTTCGAAGAAATAGCGGATGTCGTTGATGCCGTAAAGCAGCATGGCCTGGCGTTCGATGCCCATGCCCCAGGCAAAGCCGGTGTAGCGCTCGGAATCGATGCCGCAGTTTTCGAGTACCTGGGGGTCCACCATGCCGCAACCCAGGATTTCCACCCAGCCGGTGTACTTGCAGATGTTGCAGCCCTTGGCGTTGCAGATGAAGCAGGAGACGTCCATTTCGGCACTGGGCTCGGTGAAGGGGAAGTAGGAGGGCCGCAGGCGGATGCGCACGTCCTCGCCGTACATTTCGCGGGCGAAGAGCAGCAGGGTCTGCTTCATGTCGGCGAAGGAGACCCCCTCGTCGACGAACAGGCCCTCGACCTGGTGGAACTGGCAGTGGGAGCGGGCGCTGATGGTCTCGTTGCGATAGACGCGGCCCGGTGCGATGATGCGGATGGGAGGCTGGGTGCGCTCCATGACGCGCGCCTGCACGCTCGAGGTGTGGGTGCGCAGCAGGAGGTTGGGGAAGTCGCGCAGGTAGAAGGTGTCCTGCATGTCGCGGGCGGGGTGGTCTTCGGGGGTGTTCATGGCGGTGA
>CAZBYX010000357.1:0-4227 GCA_964496055.1 uncultured Saprospiraceae bacterium
CAGTTGACAGTAGGCAGTTGACAGTAGGCAGTAGGATGAGGGTTTGGGTTTGGGGAGGGGTGCTGTTCACTCTGTGGGTAACTCTGGCTTGACCGTACGGTTCACACTGCGGTTTCGAACAAACCCAAACCTCAGATCCCACCCCCTCCCTTCGATTTTACGATTTCACAGTTTTACGATTTAACAGGAAAGGGCGCGCGGGTGGGGAGACAATTTATTTCAACCTGTCTCCATATATTTCCACGTGTTTCAACCCCCTCCCCCCTCCCACACCCGACCCCCAACCCTTATTTCCATTTGTTTCGATGTCTTGCCCACTGCGCACCCATTGTAAACCCATCTTCAACCCCCTTTCCGGGGGCTTTCAGGCCGCTCCCACCTTGATGGCTTCCACCACTTCGGGGTTGAGCAGGGTGCTGACATCGCCGAGGTTTTCCGTATCGCCGGCGGCGATTTTGCGCAGGATGCGGCGCATGATTTTCCCCGAGCGGGTTTTGGGCAAGCCGGGCACCACCTGTATCACGTCGGGTTTGGCGATGGGCCCGATGACGCGGGCCACCGTGTCGCGCACTTCCTTCTCAAAAGCGGCCGGGTCTTGGACTTCCCCCTGGGTGATGACGAAGGCGTAGATGCCCTGGCCCTTGATGTCGTGGGGGTAACCGACCACAGCGGACTCGACGACGAGGGGGTGTTCGTTGATGGCGTTTTCCACCTCGGCGGTGCCGAGGCGATGCCCCGAGACGTTGATGACATCGTCCACCCGGCCGATGATGCGGTAGCGGCCTTCGGCGTCGCGGCGGGCGCCGTCGCCGGTGAAGTACAGCCCCGGGAAGGCGGCGAAATAGGTTTGGCGGCAGCGTTCGTGGTCGCCGTAGGTGGTGCGCAGCATGCTCGGCCAGGGGAATTTGATGCACAGCAGGCCCTCCCGTTCGTTTTCGGTGATTTCCCGCCCGTCGGCATCCACCAGCAGGGGCTGCACCCCGGGCAGGGGGTAGCTGGCGTAGCAGGGTTTGGTGTCGGTGATGCCCGGCAGGGGGCTGATGAGGATGCCCCCGGTTTCGGTTTGCCACCAGGTGTCCACGATGGGCGCCTTGCCGCGGCCGACCTTGTCGTTGTACCAGTGCCAGGCTTCTTCGTTGATGGGTTCGCCGACGGTACCGATGACCTTCAGGCTGCTCAGGTCGTACTTTTCGACGTATTCGTCGCCGCAGGCCATCAGGGCGCGGATGGCAGTAGGGGCGGTGTAAAATTGATTGACCCGGTACTTTTCACAGATTTGCCAGAAGCGCCCCGCATCGGGCCAGGTGGGCACCCCCTCGAACATCATCGTCGTGGCGCCCGCCAGCAGGGGCCCGTAAACGATGTAGGAGTGGCCGGTGATCCAGCCGATGTCGGCGGTGCACCAGTAGATGTCCCCGTCCTGGTACTGAAAGACGTTGCGGAAGCTGAAGCAGGTGTACACCATGTAGCCGCCGATGGTGTGAACCACGCCCTTGGGCTTGCCCGTAGAGCCGGAAGTGTAGAGGATGAAGAGCATGTCCTCGCTGTCCATTTCCTCGGCGGGGCAGAGGGGGCTTTGCCCCGGCACTTCCTCGTGCCACCACTTGTCGCGCCCTTCCTGCCAGGGGATGTCTTCGCCGGTGTGTTGCAAAACGAGGACGGTTTCGACGCTGTCGCAGCCCATGGCGAGGGCTTCGTCCACCACGGCTTTGACGGGGATGTTTTTGGCGCCCCGGCGGTTGTAATCGCTGCAGACGACCATTTTGCAGGTGGCATCTTTAATGCGGTCGGCCAGCGCACTGGCGCTGAATCCGGCAAAGACCACCGAATGCACCGCGCCGATGCGCGCGCAAGCCAGGATGCCGATGGCCAGCTCGGGCACCATGGGCATGTAGAAGCACACGCGGTCGCCTTTGCGGATGCCGTGGGCTTTCAGGGCGTTGGCCGTGCGGTTCACTTCGGCGTAAAGCTCCCGGAAGCTGTAGCGGCGCGACTCTCCGGCGGGGTCGTTGGGTTCCCAAAGCAGGGCGGTTTGCTCGCCGCGGCTGTCCAGGTGGCGGTCCAGGCAGTTTTCGGTGATGTTCAGCTTGCCGCCGACAAACCACTTCACGTCTGGTTTGTGGAAATCCCATTCGAGGACTTTGCCCCACTTCTTGCGCCAATGGAAGGAGGCGGCCTGTTCGGCCCAGAAACTCTCGGGGTCGTCCACGCTGCGTTTCCAGGCTTGGCGGTATTCGTCCAGTGTTTTGATTTGAAGTGTCATGGCAGGCAGTTTTGGGTGATGGAAGTCGAAGGCGTTGAAGGGGTCGTTGGAAAGGGCAGACGGTTGCCCGCCAAAATGGGGAAAATTCCTGAAAAGGGGAAGGTGTGCAAGGTTCCCCTGCGAATGTCCGTAGGAACCCCTCAAAACCCTTACCCCCGAAAAGGGAACCCGTGTGCGGGGCGGGTGGAGGGGTGGGGGAGGGTGGCTTCCGGGGTGGTGTAGGTTGGCGGACAAAGCGGCCGCGGGGAAAAGGGGTATTTTTGCCCCGCCGCCGAAGCCGGCGGCTTCCGGCGAGAATCTGACTTTGAACGCGTGATGCACGCAATCCCCTTAGCGTTTTTCCACGCTTGCTGAAGCCCGGCTCCTTCTCCCCTGCCAACCCGTGTGGGAAGGGGGAAGGAGGGGTGTTGGGTTTTTTCCGACCTCCATGGCAAACCAACCTCGGCGATGACCACCACCCTCGTCTATTACGCCGTCCTCGGCATCTATGCACTGGCGTTGAGCTACATCACCGCCTATTGCCTGATGCAATTTCACCTGCTGCTGCAATACCGCAAGCACCTGAAGGACCCGGCCGCCGGCCGAATCTTGCGAGCCAACGGCCACGAAGAGCTGCCCTTCGTCACCATCCAGTTGCCCGTTTACAACGAGCGCTTCGTCGTGGAGCGCCTCATCGACAACATCCTGCAACAGGACTACCCCCGCGACCGCTTCGAAGTGCACATCCTCGACGACAGCACCGACGAAACCGTGGAGCTGGTGCGCCGCAAGGTGGAATACTACAAGCGCCGCGGCTTCCAAATCGAACAAATCCGACGCCCCTCCCGCGAAGGCTACAAGGCAGGGGCCCTGCGCGACGGGCTGCAGTACGCCCGCGGAGAGCTCATCGCCATCTTCGATGCCGATTTCCTGCCCAAACCCGATTTCCTGCGAACCACCATCCTTCATTTCCGCAACCCCCGCGTGGGAGTGGTGCAAACCCGCTGGGAACACCTCAACGAGGACTATTCCCTCATCACCCGGCTGCAAGCCATGCAACTCAACGTCCACTTCACGGTGGAGCAGCAGGGCCGCAAAAGCGGCAACTACCTGTTGCAGTTCAACGGCACGGCGGGCTTGTGGCGCCGCCAGGCCATCGAGGATGCCGGCGGCTGGGAAGCCGACACCCTGACCGAAGACCTCGACCTGAGCATCCGGGCTCAGCTCAAGGGCTGGGAAATCGTGTATCTGGAAAACATCGCCTCGCCGGCCGAGCTGCCCGCTGAAATGAACAGCCTCAAGTCCCAGCAATTCCGCTGGATGAAGGGTGGCGCCGAAACCGCCCGCAAGATGCTCCCCGCCGTGTGGCGGTCCTCCCTCCGGTTTGGGCAGAAAGTGCACGCCACCGCCCACCTGTTGGGCAGCACGGTGTTCGTCTTCGTCTTCATCGTGGGGGTGTTCAGCGTGCCCCTCCTCTTCGTGCTGGCGAAGCTGAATCTCACCCCGCACTTTCTGAGTATCTTTTTGGTGGGCTTGTTGTCCATCATCGCCGTCTATTACGTGGCCAACACCCGCGTTTGGCCCCGCAACGGCAACCCCTACAAGACTTTCCTCAAGTTTCTGTTCCTCTTTCCCCTCTTTCTGGCGCTCAGCATGGGTTTGAGCCTCCACAACACCGTAGCCGTCGTGCAGGGGTACCTGGGCCGCAAGTCCCCCTTCGAGCGGACGCCCAAGTTCAACATCCTCAGCCTGAGCGACCGCATCCACGTGGGCAACTACCTGCCCCGCCACTGGAACTGGACCACCTTCTTCGAAGGGCTGCTCACCGTCTATTTCCTCGCCGCCGTCTTCATCGGGCTCTCCTCCGGCAACACCATCTTCCTCGTCTTCCACACCCTGCTGGCATTGGGCTACGGAACCATCTTCTACTACACCATCCGCCACCTGCGGCTGAAGTGATTCTTCCGGCAATCAGGTTTTGATGC
>CAZBYX010000358.1:0-4218 GCA_964496055.1 uncultured Saprospiraceae bacterium
GGGCGGGCTCCAGCCCGTGGGGGTTTGGCGCACCAAGGCGATGTCCCGGATTTCGCTTTCGCTGCGGTCGCGGTAGGCGACGAGAGGGCCGAAGGGCGTCTGCACCGCATCGGTGCTGCAACAATCGCAGACCCGTTCGTCGAGCAGGTCCGCCTGGTAGATATGCCCCTCGAAGTCGAGCAGGGCGCTGCGCAGGGTCATGGCGCCTCCCGATTTGGTCTGGCGCCCGTCGAGCCAGACGGCCAGCAAGCGTTCATCGGGTTGGGGCAGCAGCGTGACGAAGCCGTGCTCGGCGGGGATGCTGTCTTGATGGGGGCTCATGGGGGCGCTCCAGCTTTGCCCGCCGTCCCGGGAGAAGGAGAGCATGACCCGGTAATCGTAGGTGCCAGGGGCGCTTTTTTGCAGCCAGTGGGCGGCCAGCAGGCGGGGGTTGTCCGGGTGGGCGATGACGGAGGGAAAGTCCGCCCAGTTGACGAACCAGTTCGTGCCGCGTGCGATTTCCCGGGGTGCCGACCAGGCATCGCCTTCCAAACGGGCGAACAGCAGGGCATCCGTGCTGTCGTCGAGGTATTCCACCCAGGAGAGCAGGGCGGTCTCTTCATGGACGAAGAGGCGGGGCTCTCCACCCTCCCTGGAAGGGACGGGCAGCTCCTGCACCCGCACCTCTCCGGTACTCCCGCACCCCCAAAACAGGAGCAGCAGCAAGGTGGCAAGCATTCCGGAGAGGCTGATTTTTTTCATGGCGACCGATGGGTTCCGTTCTGGAAGAAGGGGGGAGTGGCGCAGGGGGTCAGTTCTGGGGGAGCACCTCCATGAGCGTCCGGAAGGCTACGTAGCGGTTTTGGTAGCGCCGGCTGTGTTCTTCCTGTAGCCGGGGGGCGTGTTCCTGCTGGTAGCGTTGAAAAGCCTCCAGGCTCGGGCAGAGGTATTGGATGGCGTAGGTGATGCCGTCGGCTTCGTCGGTGTGGAGCAGGCGGCAGATTTTGTACTCCAGGAACAGGCCCGTGGCCATCACGTCGGGGATGTGCACCCGTTGCATCCAGTCCAGCCATTCGTCGTGGACGGCGCGGTCGATTTTGACCGTGACGTTGTACAGGATGCGCCGCGGAGTGCTCATTGGATGCCGAGCTTGGCTTTCACCAGCGGCGCCACGTCGTCCGATTCCTCGAGGTAGAGGATGGCATTGACGATGCTGGAGTCGAAAATCATGGCATAGCCGTGCTCTTTGGCGACTTCTTCGATGGCCTTCTGCACCTTGTCGAGGATGGGAGCCAGCAGCTCCTCCCGCCGTTGCGCCACCTTTTGAATCACCTCCTGTTCGTATTGCGCGATTTTCTGACGCTCGGCGTTGAGCTCCTCCTGGCGTTGCTGGGCGTGAATGGGGGCCAGCTTCCCTTCGTTGTAATCCTTGTAGAACTGCTCCAACTTGGCTTGCAGGGCCTTGGCCATTTCTTCCCCCTTCTTCACCAGCTCTTCCTGGTAGGTTTTCAGTTGTTGGTCGGCGGCCTGGGTTTCGGGCAGCTCCAACAGGAGCACGGCACTGTTCAGGTGGCCGTATTTCTGCGCCTGTGCGGGCAGGGTGCCCACCAAAAGCAGACCGACCAACCCAACCCACTTGTGCAGTTTCAGCATGCGTTCCATCATGGTTTGTTCAAATTTGCCGCAAAGGTAGGATTTCCCGCGAATGCCGCCCTGCCCCGGAATTGCCTATTTTGGGCGCTCCGTTTCGCCCCCTGCCCCGGAATCGTAACTTTGCGCCGCCCCGAACGGAAGCGGTGGGGGGCGGTGGCCGGGTGGGGGTGCCCCTCCCCCTCGACCGCCCACCTCCAACCCTTTCCGCCTTCCCGACGGGCTTGCGCCGCTGCCCCGCAGGCGGGTGCCATTCCCCGGCCAAGCCATTCGGGGGCGGGCGCCGCGATAGGCTAAAACCTTCACCCTCACAACAAAACATTATGGGAAACAACTTATTGCAAGGCAAACGAGGCATCGTCTTCGGAGCCCTGGATGAGCAATCCATCGCCTGGAAAGTGGCCGAGCGCGTGGTGGAAGAAGGCGCCGCCATCACCCTGACCAATGCCCCCGTCGCGTTGCGTTTCGGCAAAATTCAGGAGCTCGGGGAAAGGCTGAAGGCGCCCATCATCCCCGCCGATGCCACCAGCCTGGAAGACCTCGAAAAGCTGGTGGACGAATCGCGCGAAGCCCTGGGCGGCCCCATCGACTTCGTGCTCCACTCCATCGGCATGTCTTTGAACGTGCGCAAGAAGCGCCCCTACACCGACCTGAACTACGACTGGATGCTGAAAACCCTCGACATCAGCGCCCTCAGCTTTCACAAGGTCATGCAAACCCTCTGGAAAAAGGAAGCCATGAACGAGTGGGGCTCCATCGTGGCTCTGAGCTACATCGCCGCCCAGCGCGTCTTCCCCGACTACAACGAAATGGCCGAAGCCAAAGCCCTGCTCGAGTCCATCGCCCGCAGCTTCGGCTACCATTTCGGCACGGCCCGCAAGGTGCGCGTCAACACCGTCTCCCAGTCGCCTACCATGACCACCGCCGGCAGCGGCATCAAGGGCTTCCAGGAGTTCTTCGACTACGCCGACAAGATGGCTCCCCTGGGCAACGCCCCCGCTGAAGCCTGCGCCGACTATTGCGTCTTTCTGTTCAGCGACCTGAGCCGCTACGTCACCATGCAAAACCTCTATCACGACGGCGGCTTCTCCACCATGGGGATGAACCCCGCCGTGCTGGATCTGGGCGGGCAGGTGGATTGACGGCTGCCTCGCCGGGCGATTCCCCCGCCACCTTCGAACTCTTTATCTTTGGTCGCGTTGCATTAGCACGCGCATTCGAAAAAACCATTTGAGGAGTGCGGACAAGGAACCCGCACCTTGCCCGCCACTCCGCCGAAACCGTAAAACAAAACGACCATGGCTTTCAAACTTCCCGATTTGCCCTATGCCTATGACGCGCTCGAACCCCACATCGACGCGCGCACCATGGAAATCCACCACACCAAACACCACGCAGGGTACACCAACAAGCTGAACGCCGCCATCGAGGGCACCGACCTGGAGGGGAAGAGCATCGAGGAAATTTTGCGCAATGTCTCCAAGTACAGCACCGCCGTGCGCAACAACGGCGGCGGCTACTACAACCACTGCCTGTTTTGGGAAATCATGTCGCCCGACGGCGGCGGCGAACCCAGTGAGCGCATGAACATCCACAAGGCCATCCAACGCGACTTCGGGGGCTTCGCCTCCTTCAAGGAGCAGTTCTCCAATGCCGCCGCCTCCGTCTTCGGCTCAGGGTGGGCCTGGCTCTGCGTGGACCCCGAGGACAAACTCTTCATCTGCACCACCCCCAACCAGGACAACCCCCTGATGGACATCAACGACTACAACGGCACGCCCATCCTCGGCCTCGACGTCTGGGAGCATGCCTATTACCTCAACTACCAGAACCGCCGCCCCGACTACATCGCCGCCTTCTGGAACGTCATCAACTGGCACGAAGTGACCAAGCGCTACAACGACGCCAACGTCGGGGCTTCAAGCTTCTGATTCCCCGTCCTCCCGCCCCCACCGACCAACGCCCACTTCCGTCGGCAGCCGCCCTCGAAGTGGGCGTTTTTTTTTGGGGGGGCGCCTCTTATCGCTCCGGTGATTCAGGCTGAATGGATTTCATGCGTGACGACGTGACATCGTGATGAACGTGAAGGGAAGCTGTAAAATCGTCAAATCGTCAAATCGTTAAATCGTAAAATTGCCAATTCGCCAAATCCTCAACCCCCCTTTTCATTGCCATTCATCGGGGCTATAAAGTCCCAAAAGGTCGTTTTTGTTTTGCTCCAAAATCAGCAAAAAGGTGGATTGACCAAGCTCGGGCGGAGCGGGAAGCTCCACCCGAGCACCCACGGTCGGGTGCACCTTTGCGGTGCGCCCGACCTTTGTGCCGTTCCCTCCTAACCAAGGGGCGCGTCGCGCTGCGCCGCCGGATATTTTCCCATCGAACCGCTACCAAAGGGGATGGCGCTCCGCGCCGTTGAAGAACCCTCTGGAGTCAGTAGGTGAAGGGCCACCCACGAAAGGTTTAGCCCGTGAGGACGTGACGGGGAGCTGTCAAATCGTCAAATCGCCAAATCGTCAGATCCTCGGTTCCTCAAATCCTCAAATCCTCAAATCCTCCTTGCGTGATATTCATCCCCATTCGCCGGTGCTA
>CAZBYX010000359.1:0-4204 GCA_964496055.1 uncultured Saprospiraceae bacterium
GTGGGGTTGCGCCCCGAGCCGTTTCAGCACGCGTTGCAGGTGGGGGGGCAGCAGTTCGGGGGGTTCCACCACCTCCACCCGTTCGAAGGGCGGGGTTTGCTCTTGCAGGGCATTCAACAGGGCCGTCCAGCGCTCGGCGATGCCCGGGGGAGGGGCCTCCCGGAGGTAGCGTTCCTGCAGGGCGGCCAATTGCTGCAGGCGCAGAGGGGCTTGGGGTTTGGGTTGGAAGTCCCAGCCGGCCAGCAGGAGTTCGTCGCGGCGGCGCAGCAAATCGGCGGCGGTGCCGAGGGGGTCGGCTTCGAAAGAGCGGCGGAAGAACCATTCGGGGCCTCCGTCTTGCAGCAGCGCGGCGGCGGCGCGGTTCATCCGCCCGATGCGCAGGTGGTCGGTATCCTCCCGGTGACCGGTGTGGCCCAACATGCTCTCCAGCAAGTGGAGCAGGCCCGCGGGCCCCACCCGCCACACCCCTCCCTCCAACGGGCGGGGGCGCAAGAGCTTCTCTTCATCGAGCGCCAGACCGAAAATCAAGTGCATGTTTCGCAGGGTGGGTGGTTTTCCCCGGGCTGTTCGGTGCGCCAAAGTTATTGATTCGGGGATTCAGGTTGAATTCATTTCAGGGCGGCCAGACTCTCTTTGGTTTCTCGGTTCCTCGGTTCCACAAATCCTCAAATCCTCCTCCTCCATCATTCTTCCTCATTCGCCGACACTATAAACGCTTCGCTCAATAGGCATAGAGCAGGTCGGCGGGCTTGCCCAGCAAATGCTCCTCGACGCGTTCGGGGGATTCGATGACTTCGTAAAACTTCTCCATGTATTTGCGCAGGGCTTTGCGGCTGCTGCGCGACAGGTAGTCGGCCGCTGCCACCTCCTCGAAAAGCGCGGCTTTCTTTTCCCGGAAGAAGTCCAGAGTGGGCTTCAGCTCCTCGTAAGAAGCATATCGCCCCAAAAAGAAGCGCTGGCGCACCGACTCGATGGGGAGGGTCGAGTTGGGGGTTGCGTAGGCGGCATTGACCATCCCCGAGAAATCGAAATCGTAGGGAACGGGCACGATGACTCCGCTCTTGAGCAGCAGCGGCTCGAGGTTGTGGGTGGTGGTCGTGCACCAGTCGGTGTTGCCGATGAGGTACTGGAAGAGCTGGACGCGCAGGTAGATTTGGGGGTCGAGGGTGTCGGGGTCGATGAAGTCGAAGGAGGTTTTTTTGGCGTTCTGGCGTTTGGCCAGCTCCTCTTTGTCTTCGATGATGAAGCCCGAGAGCTTTTGAGCGTACTTCAGGTTAGCGCTGTCGCGCAGCAGGAAATCCACCCGCTTCACGCGGTAGCTGTACGGAGAGAGGAGGTTGTAGAGCCGATAGCAGAGGTATTCGCGCAGCACGTAATCTTTGTACTCCCAGCCGGGCTTGCAGGGGAAGACCAGCTTGATTTCGTTGTGTTTGTGCATCTCGGCGGCCTTCAGTTGTTTTTTCGGGATTTTGAGCTTGATGGGCGTGTGCTCGCAGTAGCGGCAGCGGAACTTGCCGCGCGTGCGCAGCTCGATGATGCCATCCAGGATGACCTCCCCCGCATCGTCGTAGCAGAAAAGAGCGGCGGAGCGGTACTCCTGCTGAAACTTGTCGGCGATCAGTTGCTGGAAATCGGCCACCAGCTCGATGGAGGGGTTTTGTTGGGCCGCCAGATGGTCGAACAGGGAGCGTTTTTCATCGAGGGAAGGGAGGGAATCGGGAAGGGTGGTTTGGGTCTTTTGGGCAGGAGAGCCACAGGCGCCGACGAGGAAAAGCAGGGTGCAAAGGAGGGGGATCCGTTTCATTTTTTGATTTTTTAAGGGGTGGGGAATGCCCCAAGGTGCGGAAAACCTGCTGTTTTTCAAAACTTTCTGAATGAAAAATGGGGTGCCCCTGAAAGGAGGGCAGGGGTGGGGGAGGGGCTTCAGCGAATCCACAGCAGGTAAGCGGCGGCGAAGGGCAACAGGAAGATGAAGGCATCGAAGCGGTCGAGCACGCCGCCATGGCCGGGCAGCAGGTCGCCCGAATCTTTCACCCCGACGCTGCGCTTGAGCATGGACTCCACCAGGTCGCCCAGGGAGCCGAAAACCGCCACGATGGCCGAGAGCACCATCCAGTCTTGCAGGCGCAGCTCGTCGAAAACCCAATAGAGCAACAGGCCCACCCCGAAGGTGATGAGCACCCCCCCGATGGTCCCTTCCCAGGTCTTGTTCGGGCTGATGCGTGCGAAAAGGGGGTGCCGCCCGAAACGGCTGCCGATCAGGTAGGCGCCGGTGTCGTTCGCCCAACTGAGCAGCAACAAGCCGAAGACCGTGTTGGCATAGAAAACCTCCCCGTGGAAGGCGATGAAATCCAGCAGGGCGAAGGGCGCCCCGATGTACACCATGCCCAGGACGATGAACGCCACATTGGTGAAGGGCGAATCGCTGCCCGTGAAAAGCTCGTAGATGAAGGCCAAAAAGATGAAAGGAAAAAAGAGGATGGAGGTGACGATGATGAACTCCTCGTTGGAGTGTACCAGATTGAGCTGGATGAGCGTGGCCAGAGCGAAGGGTGTCAGCCCGAAGGCGATGCCCAGCAGAATGCGGATGGAATCCCGCCGCGAGTAGCGCGCCAACACCAGGCACAGGAATTCGCGCAGGCACAGGGCCGTGATGATGGCAAAGAGCAGCACGAAGGAATAGCGCCCCCCGTACAAGCCTCCCAACATGACGACGACGAAAATGACCGCCGTGGCGGCCCTGCGGACCAGTCCTCTCATTGGTGTTTCGTAATGATTTGGTCTTGAATTCGGCGCCCTAAAGATAGAAGAATCGCCCAAGGGCGGCTCCCGCTCCCAAACCCCCACCTCGGCCACCCACCCGATGGGTCAGCGGTGCGGGCGGCGGCTCTTTTTTCGGCAACATTTGTGGCGTGGGCACACTTGGCTTCTCCCAAGAACCGTTCGAACAACGTCGAAAATTTTTCGAGTCCCCGGGCAGGGGTTCCTTCCCACTGGCGGTATCCTATAGTCGAGACACCTGAAGCCCCGCCATTCGTTTAACCAAAAAGCAAGACCATGAATCTGCGTGTTTTCCCCATCCTTCTCGGTGCATTGGTGCTCCTTCTCGGCTCCTGCAAAAAGGACAAGGACTTCATTCCCGCCGATACGTCCCGGTTTTTTCGCCTGCAGGCCCTGGAGGTGGGCGTCATTCCCGAGCAGCGCACCGTTCAATTGCTGTTTCAGGTGACGGACTTCGAGCACAAGGGCGTTCCCAATCTGGGCTACGAGGATTTCGTCGTGCGCGAAAACAACGGCCGCATCGATTCCGAAGCCGACCTCAAGCTCAGCCGCGATTCCATCCCCTATGCGCTCAAAACCGTCCTCTTGCTCGACATCACGCGCAGCGTCGAAGGGCTGGTGCCCCAAATCAAGGAAGCCGCCCGCACCCTCATCGAACAAAAGCTGCCCGAGCAGGAAATTGCCGTGTACACCTTCGACAAGGAAACCCACCTGCTGCAAGATTTCACCTCCAACAAGACCGCCCTGCTGAGCGCCATCGACGGCATCCCCGAAACCGGGCTGGTCAATTCCACCAACCTCTACGGCGCCATCCTCGACGTGGCCGACACCTGGGAAGACCAGTTCTCCATCCAGCAAATCATTGACGGCAGCCTCGTGCTCTTCACCGACGGCCGCCACAACGCCACTCCCGCCATCACCCTCCAGGATGCCAAAAACGCCCTCTACGGAAAGAAGACCTTCGTGGCCGCCCTGCAGAGCAACGACCTGGACTCCCTCTCCCTCCAATCCCTCGCCGAGCGCCCCGAACGCTACTTCCTGGCCCAGGACATCCAGCGCCTCGAGCAGCTCTTCTCCGAAATCCAGACGGAAATCCAGCGCCTGTCCCAGAGCATCTATTTCCTCGACTACCAGAGCCCCATCACCGACCCCACTCCGCGCAACAACGAGCTCATCATCGAAATCAGCGGCAACACCAATACGGGCAGCGACAGCCGCATCCGCGAGTTCTTCAACAGCGAAGGGTTCGGAGGGTGAGCAGAACGACCGAGGCCGGCCCTCCCCCTCCCATGGAAAAGGGAAGGGAGGGGCGGTTTGTGGTTTGGGGGCGGTGGCAACGGCGGAATCGTGAAAGTGGATGAGGGTTTGAGTCCAGGGGCTATCTCCAACTCACGACCAGACCAAACTCCGCCTCCATCGTCCC
>CAZBYX010000360.1:0-4175 GCA_964496055.1 uncultured Saprospiraceae bacterium
TTCCACTCTAAACTCTCCACTCTATCCCACCCCTACCCAACTGCCAACTGACAACTGATAACTGGCAACTGACAACCCACACCCACACCCAACGAAAAACGAACAACGAACAACGAACAACCACCTTTCCCGCCACTCGTCACCCGTCACGATTTTACAGTTTTACAGTTTTACAATTTTACAGTCAGACAATTTCACGATTTCACCTTCCTTCCCAGTTTCTCCTCTTTTCGCTTCAACACTTCGACGATGGCCTCGACGATGTCTTCGGCGACCTGAGCCTTAGACTTTAACTCGAAATCCCGGGCCTTATTGCCGGGGAAGAGCAGGGTGACCTGGTTGGTGTCGTGGTGGAAGCCGGCGCCGGGCTGACGCAGGGAGTTGAGTACGATGAAATCGAGGTTTTTCTTTTTCAGTTTTTCCAGGGCGTTGGCGCGCTCGTTTTCGGTTTCGAGGGCGAAGCCGACGAGGATTTGGTGGGGCTGTTTTCGTTGTCCGAGGCTGGCGGCGATGTCGGGGTTTTTTTCGAGTTCGAGGACGAGGTGCTCGCCGCTCTTTTTGATTTTTTCGGGGGCGATGGTTTTGGGGCGGTAATCGGCCACGGCGGCGGCGAGGACGGCGCCGTCCAGCTGGTCGAAGTGTTGCAGGGCTGCGCGGTGCATTTCTTCGGCCGTTTGCACCCGCACCAGCTCGATGAGGGGGTTGGCGACGTTCAGGTCGCTGGGGCCGAGCAACAGACGGACGTGAGCGCCGCGGGCGGCCAGGCTTTCGGCAAGGGCCACGCCCATCTTGCCGCTGGAATAGTTGCCGATGAAGCGCACCGGGTCGAGGGGTTCGTAAGTGGGCCCGGCCGTGACGAGGAAGCGCTTGCCCGCCAGCTGCCATTGCCGCCGAAAGTGCTCTTCCAGGTAGGCGACGATTTCCTCGGGCTCGGCCATGCGCCCTTCGCCGACGAGGCCGCTGGCCAGCTCCCCGTAGCCTACGGGCAACAAGTGGTGCCCGCGGGCCTGCAGCTCTTGCAGATTCTTGCGGGTGGCGGGGTGCTTCCACATGTCGAGGTCCATGGCAGGGGCGAGGAAGACGGGGCAACGGGCGGAAAGGTAGGTGGCGGTCAGGAGGTTGTCGCACAGGCCCGCCGCCATTTTGGCCATCGTGTTGGCGGTCAGGGGGGCGAGGAGGAAGAGGTCGGCCCAGAGACCCAGCTCCACGTGGGAGTGCCAGGCGCTTTCGGAGGCGATGTCGGTGTGGACTTCGTGGCGGGAAAGGGTGGCGAAGGTCAGCGGGGTGACGAATTCAGCGGCGGAAGGGGTCATCACCACCCGCACCTCGGCCCCCGCCCGGATGAGCAGGCGCACCAGCTGCACCGCCTTGTAGGCGGCGATGCTGCCCGTCACGCCGAGCAGGATGCGCTTGCCCTTCAAAACCGTGGTTTTCTCCATAGCGGCCAAAATAAACAAAGGTGACACCTCATCGCAAAGATGTCACCTTTCCCGCAGGGGAAGAAGCCCTCAATTGGGTTCGGTGCGGGGCTTTTTGCGCTCCTTGTAGTAGTAGTGCAGCTCGCCGTTGATGAATTCTTCGGTGGCGATGATGACGGGGTTGGGGAGCTTCTCGTAGAATTTGGAAATTTCGATTTGCTCCTTGTTTTCCACCACTTCCTCGATGGTTTCGGTGTTCACGGCGAACTCGTCGAGCTTTTGTTGCAGCTCGTGCTTCAGCTCCACGGCCAGTTGTTCGGCACGCTTGCTGATGACGACCAGCGCCTCGTACACGCTGGAGGCTTTGTCCACCAGCTCCTGCACGTTGCGCGCCCGCACGTTAGGATCCAACCCCTGTGCTTTGGTCTTGATATCGGTACTTTCCATTCGTCAAGGATTTTAGCTTTTGGATGCTGCCGTCCAGGATGGTGGCCACTTCCTTTTGGTTTTTGCCGTCGGCGAACTTGCGCAGGTAGTAGTCGGCGTATTCGACCACTTCCTTGTAGCGCTCTTCCTGTTTGGTGTAGATGCTGTTGCGCGCCAGCTCGTAGGCCGATTTAACGATCATGAAACGCACTTGTTCGGCTTTTCGCGTTTCGGGGAAGTCTTTCAGCAGGTTTTCGAAGGTCACCACCGCCGCCTGGTACTGGCGCAGGTCGTAGTAGAGCATGGCTTCGGCGAAGGCTTTTTGCTCCAGTTTCAGGCGCATCTCGTCGATGAGGCGGTTGCACTCCTGCACCCGCTCGCTGTGGGGGTACATGTTGACGAAGAGCTGAAACTCTTCGATGGCTTTTTCGGTGTAGCTCTGGTCGAGGCGGAAAGAGGGGGACAGGTGGTAGTAGCTGTACGCCGCCATGAACTCCGCCTCTTCGCGGTGGGTGCTGTTGGGGAAGGTGGTGGCGAAGTTCTTGAAATAGTAATTCGCCAGAATGTATTTCCCCTGGTGGTAGAAGGTGTAGGCGTACTGAAAATAGACGTCCTCCAGCTCGCGCTTGCCCCGGTAAGCGGGGATGACCAGCTCGTACAGGGTCTGGGCGCGCTGATACTCTCCCTGCTCGAAGTATTCCCGGGCTTTGCGGTGAATCAACTCCACGTCACCGCTGGCGCGGATTTTCTCGAACTCCGACTTGCATCCGGAAAGGAGGAACAGCCCCACGACGGCTGCCAGAATGACCCTTTTTTCCATAGGGGCGCAAAATTAAGCTTTTTCAAACGAATGGAGCCGGAAAAATCCGAACGAACCGTCGCCTCCATTCCCCTGAAAAGGAAGAAGATAGGATGGGGCTTCCCCCATCGACGCCTGAAAGAGGGGTGGTTTGGGGGTCGGGGTTGGTCGGTGGGGGTGGGAACCCGCGCCGATGCCCCCTCCCCTACTCCACCTCAAACCCATCGGCGAATCGCCTGAGCTCGATTTGGAGGGGGTCCCGGGCTTCGGGGGTGAGGCACAGGGCGAAGGGTTCGATGGGCAGATGCCGGGCCTGGGTGGTGAGCTTCCAATAGAGCAATCCGCAAAACCGATGGTTTCGCCGCAGGAGCGTTTGGCGCAAAGCCCGGACGGCCAGGGCGCGCTCCTGCGGTTGCGGGGGTTGGGCATCCCACACGATGAAGGTTTCCCGCGGGGGCAAACCGAGGAGGGAGTAGCCGAAGCCGCTCCAGGGTTCCAGGGTCGCCCTGCTGCGATGAGAGTATCCCAGCTCGGTGAAAAGGATGGGTTGGTGGGTCAGCCCCCGGCGGCTCTGAAAGCCCTCGATTTCATCGAAGATGCGTTGCCAGCTTCGTTGCAAGGTCTTTTCGAGGCGCTCGGGCGGGGGTTCCTCGGTCGAGGGGTTGCGCAGGGGGAAGTAGGCGTTGAGGCCCAGGAGGTCGAGCTCCCGCCAAAACGCCACCTCCTGGTAGGCGTCGAAATTGGCGGCATAGGTCAGGTAGCCGGGGAAGGCTTTGCGTGCCCGCCGAATGATGCGCAGCCAGTGCAAGAGTACGCGCTGCCGGCGGCGGTTCATCCGTTCGAGGGGGGCCGTGGAATCGGCGAAGGTGACCTGCCGGGCCCAGGCGCGGCGAGCGGCGATGCGGGCGTCCAGCAGGGCTTCGAGGCTGGGAAAGTGCCCGACCCCGCGCTCCCACAGATGTCCCTCCCGCAGGAGGTGGGCATAGCGCAGCATGCGTTTTTCGTGGCGCTCCTGGGCGGGGCCGCTGCTGAAGAAGGCATACAAGGGGGGAACCGCATCCAGGGGAGTGGTGGCGGTGAGGGCGTTCATTTCCGAGCCGACGGCCAGCACGTCCACCCCTTCGAGGGCCGCCACCTGCGCCCATTGGAGCACGAAGGCTTCGTAGCGCCGAAACCAGCCGTCGAGCAGGGAATCGTTGCGGGGCATGATCATGCCGTGCCAGAGGAAGGCGTTGCGCGGAAAGCGGCTCTGCAGCGCCACGCGCAAGATGAGCACCACCCGCAAACCCCGCCGCTTGGCGGCGCGTATTTCCTTCAGTACGGAGGGCTCCTCCGCTTCGAACCACAAGTGGTCGCTGTCCCAGTCGCCCTGCCGGGCATAGACGGTCACTTCCACGGTGTTCATCCCCGCCGCCTGGAGGGATTCCAGCCAATGCTCCACATCGGGCTCGTTTACCTGGATGCCGCCCAGAAAAAACGGCATCGGCTCCCTTTCCGCAGGGGCCGCCCCCTCGCCCCCTTCCGCCCACCAC
>CAZBYX010000361.1:0-4166 GCA_964496055.1 uncultured Saprospiraceae bacterium
CCGCGGTGGTATTCTTCGATGATGCGGCGCGAGAGGGAGAGCCCCAGCCCCCAGCCGCGTTTTTTCGTGGTGTAGCCGGGCTGGAAGATGGTTTTGAACTTGCCCGGGGGGATGCCTTTGCCGGTGTCGCTGATGTCGATGTAGAGGTAGTCCTCGTCCTCGTACACTTCGGCGCGGATGGTGCCCTGGTGGTCCATGGCATCGAGGGCGTTGCGCAGGAGGTTTTCGACGACCCACTCGAAGAGGGGGGCGTTGAGGTACACTTGTTTGGGGGGCTGCTGGGGGTCGGGGAATTCGAACTGCACTTTTCGGGGGGCGCGGCGCTGCATGTAGGCGCGGCATTTTTCGAGCTCTTCCCAGATGTTGGCGGGTTCGAGGGCGGGGGCGGCGCCTATTTTGCTGAAGCGTTCGGCGATGAGCTCCAGCCGGCGTACGTCGTTGCGCAGCTCGGAGAGGATTTCCTGGACTTCGGGGTCCTCGGGGCGCAGGGCCTGGAGGTGTTCGATCCAGGCGACGATGCCGCTGATGGGGGTGCCGAGCTGGTGGGCGGTTTCCTTGGCCATGCCCACCCAGACGCGGTTTTGCTCGGCGCGCCTGGCCGCCGAAAAGGCGAAGTAGCCGAAGCCGATGAAGGCCCCGATGAGGATGAGCTGGAAGAAGGGGTAGTAGGTGAGCAGTTTGAGGATGAAGGAATGCTCGAAGAACAGATACTGCTTGCCGCTGGGCGTGCTGACCACGATGCTGTCCTGACCCGATTCGCGGAACTCCCGCAGTTTTTCCAGCATGAAGCTGCGGGAGGTGTCCTTGCGCGGGCCGAAGTTGGTGGCCGACTCCGGCTGCCCCGTTTCACTGACCAGGAGGATGGGAATGGTGGTGTTGGAAGCCAGGAATTGCATCTGGAAGGTCACGTCGCAGTCGGCCTCCTGATAGCTGGTGATGGACAGGGACTCGATGGCGGTCTTCAACTGCTCCACTTTCTTACGCTCCTCTTCGGCCAGCTTGTCCGTCAGGTATTTGGTGAAAACCACCGACACGGCAATGATGAGCAAGCCCCCCAGAGCCAAATACCACTTCCAGCGCGATTTGCGGGCGTAAATGTCCATGCAGCAAATGTAGAGATTGGCGGGGTTTGTTGGGTGCGGGGGTGGATCAGCTCGCGAAAGGTCACTCCCCACCCATGCTCGATGTGCTGTCTCCACCCCTTGCCCTTCGCCACCAAACCCATCCCAGGAACGCCAGGACGGCAAGGGCCGCGGCTCCTGCCCAGGCACCCGTGAAAGGGCAGGGCCTCCACGCGAGGGCGCCTTCGTCACCCAGATAGACCAGGCCCGCCCAGTGATAGGGCGACTTTTGGAAGGGAGGGACGTGGGGGTCGAGCAGGTAGGCGCGTTTGGCGCGGGTGAGGGCGGCGGGTTTGGGGCTCCCCTGGCGCAGGTGCCCGTAGAAGCGCTGCAGGATGTCGGCGGTGGCCGCTTCGTTGATGGTCCAGAGGCTGGCGACCAGCCCCTTGGCGCCGGCATAGGTGAAGGCGCGCGACAGGCTCATGACCCCCTCCCCCTCGCGCAGGCGGCCCAGGGCGGTCTGGCAGGCGCTGAGCACGACGAGCTCCGCCTGCAGGGGCAGGGCGTAGATTTCGGGCAGGAAAGCGGGGCGGTCGTGGAATTCGATGCGGGGGTTGGCGCCGCTGCTGTCCACGCCGGCGTGGGTGGAGAGGTGCAGGACGGCGTAGCGGGAGGCTCCTTTTGCAAAGGCATCGAAGGTGGCCTTTGACCCGTCGAGGCGGAGGCTGCGGCAGGGGCTCGGGGCTTCGTCGAGGCTGAATTCGAGGGGGGCGAGCCCGCGCCTGCCGTCGGAAAACCGGGGCGCCACCTGCAGGAGGTTTTCGGAGGCGGCGGCGGGCAGCCTTCGCTGGTTGTCGAGGACCCCGAGGGAATAGGCATACTGCACCTCGAAGCGCCGGAGCAGGTAAGGAGCATCGTGCCAGCCCCCGGAATGGGGAGCGGTCGTCAGGGCTTCGAAGGGCAAAAAAGCCAGCCAGGCATCGGGCACCAGCAGCAGGCTTTCCTGGGTCGAATCCGGGGAGTCGAGCGCGGGAGCCAGCAAATGGCGATAGAGGCTATGGGATAGAGGGAAGTAACCCTTCCCGGTCTGGAGCGCGGTCCGGGAGCGTACCATTTCCAGCAATTGCAGGGTGGAATCGGCCAGAGCCTCGGGTTGGGGCTGGCGGTGCCACTGCGTTTTCCCTGCCGGGCTTCGGCTGAAAATTTCGATGTGCCGGCTGCCGACGAAATACTCCACCACGGTCTGAGCCGGGAAAGCCTCCAGCATGGCACGCAGGTTTTCGGGGGAGAGTTCCAGCAGGCGGCGTCGCAAGTCGCTAAAGGAGGGTAGGCTGCGTTCCAACTCTTCGATTCGTTCCAGCAGGGTTTGCCGTTCGGCCAACCAATCGGGCCGTTGGGGGGCTTCGGGCTCGAGGAGGAGTTGCTTTTCGAACCAGCTGAGGCGTTTGCGCAGGCGCAGCAGTTCAGCGAGGAGAGGGTCGGAGTCGTCCACCGACCGCAGGCGGTTGCGCAGGACGTTTTCCAGCAGGACGCCGGCTTTGGCCTGCTCGGCGAAGTACCAGCCCTCGAAAAGGTATTGCTTCGAACGGCTGCGGCGGTAGAGCTCGCGGGCGGTGGCGATGGCGGTTTCCAGCGCCCCCCGGTTTTTGGATAGGAGCGCCAGCTTGGAGGATTCGTACTGCAGCAGCAGGCGCAGGCGGGTGTCCACTTGCAGGGCCAGGTGGTGGCAACGCAGGGCGGAGTCCAGGCGGGCGGTGATCGAGTCGCGGGCATAGAGCCGCCCGAAGGCCGCGGCCTTGCCCAGCAGGGCTTCCAGCAGGGTGTTTTCGGCGTAGAGTTGCCCGGCGCGTGGCAGGGCTTCGGGATTTTCGTCCTCGAATCCCGGCAAGACGCTTTGCAAGGCCCGGTGGAAAGATTCCAGGGCGGCTTCAGGGGCGCCCCGCTTCAGGTGCAGCTCCCCGAGCGCCACTTGGATTTTGCCGATGTCGCGATGGCGGCGGGTGCCCCGGGCTTCGACTTCGAGCTGCAACGCCCGTTGGAAAAGGTTTCGGGCCTCGCTCATGCGCCCCCGCTCAGCCGCGATTTTTCCCTGCAGCAAGAAGACTCCGGAGCGGTAGTCTTTGAGCCCCTCGGCTTCGGGGTTGCTGCGCTGCACTTCCCGGAAGAGCTCCCTGGCCTGCCGGAGCAGCAGGGCGGCGCTGTCCACCGCGCCGAGGTCGAAGTGGCTTTGCGCCGAGGAGAGCAGCAGCAGCCCCCGTTTGAGCGGGGGGATGCCTTCGCAGGCAAGCCCCCGCCGATACACCTCGAGGGCCTGGCGATGGCGTCCTTCGTTCCAGAAGGTCAGGCCCAGGTTGTTGTACACCCCGGCCAGGGCGGGGTCGCAGGGTCCGGCCGGGTGGCTTTGGATGGCCAGTTCGTAGAGGGTGCGGGCTTTCTCGTTGTCGCCCAGGCGGGTGTAGTGCGCCCCGAGGGGGAGGAAGAGATACTCCAGCGCTTCGAAATCGGGTGGCGGGTGTCGGCGGTACCACCGCAGCGCCTCCTCGTAGGCCTCGAGGGAGGCGGTGACGCGCCCCAGCCGAAAGAGGTGATAGCCCCGGTTGACCTGCACCCAGAGCATGGCTTCGGCTTCGGCGGGGTCTCGAGGGGGGCGCCAGGCGCCCTGCAGCGCCGTATCCAGCACGGCGAGGGCACGTCGGGGGTCGTCGAAGACTTCGGCTTGCAGATCCCAGAAGCTGTACAGCCAGCCTTCCAACTCATCCCGGCTGCGGTGCCATTCCGCCTGCCGGCGGTAGTACACCTCCAGGCTGTCCAGCATCCCTTGCGCCGAAAAGCGCTCCAGCTGCGCCGCCCAGGGCGATTCCTCCTGCCCTCCCGCCGGCACCGACAGCAGCATGCAAAATAACAGGGCTGCCCCTGAGAAACGCCACCTTACAGGCAGGAAAGGCTCCATGGCAGTTCAATTTTTCCAGGAGCCTGCAAAATAGGGGAGAGTTTAGAGTTTGTAGTGGAGAGTCTTTAGTGGAGAGTTTAGAGTTGGGTGAGGGGGGCAGTTGTCAGTTGTCAGTTGCCAGTTGTCAGTTGGGTTGGGGGGTAGGTTTGGGTTTG
>CAZBYX010000362.1:0-4153 GCA_964496055.1 uncultured Saprospiraceae bacterium
ACCATGAAACCATGAAACCATGAAACCATGAAACCATGAAACCATGAAACCATGAAACCATGGAACCAGTCTCTGACTACTCACACACCCCCTCTCCCCCATACCCTTCCCGTCACGCGTCACGCGTCACGCGTCACGATTTTACAGTTCCGCGATTTTACTGCGTGTGGGGGGCTCCGTCGGGGGCTTGTCATTCGGCGGGGCTTTTCGCCTCCAGGGCCTTGATTCCCATCGGTAAATGGCTTATCTTGAGGGAAGACTGAGTGTAGGGTTTACAGTAAGGTGTCCGAAAATAGAAGTATTATGAAGCGTATTATCCTCCCGTCTCTCGTCTTTCTGTTCCTTGCTGCTTCCGCCCTACGAGCCCAGAGCACGGAAAAGGTGCTCATCAAGTCTTTCAATCTCCAGGGGCATGAGGTGGTTCTGCTGGAAATGCCCGGCGAAGTGGAAGTCCAGACCTGGAACAACTCCTGGTTGCAGATTCAAGTGAAAGTGAAGCTCGCCGATGCCGGGCCGGCCGTGTTGAAATCCCTCGTTTTGGCCGGTCGTTATGACGTGCAAGCCCGCTCCACCGAAGAAGGTCTGGAGCTCCGTTCGAAAAACCTCCAGCGAGTCGTCGAGCTCAATGGAAAGCCCTTGCAGGAGTCTTTTTCAATCCTCGTAAAAGCGCCCCGCTCCACACAGGTACGGCTCAGAACATCCGATCAACCCCTATTCTCCTCTGCTTTGACCCCATGAGGCCCCCTGAACAACCAATTTAAAAAGGCATAATTCTTCGAGGATTATGTCTTTTTCTTTTTGGGGCACCCGGGGAACAATCGCGACGGCGTGGCGGGGGGGTGTTCGTTGTTCGTTGGGTTTGGGTTTGGGTGCGGGTTGGGGGTTCGTCAGAATCAGGATGCTCAGGATGCTCAGGATGGTCAGGATGGGTGTAGGCGGTTGTTAGTTGCTCGTTGCTCGTTGTTCGTTGGTGGGGGGGTATCAGTTGTCAGTTGTCAGTTGTCAGTTGGGTTTGGGTTTGGGTGTGGGGGCGGGTCTCGGTGGAACTCTGCGCCTTCTCGGTGTTGCTCCGTGTACCTGAACGCACCCACGCCCAAATCTCAAACCCCACACCCTCCCTTCGATTTTACGGTTTTACAGTTTTACGATTTTACAGGACAGGGCTTAGGTGGGGGACAAATTATTTCCATTTGTTTCGATGTCACTGCGGTTTAAACAAACCCAAACCCCAACCCCCTCGACACCTTGAAACCCTGACACCTCGAAACCGTGAAACCTGATTGTGGTTACTCACCCCCCTCACAATTTGTCTCCACCTGTCTCCATCTATTTCCATTTGTTTCAAGGGAGGTCGAGATTGCAGCCGTGGCTTTTCAAATCCTGAGGTCGTGAGTGGCAGTCACACGGACCTGGGGTTACGGGAGCCCTTAGCCTTGCGGGCGAGCCGTGGATTTTACAAAGAAGCTTTCGGGGGAGCGGCGAGCTCGATGCAGCGGGGCTGGTTGGAGCGGGCGTGTTCGAAGCCTTCTTTCCACCAGGCTTTCATCAGGTGGGGGCGGAAGACGAAGCTGTTCTCCGTGAGGATGCGGGGGGTGAAATAGCAGTTGAGCTTGACGTTAAAGGCTTTGCCTTCCAGGTGGCCGATGATGAGGTCATCGAGCCCGATTTGGTAAAGCATGAATTCGAGCACTTTCATCAGGGCGCCGAAAGCATTGGTGGAGGGCAGGGTTTTGACCATGCGGTCGGCGGGGCGCAGAAAGATGGCATCCACCTCCTTGGCGCCGCGAACGATGGCGGGGTGGACGGGCAGGTAGTCGGCGAAGCCGCCGTCGGCATACTCCATGCCGTCCTTGACCACCAGACTCATGAAGGGGATGACGCTGGCGCTGGCCCACATCCAGTCGCAGAAATCGTCGTAGGCGCAGTCGTGGATGGATTTGTGCTCCACCTGGAAGCACGTGAGGTTGGAAACGGTGACGAGCACCTCCTTTTTGCCGGCGCGCAGGCGGCGGTAGTCTTCGCGGGTCAGGGTGCGTTCGATGAGCTTGCGCAGGGCACGGGTTTCGCCGAAGGTTTTGCGGCCGCGCAAAAACATGCGCACGGTGTTGAAGTGGTTGATGCGGGTGCGAATCAGTCCGTTTTTTTCCGTGATGATGAAGGGGGAGATGTTGAAAATGTCGCGTTGGCGGACGTTGGTGAACACCTCGCGCAGACGGTCCACTTCGCCCAGAGCCAGCAGGGGCACCAGCAGGCTGCCCGCCGAGGTGCCGACGAACAAATCGTAGTCGCGGCGGCACTCCCGCAGCAGGTATTCGGCGATGCCCCCGGCGAAAGCGCCCTTCGCCCCTCCCCCCGAAATGACCAATGCGTGCATGCGGAATGATTTAGAATCTGCCCTGTTCCTCAATCACCCAGAATTTGTTGCAGGATTTTCAGGGTGATGAGGTAGGTGGGTTTGACGCCGTCCATACCCAGGCTCCCGGAGGCCAGGGTCTGCCCGCTGACCAGCGGGTTGTCCGAAGCGTAGTAGGCATAACGCAGGCGGACGTCGGGGCGGATGCTGGCGCGAATGCGGGCAGCCGACTGGATGGCTTTCTGGTAATGCGCGCCCTCCATTTCCAACCCCACGGCCCGCCAGGAAGATTTCAAAAAATAGCGCAAAATGTCGCGGTTTTGCAAGGAGGTGCCCAAAACCGTGATCATGGGGCCCTCGAAAACCTGCAAACCCTGCCCCTCGAAATCGGAAGCTCGAAACTGATTTTCGATGGGGTAGTTGTCGGCAGTGCCCTCGAAGACGTGGGCGGTGGGAATCATCAAGTCGCCTTTTTTCCCTTCCAGGATGCCAGCCTTCCCCATGATGGAGATGGACTCGACGGGCAGGGGATGGGTTTGCCCGCCGTTTTCGAAGGGCTTGAGCAGTTCGTCCATGGTTTCGAAGGCCTGCTCGCCGAAGGCATAGTCCATCACCAACAGGACGGGGCGTTCTTTCTGGAGTTGCTCCCCGAAGGATTGAAGTTCGGGGGGCAGCATGTGGGGGTCGAGGTGGGCGCTGTCGAAGATTTGGACGGAAATGTTGGTTCCGGAGGTGTCGTCCAGTTGGGTCATGCCGTTTTGGCAAGCGAATTCGAAAACGGTGCGGCGCAAGGCCTCGGCGCTGCTCTGGCTGAGTTGGACGGCCAGGTCTTCCAGGCTTTCGTGGGGCTGTTGTTCTTTCAGTGCGGCATGCGCGTACAGGGCGTTCATGACGCTGTGGAGGTTGGAGCTGATGATGTGCAGGGGGCGGCCCAGGAGGTCGTTTTTGTAGAGGAAGGCTTTGATGTTGTCGGCCCACATTTCACCGTACACGTGGTGGCCGACGCGTTCGCGCAGGGCGGAGGAGAAGCTGATTTCGCGGTCGTTTTGGTCCATGGCTTCTTCCATGCTGCGCAATCCCAGCCAGTAGGCGATGTGAAAGAGGCTGTTGACCCCCGGCGATTGCTCGAAGCGGCGGGCGGCGGCGGCCGTTTCGTCGAAGGTGCGGCCCAGCAGGGTGCTCAGGTAGGTGTAGGCCATTTCGCGGTTGAAGTCTTCGCCGCGCTCCTCCCGCTCGATGATTTTCTCCAGCATGAGCCAATCGCGCTTTTTGCGGCCCTTGCCGTCGAGGGCGTTGGTGCGGATTTTTTCGGCTTCGATGTAGAGGAAAGTCAGGTGGGTGAGGATGTCGTAGATGTCGCTGCGCCCGCGGGTCATTTCGATGAACATCTGCTCCTGGTCGATGCGGTAGCAGTTGCGGCGGCGTTTGGCGGGTACGATGGGCTGGAAGGAGCTGTGCTCGAAGCCCTCCCGGGAAATGAGACGCACGTAGCGGCATTCCTCGATGCCCTGCGGCAGGCGCTGCAAGACGTAGAGCAGCCCCTCGAGCTCCACCCGTTCGGGGTCGTTGATGCTGCCGTAAATCTCGGGCTCGAGCGTGCGCATGGCTTCGATCATTGCCTCCCCGGAAAGGCCCAGAGGTTTGTAATTCCCCCGGATGAACAGGTGACGCATGGCGATGTAGAGCCGTTCGATGGCGGCACGGGATTCCTGGGCGCGCGTCCGTTCGATGGGTTTTTTCATGGCAATTCAGCGTTCCGGACAAATCAATGGGGGGAGGAATGGGAAAGGCGCTTCCGCA
>CAZBYX010000363.1:0-4127 GCA_964496055.1 uncultured Saprospiraceae bacterium
AACCTTGACACCTCGGAACCTTCAATTTATTTCAACCTGTCTCCACCTATTTCCAATTTGTTTCGATGTCTTGCCCATCCTCCCCCGTCCGTTCTTTCTTACCTTCGGGCACATGAAGGCCCCCCTCGTACTTTTCACCTTGCTGCCCTTCTTCGCTGTGGCTCAGGAAAGCCCCCTGCTCCGCCTGCTGGAAGAAAACCGCGACTCCTTCGCCACGGTGCTCGCCCAGCCGGAACGTTTCGAGGTGCAGATCCTCTACACCCAGATCGACCGGGACGCAGACAACCAGCCCCGCTTCCGCACCTTCAGCTACGGACTCGACCCCCAACGCTATTTCTACCCCGCCAGCACGGTGAAAATGCCCACCGCCTTCGCTGCTCTGGAAAAACTGAACCGCCTGCGCATCCTTGGCCTCGACCGCAACACCCCCCTGAAGTTCGGCGCCGGCCACCCGCCCCAGACCCCCCTCAGCGCCGACAGCACCGCCCCCGACGGCCTGCCCTCCGTGGCGCACCTCATCCGCAAAGTCTTCCTCGTCAGCGACAACGAAGCCCACAACCGCCTCTACGAATTCCTGGGGCAGGAAGCCCTCAACCGCACCCTCCACGAAAAAGGCTTCACCAACCTGCGCATCCTGCACCGTCTCGGCGCTTCCGGCGCCCCCTTCGACTTCGAAACCAACCGCTACACCAACCCCGTCAGCTTCTACCGCAACGACACCCTGCTCTACCACCAGGGCGAAGTGTACAGCGCCTGCCCCTGCTCCCTCGAACTCCAGGGTGAAATCAAGGGCATCGCCCACATCGACCGGCAGGGAAAGCTGGTGCACCAACCCTTCGATTTTCGCAGGAAAAATTTCATCGGCCTGCAGGAGCTGCACGAGCTGCTGCGCGTCGTCCTCTTCCCCGAAGCCTTCCCCCCCGAATGCCGCTTCGACCTGAGTGAGGAGGACTACCGCTTCCTCTATGCCGCCATGTCCGCCCTGCCGCGGGAGAGCCGGCACCCCCGCAGCACCGAGCCCGACAACTACGTCAAGTTCTTCCTCTTCGGCGACCGCGATTCCACCTTCCGCATTCCCGGGCACCTGCGCATCTTCAACAAGGTGGGCTGGGCCTACGGTTACCTCACCGACGTGGCCTACGTCGTGGACTTCCAAAACGGCGTGGAGTTCCTCCTGGCGGCCACCATCCACGTGAACGCCAACCAGACCTACAACGACGGGGTGTACGAATACGAGGAGGTGGGTCTGCCCTTCCTGGCGCGGCTGGGGCGCCTGATTTATCGCTACGAATTGCAGCGCCCCCGCCCCCGCAAACCCGATTTGAGTCGATTCAAAGTCCATCCCGCACCATGAAGAATCTGTTGTTCGCCATCGTCCTTCTGGGGAGTGGTGTGTGGTTGGGGGGCTGCAGCCCGGGGCGCTTCGTCGCCAAAGAGCTGCGCCGCTCCGAGGTTTTGCAAAAGCACTTCGTGGGCTTCGCCCTCTACGACCTGGAAAAGAAGCGCTGGCTGCAAACCCACAACGCCGACCACTACTTCACCCCCGCCTCCAACACCAAACTCTTCACCTTCTACACCGCCCTCCACCTCCTTCCCGACAGCGCGCCCGCCCTGCGCTACGCTGCCCTCGGAGACACCCTCCTGTTCTGGGGCACGGGCAATCCCGCCCTGCTCAACCCCGAGCTTCCCCCCGACACCGCCGTGCTCCGCTTTTTGCGCAACGCCCCACAACAACTCTTCTTTTGCCCCCACAACTTCCAGGACGAGCGCTTCGGCCCGGGCTGGGCCTGGGACGATTACCCCTACTACTACCAACCGGAAAAAGCCCCCCTGCCCCTCTACGGAAACGTCGTGCACGTCTCCTATGACAGCGTGCGGCAGGTCTTCACGGTGGTCCCGGAAGCCTTCAGTCCCTTCTTTCGGGTGGTGGACGACAGCCTGAGCCGGAAAGGCCGCCTCCATCGGGAAGAAGGCGGCAACGTCTTCGTGGTGAACCGCGCAAAGATCCCGCCCGGATGGGAGGGCGGAGTGGTGCCCTTCCGGTACAGCGCCGCACTGGCAGCCCGTCTGCTGGCCGATACGCTGGGCCGCGAAATCGGCCTCTGGCAGGATGCCCGCATGCCCCCACCGGATGCCCAAACCCTATACGGCATCCCCACCGACAGCCTCTACCGCCTGCTGCTGCACCACAGCGACAACTTCGTCGCCGAACAACTCCTGCTGCTCTGCTCCGGGCGAAAATTCCAGGACACCCTCCAGACGGAAAAAATCATCGCCTGGGCGGTGGACTCCCTGCTCGACTTCCTGCCCGACCCGCCCCTCTGGGTGGACGGCAGCGGCCTGTCGCGCTACAACATGTTCACCCCCCGGAGCATCGTCGCGCTGCTGGAACGCATCCATGCCGAATTGCCGCCCGAGCGCTGGCAACATCTGTTCCCTGCGGGCGGCCTCAGTGGCACCATCCGACACTGGTACGCCGGCCCTGACGGCCGACCCTACGTCTTCGCCAAAACGGGCACCCTCCGCCACAACCACTGCCTGAGCGGCTTCCTGCGCACCCGCCGCGGCAAATGGCTGGCTTTCAGCTTCATGCACAACCACTTCCCGGGCTCCTCCGCCCCCGCCAAACGTGAAATGGAGCGGGTTTTACGATCCATTTACCTGCGATTTTGAACCCCCTTTCGCCGAAGGCTTACCTTTGCAGGGTTCGGTCTCAGCTCACGCACCGCCCCTATGTTCGAACCACGTGGCATCCTCAATACCTTCACCCTGCTGGTCCTTTCCGGAGGACTGTTGTTCAGCCTGGCCGCCATCGCCCTCACCCTCGTGCGCAGCACCCGCCACCGCATGGCCGACCTGTTTTTCGCCGGGCTCCACCTCTGCCTCGCCCTGATGCTGCTGCACAAAATCTTCATCATCCAGGGTTTCTACATCGCCAACCCCGAATGGCTCTACCTGCCCATTTACTTCACCCTCTCCATCGGACCCCTTCTTTTCTTCTCCATGAAACTGTGGGTGTACCCGGCTTACCGCCTGCGCGCCTCCGACCTCAAGCACGCCCTGCTGCCCATCGGGCAGTTCCTCTATTTTTTCTACGTCTTCTTCCAGCCCGTGGAGTTCAAGCGCAACCTTATCCGAGACTTCTTCTCCCCCTTCAACGGCGGCCTGGAAATGATTCTCTTCGTCGGCACCTTCTACGCCTACCTCTACGCCGCCTACCGCTACATCCTGCACAAACGATTCACCCTGCGCCACCACCCCAACACCACCGAATGGAGGGTCGTCCAGTTCCTCGCCGGCGTGCTCAAAGTCCTCGTCGTGCTCTTCTGGATGAACAGCGCCTACATCGCCGCCGACTTCCTGGCCTACGAACTGTTCGGCTTCAACCTCCACCACATCAAAGGCTTCACCCGCTTCGGCGACCTCCTCTTCGCCTCCCTGCCCTACTGGCTCGGATGGTGCACCTGGCTGGCTTATCTGAGGAAAATTTGAAGGACTCCGACGTGGGTGGAGTCTGGGGGAAGGGATCCACTGTAGGCGTTACGGAACTTCACTCCGAAACACCGCCACCTGCCGCCCGGCGAATGGCTGCATGCAGTTCAGTGTAATTCACTTCAATCGGTTTGAGCCGCTTCAAACTGCTCAGCGAGATGCTTTTCTGAGCACCCACCGATTCATCGAGGGTGGCCGTCGGCAAGACGTAGAACACCCACTGATCCAGATTCAAAGGATTGATGGTAGCCGGGTCTTTGTGCTTCAGCAGGCAAAAAACATAGACATCAGCCTGCCTCTTGATCTCCTCGTCGAACAAATTCGTTTCGGGGTCCCAACCCTTCGTCGGACGAATATTGAACTGAATCGTGGAATACTTGTCCTGTTTCCAGCTTTGCAGGTAGGCTGCCGATTTGATTTCCAATCTTATCCCCTCCGGTGTAGTTATATCGTAAGCATCCCATTCCCTGCGCACTCCGTCGGCCATTCCCACCGCAGCAGCCACGATGTACTCCGCCAATACGCCCCGCATGGTGTTGTCCAATAGATTGGAAGCCGACCATTGCCAGAAAGACAACAGGGTCATTTCCAACGGAGCGCCATCGAGCTCAAATCGTTCAGAACCGGTCTTTCGA
>CAZBYX010000364.1:0-4113 GCA_964496055.1 uncultured Saprospiraceae bacterium
CTCACTTTTTGCGGAAGAAGATGCTGATGGGCACGCCGGTGAGGGGGAAGTGTTGGCGGAGCTGATTTTCCAGGTAGTTGCGGTAGCTGTCCTTGATGTGTTTGGGGTGGTTGCAGAAGAAGGCGAAGGCGGGGTAGTAGGTGGGCAATTGGGTCACGTACTTGATTTTGATGTGGCGGCCGCGGTGGCTGGGCGGGGGCACCCGTTCGATGGCTTTGAGCATGACCTCGTTCAGCTCGCTGGTCTTGAATTTGCGGCGGCGGTTTTCGTACACCTGCAGGGCGACTTCGACGGCTTTGAAGATGCGCTGCTTCTCCAGGGCGGAGACGAAGAGGATGGGCACGTCGGAAAAGGGGGCGATGCGACGCCGGATTTCGGCTTCGAAGTCGCGGGCCGTGTTGGTTTCCTTTTCCACCAGGTCCCATTTGTTGACGAGCAGGACGATGCCCTTGTGGCGGCGCTGCGCCAGGCGGAAGATGTTCATGTCCTGTTGTTCGATGCCCGTTTGGGCGTCGATGAGCAGCAGGCAGACGTCCGCCTCTTCGATGGCCTTGACCGCCCGCATGACGGAGTAGAACTCGAGGTTTTCGTGCACGCGGGACTTCTTGCGCAGCCCGGCCGTGTCGATGAGCAGGAAGTGTTTGCCGAACTTGTTGTACTCGGAGTGGATGGAGTCGCGGGTGGTGCCGGCGATGTCGGTGACGATGTTGCGCTCTTCGCCCAAAAGGGCATTGACCAGGGAGCTCTTGCCCACGTTCGGCTGCCCGACGATGGCCAGGCGGGGCAGCTCGTGGGCTTTCGGGGGGGCTTCGTGGATGTGTTCGGTGATGGCATCGAGCAGGTCGCCGGTGCCGCTGCCCGTCAGGGAGGAGATGAAGAAGATTTGCTCGAAGCCCAGGCTGTAGAATTCGTTGGCCTCCATCCGACGGACGTTGTTGTCCACTTTGTTGACGACCAGCAGGACGGGCTTGTCGGTGCGGCGCAGCAGGTTGGCCACCTCTTCGTCCAGGTCGGTGATGCCGGTGGTGACGTCCACCAGAAAGATGAGCACGGCGGCCTCCTGGATGGCGATGCGCACCTGGGAGCGGATGGCGGCCTCGAAGAGGTCTTCGCTGCGGGGCACGAAGCCGCCGGTATCCACCACGGTGAAGGCCTTGCCGTTCCACTCGCAGGTGCCGTACAGGCGGTCGCGTGTCACGCCGCTGACGTCGTCGATGATGGCTTGCCGCTCCCCGATGAGGCGGTTGTACAGGGTGCTCTTCCCCACATTGGGCCGCCCGATGATGGCTACGATGTTGTTCATGACGCGATGGCTGGCATGCCGGCCCCTCCTTTCCTATTGCCCGGCAAAGAACACGGCATTGGCGAAGAGGAACTTGCCTTGCTCCCAGAAAGCGCGGTACAGCGGGTTGTCAATCATGTAAATGACGCTGCCGCGGCCTTTGTTTTCGACGGCAAAGGTAACAGACTGAGGCAAACGCTTTTTGAGCTTCCAGCCCACGAAGCCGGCCACGACGGGGTCTTCTTCGAGCCAACCGACGTTCCAGCCCCTCTTGAGCAGGTCGTAGCGCAGGCGGTTGGTCTTGAGGGAGAAGTACTGCGTGCCGAGGCCGAAGGCGAGGGGGTGGGTGGGGTCCAGGGTCACGCGGGTGATGGCACCGGGAATGCTTTCGGGGATGCGGTCGCGTTCGCGGGCGCTGTAGCTGCGTTTGCGTTGTTCGAGGGCTTCTTCTTCGGCTTCGCGCTCGGCGGCTTTTTTGTCCTCCTCTTTGGCGAAGCGCGTCAGGGCGAAGCCTTTTTTGTCTTCCAGGGCGCGGTTGGCCTGCCCGATGGCGATGAGCCGCCCGCCGGCCTCGATCCAGTCGCTGATTTTTTGCAATTCCCGCTCCCCGTACCGGTAGAAGCCTTCCGGCAGGATGAGGAGGTTGAAGTCGTCGAGGTTCACCCGCCCGAATTGCTCGGCCTCGAGGATGGTGAGCGGGTAGCCGAGGTCTTGCTCGAAGAAGTACCACACCTGGCCGAAGCTGTAGGCGGAGGTCGGTTCCCCGGAAAGGACCGCCACCCGGGGCTCCTGGATGAAAATCATGGTGGAGGAGCCGAAGTCGCTGCCCGAGGAGACGAAGCCCGTCTGGACCGTCTCGAAGGGCTGTTGCATCAGCCGGGCCACGCGCCGGACGGTGGCGTCGAAGTCCGGGTGCTTGCGGTTGTCGGCCCGGGTGATGACCAGGGTGCCGGGGGCGTAGCGCTTGCCTTCCACGCTGAATTCCTTTTCGGAATAGCGCACGGCGATGCCCTCCTGCAGCAAGCGACCCAGGAAGCGGGCATTGGCCAAGGATTGCCAGGGCACCAGGTAGGCATAGGCCGTCTCATCGGTTTGGGGGGCGGGTTTGGGGGCGGGGGCGGGTTGCCAGCCGGGCACCACCTCCACGCGGGTCTCGCTGGCCAGGGCTTCCAGGCCGTGGGCGTAGGGCAGGGCCCAGGCGGTGATGTCGTAGGTGAGGGAGTCTTCCAGGGCGGGGTTGGGCTCGAAGAGCACCTGCGTGAGCACGGCCTTGGGCTGGTAGGCGCTGATGACCAGGTCGTGCTCGTCGATGGTGTGGCGCCCCTCGCGGCCGCTGCCGTAGTCGAAGGCCGTCAGGTCGGTTTGGCGGCTCAGGTGGCCGTAGCGGATTTGGTGCAGGTCGAGCAATTCGATGAGCTTGCGGATTTTTTCCGGGGGGTTGCTGCTCTTGATGACGAAGGTCTTGTACTTGCCGGGCGGGTCGTTGGCGCCCTGCTTGAAGTAGTTTTCGAAGGCCTGCGCCACCCGCGCCAGATTTTCGGAAGTGACCTCCACGGTGGACAGGGCGGTGGTCTTGTGGTGTTCGACGCGGTCGTGCAGGGTGAGGGTGTCGCCGTTGTCCATGATGATGGCGCGGCCGGCGCGGCTGTGGCCGCCTTGTTCGTAGGTCATGCCGATGGCGCCGTTGAAGGTGGGGTAGGTGTCGCCGTAGCTGGGGTAGAACAGGTCGAAGACCTCTTTGGTGAAGTAGAGCCAGCCTTCGCGGTCGAAGTAGCGGGCGTGGTTCTTCCCGATTTCGACCTGGAACTGAGCCTGCCAGTCGGTGATGTAGTTGTGGTAGGGGCGGGCGGCAGGGGCGAAGTAGTAGGGTTCGTTGTAGAACTGCTCGTGCAGGTCGGCGTGCACGTGGGGCATCCAGCGGCGATACTGGAGGATGCGCTGGCGGCTTTCCACCTGGGTGCACCAGGCCCAGTCGCGGTTCAGGTCGAACAGGTAGTGGTTGACGCGGCCGCCGGGCCAGGGCTCGGCGTGCTCGCGGGCGGCGTGCTGGGGGTCGGGCAGGCGGGTGCTGATGCCGCGCACCCAGTGGGTATAGCGCGAGTAGCCGTCGGGATTGACGCTGGGGTCCAGAATGACGACGGTGTTTTCCAGCCAGCGGGCGGTTTCCTCGTTTTGGGGGTCGGCCAGCTCGTAGAGCACCGCCATGGAGCTCTCCGAGCCAGCGGCCTCGTTGCCGTGCACGCTGAAGCTCAGCCACACCACCCCCACCGGGTCGCCTTCGGGGCGGCCGTCCAGCAGGCCGGCGCGGCGCAGGTGGTTCTCCCGGATGCGCTCCAGGTTGCGCAGGTTCTTCGGCGCGGACACGAAAGCCAGCAGCAGGGGCCGCTGCTCGTTCGTGCGACCGTACTCCATCACTTCCACGCGAGGGCTGTTCGCCGCCACGTACTCGAAGTAGTCCACCAGCAGGTGGTGCGGCGTGAATTGCTCACCCAGCCGGTGCGGCAAAAATTCATCGGGCGATTGCAGGCTCTTCTGAGCGGTCAAAACCGGGCTCAAGCTCAGCATCAGGAGCCCCAGAAAAAGTTGTTTTTTCATCCCTTTCCGTTTTTTTGAATCCTTGGATGCCCTCCTGTGAATGCTCCTCCCCGCCTTCCGCCTCCTTCGGGCGCCACAATTATAGCAAAAGGGACAGGGAACCGCCCCAAACACACCCCTTTCGCAGTAAAATCGCTGAATCGTAAAATCGTAAAATCGTCAAATCGTCAAATCGAAGGGAGGGCAAGACATAGAAATAAATGGAAATAGGTGGAGACAAGTAGAAATAAAAGGTC
>CAZBYX010000365.1:0-4105 GCA_964496055.1 uncultured Saprospiraceae bacterium
CCCCCACCACCTCCCCCGCACACGTCGCAGGCGAAGGCCGTAGTGGCACCGAACAGCAGAACAATAAGCATCCGGAGTTTCATGGCTTGCATTTTTGAGGGTTCAGAACAGGCCCACCTCTTCCCCCCGGGAAGAAGCGCGCGTTTCAAGGCCGAGTTCTGAAGGCAGATTCAACTCCGGCGTTCAGGGGGGTGGAATATTTCCCGCACCGACAGGTGGTCGAGGAGCTCGGCAGGGGGAGGGAATCTCCTCTTGGGCAGCATTGCCCCGGTTTCGGCAGCCCACCTTTCGGGGGGCAGGTAAATCAGCTCGCCCCGCTCTTGCAAGGGGAGGAGGTAGGCGGTGTCGGGTGCGGGGTCGGCGTGTGCTTTGGAGAGGATTTGATGCAGGTAGCACTTGCCATGGCAGGCCTTTTCGGGTTTGTTCAGGTTGACGCAGAAGCGCCGGGCGAAGGTATCCTGGTTGAGGCTGAAGAGCACCAGAACCGTCACCTCCTGCAGGCTGGCAGCCAGCAGGGAACCGAACAAAAGCCCGATGGTCAGGTGCTTCGTCATCACGGTGGCAAAAATAGGGCGACGGAGCCTCCCGCCGGATTGACAATCGTCATCGAGGGGGAAAACTTTTGTCATTTGGGAGCCAAAACCGGTTTGGAGGCTCAGCTCTGGGGAAGTTGCGCCAGAATGCCCTCGACGATGGAATGGGTTTGCAGGGCGGGCAGGGGTTGGAAAGCGGCCTGGTTGCGGAAGTAGGTGAGCTGGCGTTTGGCGTAGCGGCGGGTGTTGCGCTTGATGAGGCGGACGGCTTCTTCCAGGGTGGTTTTTCCTTCCAGGTAGTCGAAGAGCTCCTGGTAGCCGACGGTTTGCAGGGCGTTGAGGTGGCGGTGTGGGAAGAGGGAGCGGGCTTCCTCCAGCAAGCCTTCTTGCATCATGGCGTCCACCCGCTGGTCGATGCGCCGGTAGAGGAGGGGGCGTTCCAGGGTGAGGTAGAACAGCAGGGGTTGGAAGGGGCGCGGTTTGGGTTTGCCGGTTCGGAAGCTCGAAAAGGGGCGCCCGGCCGCCAGGCACACCTCGAGGGCGCGCATCAGGCGTTGGGGGTTGTGGCGGTCCACCCGGGCGAAATAGGCGGGGTCGCGGCGGCGGAGCTCCTCCTGCAGCGCCTCCAGGCCCTCCTCCTCGAAAAGGCGCCGCACTTGTCGGCGCACCGCCGGGGGCACCTCCGGGAATTCATCCAGCCCCTCGCATACCGCCCGAAGGTAAAGACCGCTGCCACCAACCAGCAGGAGGGTGTCGTATCGTTGAAACAGGCCCTGGAGCAGTTGCAGGGCGTCGCGTTCGAAATCTCCTACGCTGTAGTCTTGATGGATGCTCAGCGAGTCGATGAAGTGATGGGGCACGGCGGCCCGTTCTTCGGGGGAGGGTTTGGCGGTGCCGATGTTCAGCTCGCGGTAGAACTGGCGGCTGTCGGCCGAAAGGATTTCCGTACCGAGCCGCTGCGCTACGGCGATGGCGGCGGCCGTTTTACCCACCGCCGTGGGGCCGCCGATTACGACCAGATGCTTCTGCCGCGCCATGCGGCGAAGATAAGCCCCGGTGCCTTTTCGGAAGGCGGCGGCCGGGTTGCCGCTCGGCTTTCGTTATTTTTGCCACCTCGGAACGGAGGCAGGAGGGCGGTCCGCCCGCGCGGAGCAGTCCCCCCCTCCAACCCCGCCCACCACCCACTCGACTTTTCCTGCGCGAAAATTGTTTCTTCGGGGGAACCCGATAAAAGAGCGAACCCGAATTGTGCTGTACTACATTCTCCGACCACTGGCGCGCGCTGCCCTCAGCGTGTATTTCCGCAAAATTTACCTGACGGGGCTGGAAAACATCCCGAAGGGCAAGCCGGTCATTCTGGCTTCCAACCACCCGACGGCTTTCGTCGAGCCCTGCATCCTGGCCGCCTGGATTCGCGACCGCCGGCTCTATTTCCTGGCCCGCGGCGACTTCTACCTGAAGAGCCCCTTCATGGCGCGCCTGTACAAGTGGCTGGGCATCATCCCGGTGTTTCGCCTCAAAGACGGGGGCTACGGCCACCTGAAAGACAACTTCAACTCCTTCGAGGCCTGCTTCGATGCCCTGAATCAGGGAAAGACCATCCTCATCCTCGCCGAAGGAGGGGCCAGCTTCGAAAAGCGCCTGCGCCCCCTGCGCAAAGGCACCGCCCGCATCGTGTACGGCACCCTGAAAAAGTACGGCGAGCTGGACATCCAGATCGTGCCCGTGGGCGTCACCTATACCGCCGCCGACCGCTTCCGCTCCGAAGCCCTGCTCGATGTGGGCAAGCCCATCGCCGCCCGGCAGTTCTATCCCACCCTGAGGAGCAACCCCGTCGAGGGGATGAAGAAAATCACCCACCTGCTGGAGCTCGAAATGCGCCTGCGCGTCCTGCACATTCAAAACCCCGAAGACGATGAACTGACCGAACGCCTGCTGGAAATGTTCCGCAACGACCGTCCCCAACGCTGGTGGCCCTTCCGCTCCGCCGACAAGGGGCGCCTCAGCATGGAGCAAGGCATCGTCGAGTACGTCAACACCCTGCCCAATGAAGAAAAGGAGAGGCTGCGCAAGCGCGTCGAGTTGTATTTCCAGTCCTTGAAAGAGCTGGGCATCAACGATTTCGGGCTCATGCACCCGAACTACCTGAGCTGGAAAAACTGCGCCTTTCTGGCCTTGGGCTGGGTGCCTTACCTGATAGGGTATGCCCTCAACATTTTGCCCCTGTGGGTGGCGCGGTGGTTGGGGTTCCGGGTGGTGCGGGAGAAGACCTTCCAGCCGCCGGTGGCCATTACGGCCGGCTTGCTGGCCTACCTGCTCTACTGGTTGCTCCTCTTCGGCGGGGCCCTGCTGAGCGGGGAGCCGGTGCTCCTCCTGGGGGTGGTGGCGTTGCCTTTTCTGGGGCTCTACGCTCTTTATTATCGGGAGCTCTGGACCAAATGGCGCTGGGCCTGGTGGGCCGATGCCATCCCCGAAGAGGAGGAGCGAAAACTGCGTTCCCTGCGCGCCGAAATCCTGGACCTCGTGCGGGGCGGGAAGGCCGCCCATTTGTCCCCTCAGGCTGTTAAGGGGAAATAAGCCCCGGCCCTGCACCGTTGTTTGGGAAATCCTCCCCATGAAGTTTCGCTACTTCCTGTTTTCTCTTCTTTGCCTGCCCGTTTGCCTGTCCGCCCAGGAGGAAAGCCCCTACCGCACCGAATTCGGCTTGGACCTGCTTTGGACCATCGCCGTTGCCTCCGGCTGGGATATCCAGGGCACGGAAGTGGAAATCATTTACAAGGAGAACCTCCCCGAAGGAGACCTGCGTTTCAAGTTGCAAGTCGCCACCGGTTACCGCGACCTGGAGCTCATCAACAGCTTCACATTCGACAGCCTGCGCATGGTGAACTACCACCAACCCGGCAACAGCTATGGGGCTGCCCTCGGCTTCGGTTTCCGTTCGCGCAATCAGAGTTTCAGCTTTTACAGCGGGGTGGACCTGACCGGCTCGGTCAGCTTCGGAACAACGGTGGTGGAGCGTTGCCCCACCGGCGAGGAGTGTGTCTGGGTGGGCGGTTTGGAGAACCGCGACTTTCACTTCGGGATGGTGCCCTTCCTGGGCACCAAACTCAACCTGTCGCGCCGCATGTTTTTCACCATCGAGTTCGGTACGGCGCTGCTTTTTCGCTTCGGGGAGCGCAAATACTATCGGGGGGAGGAGGTGCGCTCATTCCGCACCGACGGGCCGGATTTCAAGCTCAATCGCCTGCTCAACGACATCGCGGTATCCTACCGCTTCTGAGCTGCTCACATCATGTCCAGGGCGCGCGTCAGATACGTCAGCACGAAAGGCAAAGCCAGCCAAAACCACTGCGGCGTGTAAATGAGCATAGCCACGAACACGACGGTGGAGATGAAGAACAAGACCCAGTCGAGGGTGCGGGATTTCTTGCTGGTTTCCATCATTGCAAAGGTGTTTTTCGGGCTCGATGCCCCTTCTCGAAAAGCGGCGCAAAGCTAATTAAATTTCCCAACCCCATACCCCGACTGACCGGCTGCGCAGGCCGACACTGGGTTGGAAAGGGTTTCGAGGT
>CAZBYX010000366.1:0-4095 GCA_964496055.1 uncultured Saprospiraceae bacterium
TATTTCCATCTGTTTCGGGAGGGAACTCATCGTACCCCCACCGCCCGGAAATTGTCCCTAACCCGGTCTTTGACCCCAGCCCCTTCCATGGCCGGTTCCGAACCTTTCAAAAGATTCCCGATATTGGAGGGGCAATTCGAACCAAAACCCCCGAGCCATGCGAAACTTTCTTCTTGCCTTACCAATTTTCGCCCTCTTTCTTCTTTTCACGGGATGTGGCCAGCCCCTCTTGACCCCGCCTTCGGGGGAGCAGGAGCGCGGCATCGTGGAAGGGACCTTCAAGGTGCAGGCCGATTCCACGGGCTCGAATCTGGACTTGTTCGTCCGCGCCAAGGACTCCTACCGCATGCACTACCGCCTGCTGATGGACACGCCCACCCCGTATGCGCGCGACTGGGCGGAGGCGCGCGTCTATGCCTTCGAGCGGGCCGTGGTGGCAGCCTTCCTGCCTGAGGGGCCGGTGCTGCTGTTCAAACTCAAAGGGGAGCCTTTCGAGGACCCGGTGTTGAATCGATTCGATGAAGTGTTCGAGGGAGTGGGCCTCGTCGGCCGAAAAGTGCTTTCGGAAGCAGAGTGGACCGCCCCCGAGGGGCCGGTGGGCTGCGCCTGCTGCAAGGACGACGGCTCCCGCTGCTCGGATGGGAAAAGCGCTGCCGACCGGGATTGTGCGAGCGGCGGGGTGGGGGCCATGGCGAGCTCCTACGGTTACGGCGAACATTTCTCCCGGGCTGCCTGCATGCAGGGCTGGCACCCCTGCTGCACACTGAACGTTTCGACGGCGGAATGATGGGATGGAAAAACGCGACGGCGTGAATGCTTGCATTCACGCCGTCGCGCGGGGTGCTCCTGCCGGGAACTCACTCAGAAGGGGCAGGCCTTGCACTCGTCCACCTTGACCTCCTCGGGTTGGCGGGAGATAAGCGCTTTGGCGGGGTCGATGCAGGAGATGCAGCCGACGACCTTGAACTCGGTGCGGCGGTTGAGCTGGTGGTCGCGCTCGCTGCACGGCACGTTGTTGACGCAATTGTTCACGGGCACGGTCTCACCGTAGCCTCTGGGAACCAGGCGGTTGCGCGGGATGCCACGCTTGGTCAGCCAGCGCACCACGCTTTCGGCGCGGCGCTGGCTCAGGCGCAGGTTGTAGTAGCTGCCGCCGCGGGCGTCGGTGTGGGAGCCGATTTCGACGATGATGTCCGGGTTTTCGATCATGGTTTTGTAGAGCTTCTCCAGTTCGGGGATGGCGTCCTCGCGGATGCTGGCCTCGTCGAAGTCGTAGTAGATGTGCAGCAGGTAGGGCAAGGGCTGTTTGGCGCTGCTGGTGTCGCTGAGGGCCACGCCGCCGGGGGCGAATCCGTCTTGCAGCACCCCCTTGACGTATTTGCGGCCGTCGGGGAATTCGCCGTCGGCGGGGGTGCCGTCGGCTTTGTTGATCCACAGCTGCGTGACGGGGTCGTAGTAGGTGTACTCGTTGCCTTCCCCGCCGATGGGGGGCACGTTTTCAGGGGTGACCTGCGAGAGGTCGATGGTGTGGGGTTGGAGGTGGAGGTTGGCGCGGAAGGTGGTGGTTTCCTCCACGCCCCGGGTGCAGATGTTTTCCTGCCAGGCGGCCAGGTAGCCCTGCTTTTCCGCTTTCACTTTGTAGCAGCACTCGCGCTCCAGCTTAAAGTAGTAGCGCCCCGAAGAGGGGGTGGTGATGGGCTCGGCCAGGGGTTGGCCGCAGTCGTTTTCCAGGGTGACAACCACGTTCTCGAGGGGCAAGCCCGTGCCGTCATCGAAGACGATGCCCTCGAGCTCGAACTCGGCCGTGCGCGTCAGCGGGATTTTGAGGGTGGTGGGGGTCCCGGGGATGAGGTTGTTGGTGCAGGCTTCGAGGGCGTTGTCGTCGTAATCGGGGAAGGAAGCGGTGAAGACGCAGCAGGAATTGACCTTCATGTCGTAGAAGGCGCGGCCTTCGGCGTCGGTGGTCAGGGTCAGGTTTTTGCAGCCGAGCTGCACTTTGGCTTCGGCCAGGGGCTCCTGGGTGTTGGCGTCGAAGACGAGGATTTCGACGGGCACGCTGAGCTTTTTGAAGCTGTAGAGGTCGTCGCCGCCGGCGCCGCCGGCGCGGTCGCTGGCGAAGAAACCGCAGGTGCCTTCCTCGTTGAAGACGATGCTGAAGTCGTCGGCGAAGGTGTTGATGGGGTAGCCCAGGTTTTCGGGGGTGGCGTACACCCCGGGCGAGATTTCCTTGGTGTAGAAGATGTCGAGCCCGCCGAGGCCGATGTGGCCGTCGGAGGCGAAGTAGAGGCGCCCGTCGGCGGCGACGAAGGGGAAGATTTCATGCCCCTCGGTGTTGACCTCGGGCCCCAGGTTGAGGGGCGGGCCCCAGCGGCCGTGTTCCTTTTCGGAGACGTAGAGGTCCATGCCGCCGAAACCGCCGGGCATGTCGGAGGCGAAGTAGAGGCGCTCGCCGTCGGGGGAGAGGGCGGGGTGCGCCACGGAGTATTCGTCGCTGTTGAAGGGCAGGCTCTGGGCTTCGCTCCAGCGGCCTTCGCCGAGGCTTTCGGCGTAATAGACCTTGAGGCGCATGACGCCCTCGTCGTCGGTGCCTTTCTTGCCGTCGAGGAAGTTGTTGCGGGTGAAGTAGATTTCCTTTTGGCGCTTTCCGAAGGAGACGGCGGCGTCGTGAAACTTGCTGTTCACTTCGTTGCTGAACTTTTCGGGCCGTCCGAAGAGGTACTCCCCGCACACGTCGTCCCCCGTACCCGTTTGGCGCATGTCCACGTAGAAGAGCTCGAGGAAGGGGTTGCCCGTCCACTGGGAGTTGCGGTCGATCATGGGGTTGGCATCGCGGTCGGAGCTGAAGACCAGCCCGCCCTTGTAGTATTGGGGGCCGAAATCGTCGTAGGAGGAGTTGATGTCCAGGTGTTTGACCTCGAAGATGTCGGCGTTGCGCACCATGAGCTCCTCCTCGTAGTCGCAGGCGCGGGCCAGGTATTGGCCGCGCATGTCTTCGGGTACGGCTTCCACGTATTGCTGATACCACTCCTTGGCTTGCTCGCATTTGCCGTTGCGCTGCAGCATCATGCCGTAATAGAGCTTGTGGATGGGCTCGGCTTCGGGCAGGCGCACGACCTGGCCGTACCAGTACTCGGCGTTTTCGGTGTCGTTCACCTTGCGGTAGGCTTCCGCCAGATTGATTTTGGCCTCGGCCACGTCGTGCTTTTCGAGCACTTCGTTGTACAACTCGATGGCCCCCACGTAATTGAGGTTGTCCATCAAGATGCGGCCTTGCTTGAGCTTGGCGTTTTGGCCGAGGGCGGCCCCGGCGGCGAGGAGCGACAGGACGAGCAGGGGGATTGATTTTCGCATAGCGATCCTAAATTATTCGTTGCGGCTTTGGGTTCGGGCCGTGAAGTTCGCCATTTCGGCCCCGGTGGTCGAGGGGTTCGGAGTCGGGAAGGCCGCTGCGAACCCTCCGACCTTAGAAATAACGCGGCGTGACGGTCTTTTTGATGCGGTAGGTGAACTCGTAGCCCACCATGATTTCGAAGGCGCCGCTGGTGACGTTCGACAGCTCCGTCAGGGGGTAGTCGTAGGCGGCGCCGAAGCGCAGGCCGTTGCTGAGCAGATACGAGACCCAGATGTCGGCCGAGTCGAAGGAGCTCTTGTTGTCCTGGAAGGCGGCAAAGGCGCTGCGGAACGAAGCGCCGACCCAGAGGGCTTCCTGAAAGAGGAAGCTGACGTCGATGTCGAATTCGTTGGGGGCGCCGATATCCTTGAAGGCGTCGAGTTTGCTGGCGGGTTTGTCCAGCCCCACGTTCTTGATGAGGATGCTGGGCTTGAAGACGAGCGCCCGACCGTTGAGGGGGATGGCGGCGCCCATGGTGAAGTAATAGTGCCGTACCTGGCGGGCGTAGATGCTGGTGGTGGCGCCGTCGCGCAGGTCGTATTCCACCAGATGGGGGGAGGAGGCGCCCAGGTAAAAGCGCGGCGTGTAGTAGAAGATGCCGGCCCCGAAGTTGGGCAGCAGGCGGTTTTCGTTTTCGAGGAAGGAGGGGTCGTTGCCGCTCTGGAGGTTCAGTTGGGTCCAGTCGGCGCGGTAGTTTTCCAGCC
>CAZBYX010000367.1:0-4068 GCA_964496055.1 uncultured Saprospiraceae bacterium
AAAGTCTTCCCGACTGGAACAGGTTTCCACCGCCCGATGGGGCAGCTGCAGGAAAAAATAAACGAGCTTGGCAAGGGTGCTCTTTCCACTGCCCTGGTCACCGATGAGCACCACGATGCGCTTCAGCGGGAGCTCCAGCGCCCGGAGCGGCCCCAGTTCCGTATGGACGATGAGTTTTTTACGCACGGTGGATTGGTTTTGAGCGATGCGCGAGTCGGGATCTCAAAACTAACCAATTTCCATGATCCCCTCCATCGCACCTTCTGCCGTCACCGGGGCCTTTGAACCAGAATTTTCTTCCACAAAACCAGATGGGCACTTTCCAAACGCAACACCCACACCCCATCCCCCCTGAGGGCGGCGGGCAGGGTCCAGCGTTCGGGGGCTTCGGGGAAGCGTTCCGTCCACAGCAGTTGCCCCTCAAGGGTGTACACGTGCAGGGTGAGGGGGCCGGGTGGGGGTGAGTTCCATTGGAGGAAGAGTTCCCCGGAGCAGGGATTGGGGAAGAGGAGCAGGGGTGGCGCTTCGAGGGGGCGCCACTCGACGGCGAGGACGAAGGAAGGGTGGAGGGTGCCGTCTTCGTCCAATTGCACGAGGCGGTAGTAGTTCAGCCCCGTGAGGGGGCGGGCGTCCAGGAACCGATAGGACTGGGGCTCCAGGGTGGTGCCCTGCCCATGGATGAAGGTGAGGGTTTTCCAGCTTCGGGCGTCGGGGGCGCGCTGCACTTCGAAGCCCCGGTTGTTCTTTTCCGATTGGGTTTCCCAGTTCAGTTCGATGCCGTGGGGGAGTGCGGCGGCGTGGAAGGCGCTCAACTCCACCGGCAGGAGGGTGGTGCTGAAGGAGTAGAGGGTGGGGTCGAGGGGCCCGGCCTGTTCGGCGGAGAGGTAGAGGTCGGTGCCGCTGAAGTAGTGCACGCCTTCGATTTGGGTGCTGCCTGCGGGGGCGTTGAAGGAGATGAGCTCCTGGGTGCCGCCGAAGAAATCGGTGCCGCTGAAGCCGGTGAGGCGCCAGGCGAAGAGGGCGGCGGGGCTGAGGTCGTAGCCGATGAGCATCACCTCGTTGCCGTTGACGATGTCGGCGCCGGTGATGAGCCCCTGCGCGTTGAAGGTGCTTTGTTTGGCGGCGACGTGGGTGCCCGGGGTGGGGGAGAGGGTGTAGTGGGAGGTTTGTTCGCTGACCCATTGCTTGGTGAACAGGTGCAGCAGGCCGTTGTGGTAAATCATGGCTTCGCAGTCGAAGTCGGTGCCGTTGGGGCAGGGGGGGCTGCAGTTGCTCTGGTCGGAGTAGGTGAAGTCGATGGTGTCGATGTCGGCGGCGGGGATGGTGACGTTCGTTCCGGCGGGGATGTCGTTCTTGTCGAATTTGTAGATGCGCAGGTCGGTGCGGGCGCCGGTGGCGTTGTTGCCGAAGTCGCCCACGTAGATGAAGGTGCCGTCGGAGGCGATGTCTTCCCAGTCGACGTTGGAGGCGGCACCGAGGGTGACGGTCTTGAGGATGGAGCCGTCGGCGGGGTCGATTTGATAGAGGGCGGGACTGTTGCCGCCGTCCTCGTGGGTCCAGAGGTTGCCGTCGAGGAACAGCAGACCCGAGGTTTCGGCCACCGTGGTGCTCAGGGTGGTTTCGGTGGTCAGATCGTATTGGGCGGCCAGCGGCCGCGACCACCCGCACAGCAGCAGGGCGCACAGAGGGGCAAGGGTTTTCATTCGTTCAGGGTGTTGGGTGCCCCCTCCGAAAAGCGGGTTTTCGGAAAGGTCTGGGGGTATGGCGAAACCGTTTCTCGACCAAAAAGAAAGGGGATGAGCAGCCCGGGAGGGTGGCTCACAAAGGTAAGAAGCGAAGCGGAAACCCCCTGCCTGAAAATGGGCTTCAGGCAGGGCTTGCCATAAGGAGGGGGGCTCCATCACGGGGGGCGATGCGCCGCCCTCAAACCTTCCACACCCGAAGCAGCAGCACCTCGAGCGCGAGAAAAGCCAGCGCCAGCCACAGGCACAGCCGCCACAGGACGATGCCCTGGCTGCGCTCCTCGATGACCTGAGAGAAAGAGGCGCGCGCGTCCACATCGATGACCTTCATGGCGTCACCGAGGAGGGTGCGCAACCCCTCGGCATTGTAGTGGCTGAGGTCGCTTTCCGCCCGGTCGTAGTTGAAAGCGAACTTGTAGAGCGGGGAATCGTCTTCGTACAACAGGTCGTACACCCCCGCCTGCCGAATCTGGTGGTTGAGCCCCAGCAAGACCCTCGCCCCCACGAAGCGCTGCTCGGGGATGAACTCGCCGCCGGGGCCGCGCAGGCGGAAAACTTTTTCGGTGCCGGGGTTGCTCAGGTCGGCGCTGAGCACCTCGTCGCGGCCGATGGTGTAGGCGATGCGGCGTTCGCGGTTGGCGCTCAGGGCCATTTTGAAGAGCATGGGCACGAACACTTCCCCCTGCCGCACCAGGTTGCTGTAGGTTTCGCTCAGGGGGGCGCTGCACAGGTAGAAATTTCCCTTGCCCAGGACGTATTTGGCCAGGAAGGTGGAGCCGTCGCGATAGGTGAGCAGGCGCTCTTCGGGGCGGCTGCCCAGCCGGCCGAGGCGGAAATTGCCGTTCGTGGCGGGGAGTTTGAGGGGGGCGGTGCGGTTTTCGTACACGTCGCGGAAGACGAATTCTTCGGTGTTGATGTCGCTGACCTGACGGGGCTGGGTTTCGAAAGTTTGAAACTCATTGGCTTGCAGGCTGCGCAGCAGGTTGTTGTAGCTGTCGAGCTCGGCGTCCGGGGCGGGGAAAATCAGCAGGTTGCCTCCGCCCTCCACGTAATTTTTCAGCTCGAAGGCCAGCCCGGAGCTGAAGGCTTTCAACTCGTTGCAAACGATGAGGTGGTAGTCCTTGAAGGTGGAGTAGTCGAGGTTGCGGCTCTGGAGGTTCACCAGCTCGAAGTTTTCCAGCCCCCGGACGGCGGCGTCGAGGAAGGGGTTGGGTTGGAGTTCGTTGATGGCGAGCACCCGAATTTTCTCGGCGACGTGGAAAGCCAGGTGGTAGTGGTCGTCGAACTGTACGGGGAAGTCGGTCACCTTCATCACCCCCACATGCCAACCCGTGTGGCGGATGCGCAGGCGCACCGTATCGACGACGCTGCCCTGGGCGGGAATGGAGAGCACCCCCACGGGCTTTTCTTCCCCGTCCATTTCCAGGCTGAGGCGGATGTTTTCGACGTCGTCGTGGCTGCGGTTGCCCACCCGCACCAGCAGGTTCTGCGTTTGCCCCACCATTTGCACGGGGGCCTCGAACCAGACCGAATCGAGGGCGATGTTGCGTTCCTGCACGGCGTCCAGGGGCACCAGATTGACCTCGAAGGTGGTGTCTTTCCAGCTTTCCAGGTCGGTGATGGAGCGCTGGAAATCCGAAATCAGGTAGGCGACGCGCACTTCGCCGGGTGCCTGCTGCAAGACCTGTTGCTGGCGGGCGAGCACCTGGCTGAGGGTGCGCACCGTCGGGCTGCTCCCGATTTCCTCGATGAAGGTCAGGGCGTCTTCCTTGCTCACCAGGCGCTGGTGCCGCCCCTCGAAGTCGTTGGTCAGAATCTGGAAGCGGTCTTCGGCCGAATGCACCCGCACGATTTCGGCGGCGCGGCGCTTGGCCAGCTCCAGCAAGGACACGTCGCGGCTCAGGGCGTCCATGCTGAAGGAATTGTCCACGTACAGGCTGACGGCCTTGATGCCCTGGCGCGTGTTTTCGTCCAGGGGGATGAAGGGCTGGGCGAAGGCGAGCACCAGAAAAGCCACCGTCAGCAGGCGCATCAGCAGCACCAGCCAGTTGCGGATGCGCTGCCGGGCGCTGGTCTCCTCCTTCACCTCCCGCAGGAAGCGCACGTTGGTGAAATAGACCTTCTTGAAGCGCCGGAAATAAAAAAGATGGATGATGACCGGAATGGCCAAAGCCGCCAATGCCCACAAAAAGCCGGGATAGAGGAATTGCATGAACGCTCGGTTGGTTGGGTGAGACGCGGCGCCGCAGCTCCGAGCCGGCCCCGCGTTTTTTGCTCACGAAACAATACGCGGCAAAGATGAAAAAGTTATGGGATGACCGGGGGG
>CAZBYX010000368.1:0-4019 GCA_964496055.1 uncultured Saprospiraceae bacterium
AATCTGTGGTTAAAACAAACCCAAGCCTCAAACCTCCTGCCCTCCCTTCGATTTTACGGTTTTACGATTTTACAAGAAAGGGCGCGGGTTGGGACAATTTATTTCAACTTGTCTCCACTTATTTCCATTTGTTTCGATTTCTTGCCCATTGTGCCCCCTTGAGACCATGAAACCCCGAGACCGTGAAACCCCGACACCTTGGAAACCCCGATGTTCACTTCGCGGGGCGTTCGGGTCACCCTCCTCCCACTCCATTTTCCATCCCCAGGACATAATACATCTGGAGGGGGCCTTTGTTTTTGACCTGAAAAGCGCCGCGGCTCCGACAGCGGAATTTGTACTTCACCAGGCGATAGGTGGTTTCGGAGATGTTGACCTTTCCGACCTCGCAGCATTCCTCCATGCGGGCGGCGATGTTGACGGTGTCCCCCCAGATGTCGTAGGCGAATTTCTTGTGCCCCACCACCCCGGCGACGACGGGGCCCGTGTGCAGACCGATGCGCGCCTCGAAGTAGGGTTCCCCGCGTTTGATTTTTTCTTGCTTCACCTCCTCGAGGTATTGCTGCATTTCGAGGGCGGCCCGCACGAGGTTGAAGGGGAGGGTTTTGCGGTCGGACAGGCCGCTGGCGCACATGTAGGCATCGCCGATGGTTTTGATTTTTTCGATGTCGGGGTACTGGGCGATGATGTGGTCGAAGGCTTTGAAGGTGGTGTCGATTTCCTCGACGAGCTTTTCGGGGGACAGGGACTCGGCGATGACGGTGAAATTGCGGAAGTCGGAGAACAGGACGGTGGCCTCTGGAAATTTGCGGGCGGCGGCCTTGCCCTGCTCTTTGAGTTCCTGGGCGATGGGGGCGGGCAAAATGTTGAGCAACAGCTCGTCGGAGCGTTTCCGTTCCTCCTCGATGATTTTGTTCTGCGCGGCCAACTGGGCGGTGGCGCGCTGTTTGGCGCGGAAGCGCAGGAAGAGCACCAGGGCCAGAATGATGAGGAAGAGCGCCACGGCCGCCAACAGGAGGGTGAAATAGCGCCCCCGCTCCTCGCGCAAGCGGATGTTTTGCAGCTCCAGCTCGGTTTGCACCAGGGCCAGGGAGTCCATCTGGCGGGCCAGCTCCAGGGCGTCGAGCTGGCGTTTGCGCTGCCGGGCCAGGCGCAGGGCGCGGGCGCGCTCCTCGGAAACGGACTGGATTTCCTGCTCTTTTTCGGTGATGGCTTCCACCACCTGTTGTTTTTCGGCTTCGAGCTGGCGTTGGCGTTCGGTCAACACGGTCTTGTCCTGGCGCAGGCGGTCGCGCTCGTCCATGAGAGCGAGGATTTCATCCTCCAGGCGTCGCTTTTCGCGCTCCAGGTTTTTGCGCTCACGCGCCAGGCGGGCGCGCTGGATTTCGTACTGCCGCTCCAGTTCACTGATGCTGCGGCCGTTGCGCGAAAAGTAGTTGAAGGCTTCCTCCACGATTTGGAAAGCCTTTCGATAGTCGCGTTTCTTGCGGATGGCCAGGCGGCTGAGTTTCTCGACGCTCTTGATGATGAGGTCGGCGTCGTTGGCTTGCTTGGCAAAATTCAGGGCACTGCGCAACCAGACTTCCTGGTTGCGGTCGTCGCGCAAGCGTTCGTAGCCGCGGGCGATGAGAAAGGAGGACTGGGCCGCCATCCCCGGGTTTTTCAGGGAGGTGGCCAGGTTGTGGGCCGCCTTGCCGTGTTCGATGGACTTGCGGGCGTCGGTGCGCAGATAAGCCTCGGCCAATTGATAGCGCAGGCTCATCTTTTCTTCTGGTGAAGAAGCGCGTTCCAATTCCCGCTGCAAGGCCCCCACCTCTTGCCCGCCCACCATCGCAGGCAGAAAAACCAGAGCCAGCAGGCCCCAAATCCAGGGTTTTGGTCGAATCATACGCCAGGAAAATCTTCTTCTTTGGGCACGAACGAAGGTTGCGGCCTCCCCAAACGGCGGCAAATCCGGGTCAGAGGTTGGGGATGGAGGGGTGAGTGTGCGGGACCGGCGGGCGGTTTCTCCCTTCACCGGTTTCCCTATGCAGGTTTCTTCCGGGGCAATTGTTTTCGGGGTTCTGTTTTCGTCCTAAGAGGTATCGCTTCTTGCCGCCGTTTTGGCAACAAGCCTCAAAGATGAAAAATAAAATACTGTTAAGGGCTTCCCTCTGGCGTTAAGCGGGGGTTAAAGAAGCACCCCAGGGGGTTACCCACCCCCGCCCTCGTTCGTTTGGAGGGTGGGCACGCCACACCCTGGAGAAAGTGGTAATTTTGCCGCCGCCCAGGAACCGGGGTGCTCGCCGGGGGTTCCGCTCCGGCTTTCGGTAAGGAACTTCGGCTCCGTCCGCCCATTTCGAAATCGAATCCAAAACGCAACCACCATGACCGCTTCCATCCGCACCACCCTGCTCAAACTAACTTCCCTGACCCTGCTGCTCGCCTTGCCACTGAGTGCCTCCTTCGCCCAGCGCATCGCCTATGTGGACGTCAAAGCCATCCTCGAAAGCATCAAGGAATACCAGGAAGCCCAGGAAGAATTGGACAAAATCGCCGCCACCTGGCGCCAGGAAATCGCCCAGGAATACGACAAAATCAAGGGCATGTACAACCGCTATCAGGCCGAGCAAGTCCTCCTCAGCGACGAGGAACGCCGCCAGCGCGAAGACCAGATCATGGAGGAGGAGCGCCGCGTGCGCGAATTGCAAAAGCAGCGCTTCGGGCCCGAAGGCGACCTGTTCAAAAAACGGCAGGAGCTCGTCCAACCCATCCAGGACCGCGTGTACAGCGCCATCGAGGAATATGCCCAGGAGCGGGGGTACGACTTCATTTTCGACGTCAGCGGACCGGCCGGCATCATTTTCAGCAACCCCGAATACGACAAAACCAGCGACATTTTGAAGAAGCTGGCCCGAAACTGAGAACCCCCTTCAAAAAGTCCTTCGCCCGGGCTTGCCCCCCTTTTCGGGAACCCCTGCGCAATCCCTATCTTTGCGCCCCGAATCGAAAGGGGTGTGCGGCCCCGCCCTCGACCTCAGGGCTCGATGCCTCTGAACGACAGGTCTTCGGCCCGCCTCGAAGGGGTGTGGCAAGCATCGGCAGCACAAAGGTTTCTCACGACCAAAACTCAACAAAAACGCAAATCATGATTAACAAAGCACTTAAGGTGGCCCTGCTCATCGCCGGATTTCTGGCCCTGAACACGCAGGTGCAGGCCCAGAAATTCGGATACCTCAACTCGGCCTTGCTCCTTTCGGAGATGCCCGAGGTGAAGGTCATGCGTTCCAACCTGGAAGGGTTCCGCACCCAGTTGGAAAAGAAGGGCAAGCAAATGGTGGAAGATTTCCAGCGCAAGCAACGCGATGCCGCCGCCAAAGAAGAACGCGGGGAGCTCTCCCCCCTGCAGCGGGAAAATCTGCTGAAAGAACTGCAGGCTCAGGAGCAGGAGATTCTGAAGTACCAATCCGAAAGTCAGCAAAAGCTGGCCGAAAAAGAGCAGGAGCTGCTCCAACCCATCCTCGACAAGGTGAACCAAGCCATCCAGGACGTGGCCAAAGAACACGGCTTCCAGTTCATCTTCGACGCCAGCACCGGCATCCTGCTCTATGCCGACGAAAGCCAGGACGTCTCCAGCCTGGTGAAAGCCAAGCTCGGCATCTGAGCCCAAACCCGCCCCGCCCACGAGGGGAGCTCCGACGGGAGCTCCCCTCGTTCATTTCGGGCTCTGAGAGCCTTCCCTCGGGACTTCCCAAATTTTTTCGAAAAAATTTTTCTCCTCCCTGAACATTTCCCCCCCTCTGCACCTCACATAGGCAAACGCTCCGAAAAAACGAATCGCACGGCACCCGAAAACCACGGGGCCCGAAAACCGAAACCGACACAAACTATGATCCTGCAAGGAACGACTCATCCTTCCATCTACCCTTCCCTCCTGTTCCATCCGCAATACGCGTTGCCGGCCCTGTGGCAGCAGCCTCCTTCATTTTCCGCAGCTTCCCCGAAACCAAAGACTTCAGTTGGTTAATAGGGTTTTAGGT
>CAZBYX010000369.1:0-4015 GCA_964496055.1 uncultured Saprospiraceae bacterium
TTCATTGGCTACGGTTCCGAGATACACCTGATCGAAACCGCCAAGCGTCAGCGCAAGCCTGCTTCGGCAGCCTACCGCGAAGCTTGGGAGTTGATTTTGCAATGGGCTGCTCAGGCAGAAATGCCTGAGTGATCATCCGTCAAATTCGGGGAAGCCTGTGGTGTGGTAATCCCGAGCCAAGCCCATTTGCCTGGTCAAATGGGAAGGTGTAGAGACTTTATGGCGGACACCCTCCCTCCCCCCGGGGAGAAGGGTGAAGAGAAAGTCCAGACCACAAACTCCCACTCGGGAGGCAGCGAAAGCTGTAGTTGGTACGCATAACCCGAAGGTCGCAGGTTCAAGTCCTGCCTCCGCTACTACAAAAAGCCGGTCCTGACTCAGGATCGGCTTTTTTTGTTTTCGGGCCGTTTCCTGTGGGGTATGGGAGGGTCGATTCCGTCTGCAACGTGTTGATTTTCAGTTTGTCGTGCCCTCCCGCAAACCACCTCCCCCCTCATTCGACTTATAGGGAAGGGGACGGCCGTTCCTTCGTCTGGCATTGAAGGGCCGGGCATGAATTTTTCCGCAGGGGGGATCGGGGTTCTTGGCCATCGCAATTCGCCGCGAAGGGCGGTTTGTTTGGCCCTCGGCAAAGGTTTACCTTCGCGCACTCGATCAATCACCTTCCTGCGAAAGCGATTGATTTTATACAGAAGGGTGGAGAGAACGGGCTCTGTGAAACCCTGGCAACCTGCCCCGGCGGCAAGGTGCCAATTCCCGCCAGACACTGGAAATATAAAATCAACGAGCCTTGAAGACTTTCCATTACCGCCGGCCCTTTGCGCTGGAGTGCGGCGCTTACCTACCCGAACTGGAAATTGCCTACACGACTTACGGCCGGCTGGATGCCGCGCAAAGCAATGTCGTGTGGATCTGTCACGCCCTGACCGGCAACGCCGACCCGATGGAGTGGTGGCCCGGTCTGGTGGGCCGGGGCAAGCTGTTCGACCCGGCGAAGCATTTCATCGTTTGCGCCAACATGCTGGGCTCTTGCTACGGTACCACGGGCCCGGCGAGCCGGAATCCCGCTACCGGCAAACCCTACGGCCGGGACTTTCCGCTCGTCACCATCCGCGACATGGCGGCCGCTCACGACCTGCTGCGCAGGCATCTGGGCATCTATCGCATCGGACTGTGCATCGGGGGCTCCATGGGCGGGCAGCAGGCGCTGGAGTGGGCCATCCGGCAACCCGAGCTGTTCGAACGGCTCTGCCTGCTGGCTACCAACGCCCGCCACAGCCCCTGGGGCATCGCCTTCAACGAATCCCAGCGCATGGCTCTGGAAGCCGACCCCACCCTCTGGACCGAAGCCCCCGAAGCCGGCCGCAAAGGCCTGGAAGCCGCCCGCGCCATCGCCATGCTTTCCTACCGCAACTACGAAACCTACCGCGCCACCCAGGATGAAGCGGAGACCGATAAGTGGGACCGCTTCCGCGCCGGCTCCTACCAGCGCTATCAGGGCACCAAGCTCTGGAAACGCTTCCACCCCCACGCGTACCTGACCCTCAGCAAAGCCATGGACAGCCACAACGTGGGCCGCGGACGGGGTGGGGTGGCGCAGGCGCTGCATCGGGTGCAGGCGCGCACCCTCGTCATCGGCATCCGCTCCGACGTGCTCTTCCCCGTCGAAGAGCAGGTGGAGCTGGCCCGCCACATCGCGCACGCGCGCCTCGAACTCATCGACAGCCTCTACGGCCACGACGGCTTTCTGGTGGAGGCCGAAACCATCGCCCCCCTGGTGGAGTTTTTTATGCATGGCTGCGCCGATCCCTACTCCAGGGAGTTGAAACTCGAACCCGAGCTTCGCAGCGGCTTCCGCCAGTGGCGGAAATGCGCCCTGCCCGGAACGGAACCCTTCTGAGGGCGCATGGCGCACTGCCTGAAACGATTATCTTTCCGGTATCCCCATTTCGCCCCGCCTTCCATGGGAGGGGCTTTTCTGAAACCATTTTCTTTTCACCATCAAAACCATTTGATTATGGCACTACGATTGGGAGACACCGCCCCGAACTTCAAAGCCCAAACCACCCTGGGCGAAATTGACTTCTACGAGTACCTCGGCGACAGCTGGGGGGTCCTGTATTCGCACCCGGCGGACTTTACGCCCGTCTGCACCACCGAACTGGGCCGCACCGCCGCCCTGAAAAACGAGTTCGAAAAACGCAACGTCAAAGTGTTGGCCCTCAGCGTCGATCCGGTGGATTCGCACAACGAATGGGTCAAGGACATCGAGGAGACCCAACACGTGCGCATGAACTTCCCCATCATCGCCGACTCGGACCGCAAAGTCGCCGAACTCTACGACATGATTCACCCGAACGAAACGGAAAAATTCACCGTCCGCTCGGTGTTCATCATCGACCACAACAAGAAAATCCGCACCATCATCACCTACCCCCCGAGCACGGGGCGCAACTTCGCCGAAATCCTGCGGGTCATTGACTCCTTGCAACGTACCGACAATTACAGCGTCGCCACGCCCGTGGACTGGCAGCCCGGCGAGGACGTCGTCATCGCACCCAGCATCAGCGATGAAGAAGCCCGCGAAAAATTCCCCAAAGGCTTCAAAACCCTGCGCCCCTACCTCCGTCTCACGCCCGATCCCCTGAAAAACTGAGGCACCCCGGGAATAGCACACCCGGTTCCCTACCTGGCTCGGATGTGGCTTTCGGTCGCGTCCGAGCTTGTTTTTTTCGTTGTCCGTTGTTCGTGGCTCGTGGCTCATGGCTCGTGGCTCATGGCTCGTGGCTCGTGGCTCGTGGCTCGTTGGGCGGGAGAGGGGGGCGGGTTGGGGACAATTTATTTCAACCTGTCTCCACCTATTTCCATGTGTTTCTATGTCTCTCTGCGGTTCAAACAAACCCAAACCTCAGACCCCATGCTTTCCCTTCGATTTTACGCTTTTACAGTTTTACGATTTTACAGGAAAGGAAGCGGGGTGGGGTCAATTTATTTCCATTTGTCTCCACATTATTTCCACCTGTTTCAATGTCTCCTTCGCCCTCCAACCTCAATTGCCCATCTTCCGTTCTTCTTTTCTTTGCGGCATGGAAAAAGGAAAAATACTCTTCGTCAGCCCGGCGCATCCCTTGTTGATGGAACTGCTCGAAGGGGCAGGTTTTCGTTGCGAGTGCGCGTTCGAGGACTCGAAAGAGGAAATCGAGAAGAGGCTGGGGGACTGTGTCGGGGTGGTGGTGCGCAGTCGTTTTCCCATCGACCGGACCTTTCTGGAAGCCGGGAAGAACCTGCGCTTCGTGGCGCGGGAGGGGGTGGGCATCGAGCACATCGACCAGGAGGCGGCGCGGCGGCTGGGCATCGAGGTGCTGACCTCCCCGGAAGGGAGCCGGGACACGGTGGCGGAGCACACCCTGGGGCTGCTGCTGGCTCTGATGAACCACCTCCCCCGCGCCGACCGCCAGGTGCGCGAAGGGCAGTGGCTGCGCGAGGCCAACCGCGGCGTCGAAATCAAGGGCAAGACCGTGGGCATCCTGGGGTACGGCAACATGGGGCAGGCCTTCGCCCAGCGCCTGCAGGGCTTCGCCTGCCGCGTCATCGCCTACGACAAGTACAAGAGCGCCTACGGCGACGCCTTCGCCGAGGAAGTCCCGCTGGAGACCCTCTTCGAGGAGGCCGACATCCTCTCCATCCACATCTTCTACGAGCCCGCCAACCACTACTTCGTCAACGACGCCTTCCTCCGCCGCTTCCGCAAGCCCATCTACCTGGTGAACACCGCCCGCGGCCTGGTGCTCAACACCGCTGACCTCGTCAAACACCTGGAAGCCGGAACCGTCCGCGGCGCCGCCCTCGACGTGCTCGAATACGAGGAGGGCTCCTTCGACCACCTCACCTTCGGGGCCTTACCCGAACCTTTCCAATACCTCATCCGCTCGGAACGGGTGGTCCTTTCCCCCCACATCGCCGGCTGGTCGGTCGAATGCCGGGAACGCCACGCCCGGGTGCTCTTCGAGAAAAT
>CAZBYX010000370.1:0-2378 GCA_964496055.1 uncultured Saprospiraceae bacterium
CTTGCCCATCGCGCACCCCTGGAGACCCTGAAACCGTGAAACCGTGAGACCCTGAAACCTCTTATTTCCACTTGTCTCCACCTATTTCCATTTGTTTCTATGTCTTGCCCACTGCGAACCAACCGCAAGCCCCGCGTCAAAGCTTTGCTGCCAGACGGGCGCCCTGGTCGATGGCGCGTTTGGCGTCCAGTTCGCGGGCTTCATGGGCGCCGCCGATGAGGTGGACGCGCAGGCCGGCGTCTTTCAGAGGCTGGAACAAGTCTCGCCGGGGTTCCTGCCCGGCGCAGATGACCACGTTTTCCACGGGGAGGACTTTTACCTGACCTTCGTGCTCGATGTGTAGGCCCTGGTCGTCGATTTTGAGGTAGCGCACTTCGGCGAGCATCTTGACGCCTTTTCGGCGCAGGCTGAGGCGGTGAATCCAGCCGGTGGTTTTGCCCAGGTTGGCGCCGTGCTTGCCTTTGGAGCGTTTGAGGAGGAAGATTTCGCGGGGGGGCGGTTCGGGGTGGGGTTCGGCGACCCCGCCGGGATGTTGCAGCGCCATGTCCACGCCCCATTCCTGCATGAATTCCTCGACGTGGAGGCTGGGGGCATGCCCGTTGGGGTGCGCGAGGAATTCGGCCACGTCGAAGCCGATGCCGCCGGCCCCCACAATGGCTACGCTTTTCCCGACGGGCTTCTGGTGCAGCAGCACGTCCACGTAAGAGAGCACTTTGGGGTGGTCTTCGCCGGGGATGCCTGCGCGGCGGGGCACCACCCCGGTGGCGAGCACCACCTCCTCGAAGCCATTTTGCACCAGCTCTTCTGCTTCTGCCCGGTGATTCAGGTGCAGATGGACGCCCTTCAGTTCGATTTGCTTCTGGAAATAGCGTATGGTTTCCCTGAATTCCTCTTTGCCGGGAATGCGTTTGGCCATGTTGAATTGCCCCCCGATGCGGTCGGCTGCCTCGAACAGGTGCACTTCGTGCCCCCGCTCTGCGGCATGCACGGCGCAGGCCAGCCCCCCGGGACCGGCCCCCACCACAGCGATCTTTTTGGGTTGGGGTGCGGCGGGGAAGTTGAGCAGGGTTTCGTGGCAGGCGCGGGGGTTGACCAGGCAGGAAGCAATTTTCCGCTTGAAGGTATGGTCCAGGCAGGCCTGATTGCAGGCGATGCAGGTGTTGATTTCGTCGGTGCGCCCCTGACGCGCCTTGAGCACCCATTCGGGGTCGGCGAGGAAGGGCCGCGCCATGGAAATCATATCGGCGTGGCCGTCGGCGAGGATTTGCTCGGCCACATCCGGCATGTTGATGCGATTGACGGTGACCAGGGGAACGTTCACCTTGCCCATGAGGCGTTTGGTGACCCAGCTGAAGCCCCCGCGCGGCACCATGGTGGCGATGGTGGGCACGCGGGCTTCGTGCCAGCCGATGCCCGTGTTGATGAGGTCGGCACCGGCCTTTTCGACCTCCTGCGCCAGACGGACCACTTCATCCCAGGTGCTGCCGTCGTCCACCAGGTCGAGCATGCTCAGGCGGTAAATGAGGATGAATTCGCGCCCCACCGCCTCGCGGGTGCGCCGGATGATTTCCAGCGGGAAGCGGATGCGGTTTTCGAAGGAGCCGCCCCACTCGTCGGTGCGCTTGTTGGTGCGCCGCACGATGAACTGGTTGATGAGGTAGCCCTCGGAGCCCATGATTTCCACGCCGTCGTAGCCGGCCTCCTGCGCCAGTTGGGCACAGCGCACGAAAGCCCGGATGGTGCGCTCGATGCCCCGGCGGCTCAGGGCGCGGGGTTTGAAGGGGCTGATGGGCGACTTGATGGCGCTCGGCGCCACGCACAGGGGGTGATAGCCGTAACGCCCCGCATGGAGGATTTGCATGCAGATTTTCCCGCCTTCGCGGTGGACGGCTTCCGTGATGAGACGGTGCTTGCGCATCTCGCGGCGGGTGCTCAGCTTCGCGGCAAAGGGCGAAACCCAGCCCTCCCGGTTCGGGGCGATGCCCCCCGTCACGATAAGCCCGACTTCGCCTCGGGCCCGTTCGGCGAAGTAGGCTGCCAGGCGTTCGAAGCCCCCTCGCTCTTCTTCCAAACCCGTGTGCATGGAACCCATCAGAATGCGATTCTTCAGGGTGGTGAAGCCCAGGTCCAGGGGGCGGAATAGGTGGGGGTAGGATGGTTGGGTCATGGGTGTCATTTGTTTGGTGGCACTTTGGAAAAGACGCCAAATTAGGGAATCTGCCTTTTCCCCCGTGCCTTACTTTTGGTCGAGCAACCCCGGCCCGTCACTTTCCCCTGAAACCCAGGAAGGATTGAAAGCATGGGTGCAGGAATAACAGCCGAATCCCCTTAGTTTTACCCCCGCCATGAAAAAACTGCCCATCGGCATTCAGGACTTC
>CAZBYX010000370.1:2478-3998 GCA_964496055.1 uncultured Saprospiraceae bacterium
GAACGCGCCCTCCACGAACACCTCGACGACCTCATCGCCGCCTTCGACCTCCCCGTCCGGGAAGAATCCCTCGCCCTCAAATTCCGCGAACTCATCCGCCGACTCCACCAAAGCGCCGGCAACCGCGTCGTCGTCCTCATCGACGAGTACGACAAACCCATCATCGATTACCTGGGCGAGGAAATCCACCAGGCCAAAGCCAACCAGAAAGTCCTCAAAAACTTCTACTCCATCCTCAAAGACAGCGACCCCCACCTCCGAATGGTCTTCATCACGGGGGTCTCCAAATTCAGCCGCGTCAGCATCTTCTCCGACCTCAACAACCTCAACGACATCACCCTCAACCCCCGCTACGCCTCCATGTTGGGCTACACCCAGGAGGAGCTCGAAGCCTCCTTCGAAGAACATATCGAAGCCCTCTGCAAAAGGATGAACCGCAGCCGGAAAGAAGTCCTGAAGAAAATCGCCGATCGTTACAACGGCTACAGCTGGGACGGCGAGTCCTTCGTCTACAACCCCTTCAGCATCTTGCTCCTGTTCAACCACCTGCGCTTCTCCAACTATTGGTTCAGCACCGCCACCCCCACCTTCCTGGTGAACCTGGTGAAAGAAAAAGAATACTACGACTTTGATGAAATGGTCGTCGGAGAGGCTTTCTTCGATTCCTTTCAAATCGAGCGCGACATCCCGCTGGCTACCCTCCTGTTCCAAACCGGCTACCTGACCATCAAAAAGTACGACCCCTGGAGTCAACTCTATACTTTGGGCTATCCCAACCGGGAAGTGAAGGAGTCCATGTTGGAATATTTGCTCAGCGCCTTCAGCGACTTCGAACCGGGCTTCGGCACCAACCGGGCTCTGCGAGCCCGGCAAGCCTTGCGCCAAGGCAATGTGGACGAACTGGTGGAGGTGCTCAACGGCTTGCTCCAAAACCTCCCCTACCACCTCCACGAAAAAACCGAACGCTTTTACCACATCGTCATCCACCTCTTTTTCGACTACATCGGGCTCGAAGTCCAAAGCGAAGTCAATACCGCCCGCGGCCGCGCCGACGCCGTCGTCGAACTGGAAGACAAAATCTATTGCTTCGAATTCAAACTCGACGACTCGGCTCACCATGCCCTCGAACAAATCCTCGAGCGCGGCTATCTGGACAAGTACCGCGACAAAGGCAAACGCCGCATCGCCGTCGGCATCAACTTCTCCACCCAAAAGCGCGCCATCGACGGGGTCGAATTGAGGGAGGTGTGAGTTGGGGAGATTGGAAAACACAGCATCGCCATGCACAAAAGCGGATTCGTCAACATCATCGGACGACCCAACGTGGGCAAATCCACCCTCATGAACGCCCTGGTGGGCGAACGCATGAGCATCATCACGGCCAAACCCCAGACCACCCGCCACCGCATCATCGGCATCCTGAGCGGGGAGGATTTCCAGATCGTCTTCAGCGACACCCCCGGCTACGTGCGTCGGCCCAGCTACAAGATGCACGAAGCCATGAACCGCTTCGTGCAGAG
>CAZBYX010000371.1:0-3997 GCA_964496055.1 uncultured Saprospiraceae bacterium
CCCCCCAACCTGCGGCTCTTCCCCAACCCCGCCGACGAACGAATCCACCTCGAACTGCCCGTCGGGGAAAGGGTTTCCGCCCGCCTGATGGACAGCCGGGGCCGCGTGCTGGGCACCTGGGAGGAGCTTCGGGGGAGTCATACCCTGAACACGGCCGAGCTGCCCGCCGGCCTGTACCTGCTGCAGGTGCGCGGCGCGGGTTGGAGTTGGGAAAAGAAGGTGGTCGTGCAATAGGTGCCGCAGGGCGGGAGGGCTTCAATCCACGACGAGGCGCTCGCGGTCCAGCTCCTGCTGCAAGATGTTCGCGGGCAGGGGGCGGAACTCGTACTCCTGGTTGCGCAGGCGGGGCTCGAAGCCCGCTTCGCGGATGGCGCGCTGGATGCCTTCGGCGGTGAAGCGAAAGCGCGCCCCGGCCGCCGACACCACATTCTCCTCGATCATGATGCTGCCGAAGTCGTTGGCGCCCGCGTGCAGGCAAAGCTGCGCCACGGCTTTGCCCACCGTCAGCCAGGAGGCCTGGATGTTTTGCACGTTGGGCAGCATGATGCGGCTCAGGGCAATCATGCGCACGTATTCGTCGCCCGTGCAGGTGTTGCGCGCGCGCTTGAGGCGTTTGAGGATGGTGCCCTCGTCCTGGAAGGGCCAGGGGATGAAGGCGATGAAGCCTTTGGCTTCGGGGGGCTTCTGAGCCTGCACCTCACGGATTTTCACCAGATGCTCCATGCGTTCGAGGTTGGTTTCCACGTGCCCGAACATCATAGTGGCGGAGGTGGTCAGGCCGATGCGATGCGCCACCCGCATGATTTCCAGCCATTCGCCCGCCGTGCATTTCCCCTTGGAAATGAGCCGCCGAACGCGGTCGCTGAGGATTTCGGCGCCTGCGCCGGGCAGGGAATCCAGGCCGGCGTCCTTCAAGGCGCGCAAGACCTCCTCATGGGTGGATTGCTCCAGCTTGGTGATGTGCGCCACCTCGGGCGGGCCGAGGGCGTGGAGTTTGAGGTTGGGGTACCAGGTCTTGAGCTGGCGGAAGAGCTTGCAGTAATAGTCCAGCCCCAGCTCGGGGTGGTGCCCCCCCTGAAGCAGGAGCTGCTCGCCGCCGAGGGCGAAGGTCTCCTCGATTTTGCGGCGGTACTCGTCCAGGGAGGTGATGTAGCTCTCCGGGTGGCCCGGGCGGCGGTAGAAGTTGCAGAACTTGCAGTTGGCGATGCAGACGTTGGTGGTGTTGGCGTTGCGGTCGATGATCCAGGTGACGACGCGGCCGGGTACGTGAATTTGGCGCAGCCGGTTGCCGACGTACATCAGCTCGGCGGTGGGGGCGTTTTCGAAGAGGAAGATGCCCTCTTCGGCGCTGAGAAATTCCAGATTGAGGGCGCGTTGCAGCAAATCGTGAATGTGCATGGCGGGAAGGGTTGAATCAGTAAGCCCAAACCAGCGGCGACAAACCGCAAACCCCGGGCACACCGAATGGGAGCGCAAAGATACGAAGGGGAAGGGGGAACGCGGGCGGGGCTCCCGCCCGCGTCGTGGGGGTTCACATTTCCTCGCCGCGGTTTCGGGGCACTTCGTTCCGGACGGGGTCCAAGGTTTTCAGGTAAGCCCAGATGGCGCGGGCTTCGTCGTCGGTCAGGGCGGTGTAGGGTGGCATGGGGTCGCGCAGGGGGCGTCCGTCGGGGTGTTTGGCGAAGCGCACCGCCTGCACGAACTGTTCTTCCGTCCAGGACCCGATGCCGGTTTCCGGGTCCATGGTGATGTTGGCGCTGGGCACGATTTCCCGGCCGTCGGTGCTGCGCAGGGGGTTGCCGCCGGCCATGAAGCCCACCGATTTTTCGGGTTCCAGCTGGTTGTTGGTCTTGAAATCCGCCGAGTGGCACTCGAAGCAGGCCACTTTGGCGGTAGCCAGATAGCGCCCGTAAGCCACTTCATCGGTGGGGGAGGGCGCGACGATGGGTGCTTCGGGGTAGGGCAAAGGCTTGAACGCCACCCGGCAAAGGAATTTCACGAGGAAGGAGGGCTGGGGGGCGGGTTGAGCCTTGTCCGAGGGGGCCAGTTCCGGGGCGTCGCTGCGCAGGTAGGCGATGATGTTGTGCAGGTCTTCGTCGGCGAGGTTGGGGAATTTGGGCATCCAGGGCGGAGCGTAGTGGCCGTCTCGCTTGACGCCGGTTCTCAGCAGCTAAGCCAGTTCGCCGTCCGTGTAGCCGGCAAGGCGGGAATCGGGGCTGTGGGTGATGTTGGGCGCCCAGACCTGCCCGAATTCGGGGGGAATGTCGTGCAACATCTTACCGCTGAGCCGCCCGTCCGCCCCCCGGTGGCAGTGGTTGCAAATGAGTTCGGCGAAGCGCTTGCCCTCGGCAATGCGCATGCTGTCGGCAACCACCTGCAGCTCAGGCGCCTGCACTTCGTAGCTCGGCAGCTCACTGAAGTGAATGCTCCCTGCGCCCAGGGCCAAAAGCAAGACGATGCCCCCCAGGACGAAGCCCAGAATCTTCAGTAATTTTCGCATGATGGATTTTTTTGGTGAAAAAGATGGGTTTCCTTGCGACAAGGGCTAATTTCCCCTTCGGGGGCTGACCCGGTCGCCAGGCTTTTCCTTTGCGCCGCCAAACGAGAAGCGGCCCGTTGAACGGGGAAGCAAGGTTCGGTCGAGTGAGAAAAGCTCAGGCGGAAAGTGGTGGGAAGGAGGGTTCGGGGAAGAGCCCCCGAGAGCATAACAAATTGGAAAAATCGATTCTTTGGAACCGCCTCAAATATAAGTTTTGTGAGCAAAGATTTCAGCCATTTGGACGAATCGGGCCGGCCCGCCATGGTGAACGTGGGGGCCAAAAAGGTGACGCAGCGCAGCGCCACGGCGCGGGCCGTGGTGGAATTGCCGCCGGAAGTGTTGGCCCAGCTCGAAAACGAAGAAATCCAGACGCGGAAGGGCCCCGTGTTCCAAACCGCCATCCTGGCAGGCATCATGGGAGCCAAGAAGACCGCCGAATTGATTCCCCTGTGCCACCCCCTGGGACTCGACCGCTGCGACGTGGACATCCGGCTCGACGGGGCGCGGGTCATCATCGAATGCACGGCCGGCCTGGCGGCCAAAACGGGCGTCGAGATGGAAGCCCTCACGGGGGCGACCATCGCCGCGCTGACCATCTACGACATGTGCAAGGCGCTCTCCCACCACATCGTCATTCGGGAGGTGGCTTTGCTGGAAAAAACCGGAGGCAAACATGACTTCAAACGATAAGCACCACAAGCACCCGCCGCTGGCGCGACCCGCGCTCGGCGAATTCGCCCGACAGGAGTGGGCCCTGCTGGGCACTCCCTGCGGGGAAATTCAGACCCTCGCCGCCCGCCTCATCGAGCGGCTGAGCCCCCGCTGGAAGCTCGCCTACGTGGACGCCGACCACGCCGCCGGCGAAACCCCGAACGACTCCCCCCTCGCCCGCGCCCACCTGCGCTACACCGACAAAATCGCCTTCCACCGCCTCGACTGGCAGGGCAAGGCCGACCGTTTCCACCTGCGCCCCCTCTTCCACCAAGTGGACGCCGCCCTCGTCAACGGCAACCATTTCCCCGCCCAACGCCAAATCGTCGTCATTGACCCGCGCAAGGACGAAAGCCTCCAACGCAAACGCGAACGCCTGACCGACGTCGAACTCCTCCTGCTCACACCCGATGGCCGCCGACTCCCCCCTTGGCTGAAGGAGCACCTCCCGCACTGGCACAGCCTCCCCCTGCTCGACTTCCACGAAAGCGACCTCATCGCCGACTTCCTCGAGCAGCGGCTCCAGCAGGGCGTCCCCCCCTTGAAGGGGCTGGTGCTCGCCGGCGGCAAGAGCCTCCGCATGGGCAAAGACAAAAGCGCCATCGCCTACCACGGCAAACCCCAGCGCGAATACCTGCTCGAATTGCTCGCCCCCTTCTGCCGGGAGGTCTTCCTCTCCTGCCGCCCCGACCAGATGGAGGAACTGAAAGACCACCCCCTGCTGCCCGACAGCTTCCTCGGGCTCGG
>CAZBYX010000372.1:0-3978 GCA_964496055.1 uncultured Saprospiraceae bacterium
GTGATACCTCATTCTGGCCACTCACAAACCCACCCTCTCGCTCCACACCCTCCCTTCGATTTTACGGTTTGACGATTTTACGATTTTACTGGAAAGGGCTGGAATGCGGGCGGGGGGCAATTTGTTTCAACTTGTCTCCACCTATTTCCAGGTGTTTCGGAGTCTTTTCCCATTGCGCACCCTTGAACCTTGAAACCTCGAAACCCCGAAACCATTTTGTTTCCACCTATTTCCAGATGTTTCCACTTGTTTCGATATCATTCCCATTGCACGTCATCACCCGAATGAAGGGCTGCCCGTGGAGGGGCGCAGGGGAGCCCTTCACCCCCTCGAATCTTTGATGACCAGCCTGGTTTCGGCGCTGGTGCCATGGGCTTCCAGCAGCAGGCGGTAGGTGCCGGGGCGCAGGTAGAGCTTGCCGTTTTTGGCGGCTTCGAGTTTGATTTCGTCCTGGTCTTTTTTGCGGTGTTCGTTCAGCCAGTTCTGGTAGGCTTCGAGCTGTTCCAGGTTCACGGTGGCGTCGTAGGTGGGGTACTGGAGCCCGCGGCCGAGCTCGGCTTCCCAGGATTTTAGCTCCAGGTCGTCGGCCCGGAGGCTGAAGCGGACGGTGCCCGGCTCCCGCTGATAGAGGGGCAGCTGGATTTCGGGTTCGGGGGCTTCGGCCCAGTCGGCGAAGGGGTTGCCCCAGCGGCTGTTGGCGCGGGTTTCGGCGGGAGCGAAGGCATGCAGGGGCTTTTGCCGGATGGAGTCCACCAGCTGTTGCAGGTGCTGCACGTCGCACAGGTAGAGGGAGCGGCCGTGGGTGCCGACGACCAGTTTTTTGTCGCGGGGGTGCACCACGAGGTCGTGCACGGGGGCGTCGGGGAGGTCTTTGCTCATCTTCATGAAGCTGCGGCCGCGGTCCAGCGAGACGTAGAGGCCGTGGTCGGTGCCGACGTAGAGCAGGTCGGGGTTGGTGGGGTCTTCGCGGATGACGTTGACGGGCTCGTGGGGCAGGTCGGTGCCGATGCGCTGCCAGGTGCTGCCGCGGTCCTCGCTGACGTAAATGAGGGCGCGGAAGTCGTCCCAGCGGTAGCCGTTCAGGGCGACGTACACGCGATCGACTTCGTGATGGGAAGCTTCCACCCGGCTGACCCAGAGGTCTTCGGGCAAGCCGACGCTGATATTCTTCCAGGAGACCCCGCCGTCGGGGCTGAGGTGCACCAGCCCGTCGTCGGAGCCGGTGTAGAGCAGCCCGAATTGCAGGGGCGACTCGGCGATGGTGGTGAGGGTGCCGTAGGGCACGTCGCCTTTTTTGCCGCCCCGGGTCAGATCGGGGGAGATGATTTTGAAGTCTTCGCCTTTGTTCAGGGAGCGGTGGAGGTACTGGGAGCCCATGTAGAGGATGTCCTGGTTGTGGCGCGAGAGGTGGATGGGGGCCTGCCAGTTGAAGCGGTAGGGGCGTTCGCCGAGTTCGTGTTGGGGGGTGATGCGGGTGCGTTTGCCCGAGGGGTCGATGCGGAAGTAGTTGCCGAACTGGAAGCCCGTGTAGATGGTGGCGTTGTCGCGCCAGTCCACCTCCACTTGCATGCCGTCGCCGCCGAGCACCATTTCGTAGGGGTAGCGGCCGGTACTGTGCCAGCGCACGGAGTGCTCGTAGGTGCTGGGGCCTTTCCACACGCCGTTGTCTTGCAGCCCCCCGTACACGTTGAAGGGCTCCGCCATGTCGATGGCGACGGCGTAGAATTGAGCCACCGAGGGGGTGTTGCACTTGATCCAGTGTTCGCCGTTGTCGTAGGAGATGTTCACGCCGCCGTCGTTGCCCAGGATGAGGTGACCCGGGCGCCGGGGGTTCACCCACAGGGCATGGTGGTCGACGTGCACGTTGTCGCCGTTGATGGACTTCCAGGTCTTGCCCCCGTCCTCAGAGCGCAGGATGGGCACGCCCATGATGTAGAGCATATCGGGGTTCTGAGGGGCGACGCGAATTTGCCCAAAGTAGTAGCCGTAGGAGTTGTACAGGCGGTCGAGGTAGCCCTCGTGGGTGCGTTGCCAGGTTTGGCCGCCGTCGGTGGAGCGATAGACTTCGGCGCCGATGACGGGAGTGTCGAACAGGAGGCTGTTGGCGTCTTCGGTGTATTCGACCAGGGCGACGGGCTTGATTTCCCCGGCCTTGACCATGGCTTTGACTTTCTGGGCGGTGTACTTTCTGGGGAAACCGTTGTCGCGCAGGTATTTTTCGAGGGCTTTGTCTTCGAGGGCGAGGAAGGATTTGACCTCCATGCTGCGCAGCTCGTCTTTGGTCAGGCCTTCTTCCTTCTTTTCTTCTTTGGGTCGGCGGAAGTAGTTGTCGAGCAGGGCATAGAGGACGGGTCCTTCCGGGCTTTGGCCCATGGCCAGGCCGATGCGGCCGACGCCTTCGCCGGTGGGGAAGCCGCTGTCGCGGGTGGTGAGCAGGGACCAGGTTTCGCCGCCGTCGGTGCTTTTCCAGATGCCGGAGCCTTCGCCGGACTCGACGAAGTTCCAGGCGCGGCGGGTACGCTCCCAGGTGGCGGCGTAGAGGATGTCGGGGTTTTGGGGGTCGAGCAGGAGGTCCACGGCGCCGGCGTTCTGGTTGACGAAGAGGGTGCGGCGCCAGGTTTGGCCGCCGTCGGTGGTTTTGTACACGCCGCGCTCCTGGTTGGGAGAGTAGAGATGCCCCAGAACGGCGACCCAGAGGGTGTTCGTGTCGGTGGGGTGGAGCAGGATGCGGCCGATGTGGTGGCTTTCGGGCAGGCCGCGGTGCTGCCAGGTTTTGCCGCCGTCGGTGCTTCGGTAGATGCCGGTGCCGGCATAGGAGCTGCGGCTGGAATTGACCTCCCCGGTACCGACCCAGATGACGTTGCGCTGCCAATCGACGGCGATGTCGCCGATGGTGAGGACCATCTGGCGGTCGAAGACGGGCTCGAAGGAGATGCCGTTGTCGGTGGTTTTCCACAGCCCGCCGCTGGCATAGGCCACGTAGAAATGGCTGGGGTCATCTTCGAAGACGTCGAGGTCGGCCACGCGGCCGCTGCAGACGGTGGGGCCGATGTTGCGGGCGGGGATGTCGGCTGCCAGGGAGGCGGCTTCGAGTTTCAGGCGTTGCTTGTAGGCGGCCATGCGCTCGGTGGCGGGCGTGAAGGGCGGTTGCGTCAACTGGGCGACAAGCCCTTGCGCGAAAAGGAATCCAAGGAGCACGGCGAGGGAGCATCGGAGGGGAAGAGTCGATTTTTTCATAGCAGGCTTTCGTTGCGTTTACAGGCTGAGGGGGCTAAGAAAGCAAAAATTCCGCGCGCGCGGCAGCGTTTTCAGCCCGCAAAACGCAAGATGGCGCGCACCTGGGCTTCGGCGAAGCGCTCGACGACTTCTTCGTCCATCAGCAGGCGGGCGTCGTCGGGTTGGTCGAAGAAGAGGTGTTCGATGAGGATGGCGGGCATGAGCGTTTTGGTCAGGACGAAGAAGCGGGCTTCCTTGTCGTGGTCGCCGTCGCTGGTATCGCTGCGCATGCGGATGCGGTCGCCGAGCAATCCTTCCACCTGCTCCCAAAGCAACTCCGCCAGGCGGTCGCTTCGGGTGGTGCCCGGGCTGGTATAGACCTCGAACCCCCGCGCCCGGTGGTTGCCCGAGGCGTTGGCATGCGAAGAGACGAAAACGCCCTTCTTGAAATTCCGGTGGTACCAATTCGCCTGATCCACCCGCCATTGCAGGGGCATGTCGAGCCAGGGGTGGTACACCCGCACGAAGGGGATGCCCAGGGAGGCGAGTTTTTCCTCCACCCGCGCCGTCAGGCGGCGGTTCCACACCCCCTCGTAAAACCAGCCCCCGTTGTGGAAAGTCCCGGTGTCGTGAAAGAATTGCTTGGCGGGCGCGGTGGTGTAGCCGCCCGAGGGGTCCAGCCCTCCATGCCCGGCGTCGAGGAAAACGCAGAAGTCGCTCATGTTTCGGTGGGTTTGCCCAAAGATGGGAAAAAGGAAGCGG
>CAZBYX010000373.1:0-3973 GCA_964496055.1 uncultured Saprospiraceae bacterium
CCCAAACCCCAACCCAAACAACCCATTGCGCACCCATTGCGCACCCAACGAACAACGAACAACGAGCAACCCGCTCTCCTGTAAAATCGCTGAACTGTAAAACCGTAAAATCGTAGGGAGGGGTGGGGTTGGAGGGAGGCCTCCCACAAACCCACACCCACACCCAAACATCGATTTTACGATTTTACGATATTACGATTTGACGATTTGCCAGCAGGCTCGGCCCTTGCGGGCAGGCAGTCGTTTTCTCCTCTGGCTGAAATCCTTATTTTGCAGGCGCCATCCCGGGGCGGTCGGTCGCGTTTTCGCTTCGCGCATGACGGCGATTCCCGCCCGAGCAGATTTTTTCTCCCACCCCTTGCCACGGAATGGCAACCCTCGAGTATCGAAACCCTTTTCCTCCCTCCCCAACCTCCAACCTTTGAATCGTTATCTCTCCAATCAAAACTCTCCACTGCTCATGAGAAAGACCAACTTCCTACAGAGCCTCTTGGTGGGCGTCCTGGTGCTGGGGCTTTTTGCTCCGCAAGCGTTCTTTGCACAGAACCGGACGGCAAGCGATGCCGGATACGACGAAAGTCTTTTCAGCTCCCTCGAATGGCGCCCCATCGGCCCCTTCCGCGGTGGGCGCTCGGCGGCGGTGACCGGGGTGCCCGGCAAGCCCAACCTCTATTACTTCGGCGCCACCGGCGGCGGCGTCTGGCGCACGACCGACGGGGGGCAGCACTGGGAAAACATCTCCGACGGCTACTTCGGCGGCAGCATTGGCGCTGTGGCAGTGAGCGAATACGACCCCAACGTCATCTACGTGGGCGGTGGGGAGGTGACCGTTCGGGGCAACGTCTCCAGCGGCTACGGCATTTGGAAAAGCGTGGACGCCGGCAAAACCTGGACCTTCAAGGGCCTGCCCGAAAGCCGCCACGTCCCGCGCATCCGCATTCACCCCCAAAACCCCGACATCGTCTATGCTGCGGTGCTGGGCAACATCTACAAGCCCCACCCCGAGCGCGGCGTCTATCGCAGCACCGACGGCGGCGACACCTGGGAAAAAGTCCTCTACGTCAACGAGGAGGTGGGCGCCTGCGACCTCCTGCTCGACCCCACCAACCCGCGCATCCTCTATGCCAGCACCTGGCGCGTGCGCCGCACCCCCTACAGCCTGGAAAGCGGCGGCCCCGGCTCGGGGCTCTGGAAAAGTACCGACGGCGGCGACACCTGGACCGAACTGACCGGCAACGAAGGCATGCCCGAACCCCCCATCGGCATCATCGGGGTGGCCGTCTCCCCGGTCAAGCCGGAGCGCGTCTGGGCCATCATCGAAGCCAAAGAGGGCGGCGTGTTCCGTTCCGAAGACGGCGGCAAAACCTGGCAACGCATCAACAAGAGCCGTGCCCTGCGCCAGCGCGCCTGGTACTACACCCGCATCTACGCCGACCCGCAAGACGAGGACGTGGTCTATGTCATGAACGTGCGCTACCACAAAAGCAAAGACGGCGGCAAGACCTTCGAAGCCTTCAACGCCCCCCACGGCGACCACCACGACCTCTGGATCGCCCCCGAAGACCCCCAACGCATGATCATCGCCGACGACGGCGGCGCCCAGGTCACATTCGACGGTGGGGAAAACTGGAGCACCTACCACAACCAACCCACCGCCCAATTCTACCGCGTCACCACCGACAACCACTTCCCCTATCGCATTTACGCCGCCCAACAGGACAACAGCACCGTGCGCATCCTGCACCGCACCGCCGGCAGCTCCATCGATGAAGACGACTGGGAGCCCAGCGCCGGCTGCGAATGCGGCTACCTCGCCCCCCGCCCCGACGACCCCGAAATCGTCTTCGGCGGCTGCTACGACGGCCTGCTCGAACGCCGCGACCACCGCAACGAACAGCGCCGCGCCGTCAACGTCTGGCCCGACAACCCCATGGGCCACGGCGCCGAGGGCATGAAGTATCGCTTCCAGTGGAATTTCCCCATCTTCCACTCCCCTCACGACCCCAACAAGCTCTACGCCGCCAGCAACCACCTCCACGTCAGCTACGACGAGGGCCAGAGCTGGCAAATCATCAGCCCCGACCTGACCCGCAACGACAGCACCAAGCTCGGCCCCTCCGGCGGACCCATCACCAAAGACAACACCTCCGTCGAATACTACTGCACCATCTTCGCCGCCGCCGAATCGCCCCGCGTCAAAGACCTCCTCTGGGTCGGCAGCGACGACGGGCTGGTCCACATCAGCCGGGACGGCGGCAATTCTTGGGAGAACATCACCCCGCCCGACCTGCCCGAGTGGATCATGATCAACAGCATCGAACCCGACCCCCACTCCGACGGCGGTTGCTACATCGCCGCCACCATGTACAAGCACGGCGATTTCCGACCTTTTCTCTACAAGACCAAAGACTACGGCAAAACCTGGACGAAAATCGTGCGCGGCATCCCCGATGAGCACTTCACCCGCGTGGTGCGCGCCGACCCGAAACGCCCGGGCTTGCTCTATTGCGGCACCGAGGCGGGCATGTACCTCAGCTTCGACGACGGAGCACACTGGCAGCCCTTCCAGCTCAACCTGCCCATCGTGCCCATCACCGACCTGGCCGTCAAAAACGACAACCTCATCGCCGCCACCCAGGGGCGCAGCCTCTGGCTCATCGACGACCTCACCCCCCTGCACCAACTCTCCCCCGAAGTCGCCGCCAAAAACGTGCACCTCTTCCAGCCCATGCCCAGCTACCGCATGCCGGGCAGCCAGAATAAAAAGGTGAAAAACGCGGGCATCAACCATCCGGGCGGGGTCATGGTGCACTTCTTCCTGCGCGACATCCCCCCCGACACCCCCGAAGTCAAACTCAGCTTCCTGGAAGCCGACGGCGACCTCATCCGCGAGTTCTCCACCAAAGCCAAAGAGAAAAAGGACAAGCTCGAAGTCAAAAAAGGCGGCAACCTCTTCGTCTGGAACATGCGCTACCCCGACGCCAAAGACTTCAAGGGCATGATTCTTTGGTGGGCCAGCCTGGCCGGCCCGCGCGCCGTGCCCGGAAGCTACCGCGTCCGCCTGCAGGTCGGAGACGAAGTGCAGGAGCAGCCCTTCGAAATCCTCAAAGACCCGCGCAGCCCCTCTTCCCCGGCGGACTTCCAAAAGCAATTCGAGTTCCTCATCGAAGTGCGCGACAAGCTCAGCGAAGCCCATCAGGCCATCACCGACATCCGCTCCGCCCGTGAGCAAATTCAGGGCTACCTCAAACGCCTGCCCGAAGACAGCACCTACAACGCCCTACGTGAGAAAGGCAAAGCCATCGTGAAAGCCCTCACGCAGGTGGAAGAAGCCCTCTACCAGACCAAAAACGAAAGCCGCCAGGACCCCCTCAATTTCCCCATCCGCCTGACGAACAAGCTGGGGCACCTCAACTCCCTGGTCGGCATGGGCGATTTCCCGCCCACCGAGCAAGACATCGCCGTGAAAAACGAACTGACCGCCCAAATCGACGCCGAGCTGGCGCGTTTCCACCAGGTCCTCGAATCGGACATCCCCGAATTCAACCGCCTGGCCCGCGAAGCCGCCATCGATGCGGTCATTGTGAAATGAAGTTGGGAGTTTCGAGTGGAGGGTTTGGAAGTGGGTGTACAAGGGGTGTACGGTTGGGGTACGGGAGGGGGAGATGGGGGCGAGTGGCTCGTGGCTGGTGGCTCGTAGGGTTTGGGGTTTGGGTTTGATTGAACCACAGTGTGAACGGAGTGCCCACAGAATAAACAGTACCCCCCAACCCAAACCCCACTGCCCACTGCCCACTGCCTACTGCCCACTGCGCTCTTCTGCGTCTTCAGCTGCGTTTTTCTGCGGTTCAAAGCCCCCCAAACCCACACCCACACGTCAAATCCTCAGATCTTCGAATCCTCGGATCCTCACTCAATTGTAAAATCGTAAAACTGTAAAACTGTAAAATCGAGGGGAGGGTGTGGGGTTTGG
>CAZBYX010000374.1:0-3935 GCA_964496055.1 uncultured Saprospiraceae bacterium
TCCAGCAAGCCCAGGAGGATTTTCATCCGCTCGTCCAAATCGACGCCGCGGGCGGATGCTTCCCGGAAGGTCTCGTCCACCATGTCGGTTGTCATGGCTACCATGCCCGGCAGGCGGCTCATCAACACTCCCAGGTCCTCCACCGCTTTTTCGATGGTATCGAGTCGTTGGAGCAATTTTTCCAGCGTCTGAAGGGTGGCAGGTTCATTGAGACGCTCCAAAAAGCGCCGCCCTTCATCCGATTGACCAATCAGGGCCGGGGCGTTTCCATTTGATTCCATAGTCGCAGGTTATTTGAATTCCGTTTCGAGAAAGGTGGAAGTGAAAAACAAACACTCAAAAATATGTATAGTCTTTCATAGATAGATGTTTTCGAGCGTTTTTTTCGAAAAAAAATACCAAGCCCCCTAAAGCCAGCCAAAGAGAACCTTGCAAGTGGGGCGTGCCTCAATACAATTCACAGGAATCGCCGAAGACGTTTCGGAAGCGGACGCGCCGGCGATAGGGGAAGACATCCACGATTTCGCCGCGGCGCTGCTTTTCCTGCATCTGGCGCCAGAAGCGGGCGTCGAACAGGTCGGCGTGGAGGCGGAAGAAGATTTCGCGGATTTCGCTGCGCCCGATGAGGAAGCGTTTGAATTCTTCGGGAAAGACGTCGTTTTCGGCTACGGAATACCAGGGTTCGGCGGCCATTTCATCGTCGAAGTCGCGGGGGGGCGGGAGGGTTCGGAAGTTGTAGTCGGTCAGCAGGCCGATTTCGTCGTAATCGTAAAAGACGACCCGGTTCAGGCGGGTGACGCCGAAGTTTTTCAGCAGCATGTCGCCGGGGAAGATGTTGGCGGCGGCGAGTTGTTTGATGGCGCGCCCGTAATCGAGGATGACTTCTTCGGCTTCCTTGGGGCTGGCCTTTTCCAGGTAGATGTTCAGGGGAATCATCTTCTTCTCGATGTAGAGGTGCTTGATTTCGATGGTGTCGTCGGAGAGGACGATTTTCGAGGGGGCTTCCTGGAGCAGATGCTGGATGAGGGGTTCGGAAAATCTTTTCCGTGGGAAGATGAAATTTTCGAACTGCTGGGTGTCGGCCATACGCCCGACGCGGTCGTGCAGGGAGACGAGGTGATACTTTTCCTCCACCTGGCGGTGAGTGGTCTTTTTGGGGGGTGCGAAGCGGTCTTTGATGACCTTGAAGACCATGTTGTAGCTGGGCAGGTGAAAGACGCTCATGACCATGCCGGGGATGCCGGGGGCTTCTTCGAACAGGTCGTCGGAGCGTTCCAGGTGGCGGAGGTAATCGCGGTAGAGTTCCGTTTTGCCGTGCTTGACGAAGCCGATGGAGTTGTACAGTTCGCCGAGGCTTTTGTAGGGGAGGATGGTTTTGAGGAAGCCCACCAGTTCGGAGGGGATGTCGGCGTCCACCAGGAAGTAGGAGCGGTTGTAGCTGAAGATGGTGCTGATGTCTTTTTCTTCGAGCAACAGTGCATCCACATAGACTCCCTTGCCCTCATTGAGCAGGGGGAGGATGAAGGGGCGGTAATTGCCCCCGAGGAAGGCCCGCCCCACGATGTAGGCGCCCTTGTTGCGGAAGAAGACGGACTTGAGCACCTCGAGGCGGGTTTGACGGTCGGGGCGATACTTGCTGAGCAGCTCCCGCTCGATGGTTTGGGTGATGTAGTGGATGTCGCGCTCGCGGTTTTCCCAGGGGACGTCGAAGGTGAAATCATCCAACAGGCGGGTGACGATTTGGCGCGCGGTGAGCCGACCGGGATAGATGTGATAGATGGGTTTGATGCTCTGAAACTCGTAGAAGGCGCTGGAGGGCTGCACGAACATGAGCTCTTCGTCCACGCTGAGGCCTTTGTGGATGTGTCGGAAGACGGAGTTGAAGTAGGTCTCGGCGATGTTTTTGGAGGAGTAGTTTTCGATGTCGAGCTCGAAGTTGCGCTTGATGTCTCTCCAGGTGGGGCGGTCGTGGAGGCGGGCTCCCATCATTTGGCGGACGGTGTCGGTGGTGGCGCCGACGAAGTCGCGGTAGAGGATGAGGCGTTCGCGGGCGTCGGACTGAATGCCGTGCCAGTCGCGCTGTTCGAAGCGCACGCGGGCGCGCTTGGTGATGCCCTTGAACTGGTGCAGGTAGTTGTTGAACTCACCCAGGATGTAGTGGGCCACGTCGTAGGGCAGCAGTTTGTCGAGCATGGTTGCTGGATTGGAGGCCCCGCCCGCGGGACCAGTGGCAAGCAAATTGGCAAAAAAGTACCACATTCGCGCCCGCCGTCGGAACGATTCCCCACATGGAGGGGTTGAATTCTCCAATGCGCCAGCCCGATGGCTTGAGCAAGCCCCGTGAAAACCGGTAAAACCACCCTGCCTGTGATAGCCCGTGCCGTTCATTTTTACGTGAATTCCTTTCGGGGGCTCAGTCGGGGAGTCTGGCTCCTGGCTCTGGTGATGCTCATCAACCGCAGCGGCACCATGGTCATTCCCTTCCTCACCCTGTACCTGACCCAGAAGCTGGACTTCACCCTGGGGCAAGCGGGGCTCATCATGGGCTTTTTCGGGGCGGGTTCCATCGTGGGGGGGTGGTTGGGCGGCTTTCTGACCGACCGCATCGGATACTACAAAGTGCAGCTGTACAGCTTCCTGGCCAGCGGGTTCATGTGGATGTTGTTGCTCTTTACGAAGTCGTTCTGGAGCATTGCCATTGCCGTGTTTTTCACCAGCGTCGTTGCGGATGCCTTTCGCCCGGCCAACATGGTGGCGGTGGGCGTTTACAGCCGGGAGGAGAACCGCACCCGCTCCATCTCACTCATCCGGATGGCCATCAATCTGGGCTGGTCGGTGGGGCCTGCTCTCGGGGGCTTGCTCATCAAGCTCTTCGGCTATCACTGGCTCTTCATCCTCGACGGGGCGACCTGTTTCCTCGCCGGGGTCTTTCTGGCCATCACCCTGCCCGAAAAAGAAAAACCGCCCACCGAAGACGCCTCCCCCCAGGAGGAGGAAAGCCACGAGCGCCACAGCCCCTGGAAAGACCCCCTCTATCTGGTGTTCATCCTGTCCAGCCTGGGCATGGCCATCGCCTTCCTGCAATTTCTTTTCACCCTCCCGGTCTACCTGAAGGAGGATTTGCTGTACAGCGAAGACCAGATCGGCCTGCTCATGGCCCTCAACGGGGTGCTCATCGCGGTGCTGGAGATGCCCCTGATTTACTTCCTCGAAGCCCGGCGGCAGAAATTGTTCTACATCGCCTTCGGCACACTGCTCATCGGGCTGGCCTACCTGACCCTGGCGCTGAGTTCGTGGTGGGGGTTCGTCCTGTTGTGTTTCATCCTGCTCACCCTGGGCGAAACGGTGTCCTTCCCCTTTCACACCACCTTCGCCCTGGAGCGCGGCAAGGCCGCCAGCCGGGGGAAGTACATGGGGCTGTACAGCATGATGTGGAGCGTGGCCGTCATCCTGGCACCCATGGCAGGCATGCAAATCGCCCAATTTTTCGGCTTCGGTACTCTGTGGTACGTAGCCGTCGGGCTGACCTTACTGGGAACGCTCGGCTATGCGCTTGTCTCCCGACTTCATGGCTCGCAAAGGAAGGCAACCCCTGTGAGAACGTGATTGCGCGACGGTGGGAGGTTGATCGTTGTTCGTTGTTCGTTGTTCGTTGATCGTTGGGTGGGGGTGGCATGGTTTCAAGGTGTCGAGGTGTCAAGGTGCCGAGGTGTCAAGGTGTCGAGGTGTCAAGGTTTACAATGGGTGCGCAATGGGTAGTTTGGGTTTGAAGTTTGGGGTTTGAGAGGGATTCGCTATACCGAGCTCGACGGAGAAGGCACGGAGACCGCTCCCAAACCCACACCCACACGTCCGTCACGCCGTCACGCCGTCACGCGTCACGATTTTACAATTGAGGGAGGATTCGAGGATTCGAAGATCTGAGGATTTGACGT
>CAZBYX010000375.1:0-3918 GCA_964496055.1 uncultured Saprospiraceae bacterium
CGGGCCCCGGCATCGTTTCGGGGGGCAACACCCCCAACCCGGTCGTCAATGCGCCGGGCACCTACACGCTGACGGTCACCGACCAGAACAACGGCTGTTCGGAGACCGCCTCCGTGACCGTGACGCAGGCCCCGCCCCTGGTGCTGAACATTTCTCCGCCGGCCCCGGTCACCTGCAACAACCCCAGCAGCAGCATCAGCACCACCGTCAGCGGCGGCACGCCGGGCTACACCTACAACTGGAGCAACGGCAGCACCGACCCCAACCCTTCTGGGCTGCCCCCCGGCACCTACGACGTGACCGTCACCGATACCGACGGCTGTACCGTCACGGGCTCGGCCACCATCCTCGACGACACCACCCCGCCAACCGCGGTGGCCAATTTTTCGGGCACCATCGATTGCTACACCCCCACCCTCGTATTGGACGGCTCCGGTTCCTCGACGGGGCCCAACTTCACCTACCAATGGACGGGCCCCGGTATCGTGAGCGGGGGCAATACCCTGACCCCCACCATCGATCAGGGAGGCACCTATACCCTGACGGTGACCAACACGGGCAACGGTTGCACCTCGACCGTCTCGGTGACGGTGCCCCAAAACACCACGCCGCCTACCGCCGTAGCGACCGGGGGGCAGCTGGATTGCAACAACAGCCAGATCACCATCAGCGGCAACGGCTCCTCGACGGGTTCGAACTTCACTTACCAGTGGTCGGGCCCCGGCATCGTTTCCGGGGGCAACACCTTGAACCCCACCGTCAATGCGCCCGGCACCTACGTTTTGACCGTCACCGACCAGGTGAACGGCTGCACGAGCACCGCCTCGGCCACGGTCGTCCTCGATGTGACACCCCCCAACGCGGTTGCCAATGCGGGCGTGCTCACCTGCACCCAGCAAACCATCACCATCGACGGCAGTGGCTCCAGCACCGGGGCCGCCTTCACCTATCAATGGACCACCCAGGGGGGCAACATCGTCAGCGGCGCCAATACCCTGAATCCGGTGGTCGATCAGCCCGGGATTTACACCCTCACGGTCACCAACATCCTCAACGGCTGCACGGCCAGCGCCACCGTGCAAGTGGGTCAGGACATCACGCCCCCCAATGCCGTGGCCAACACCACCGGCACCATCAACTGCTACACCCCGCAAATCATTCTGGACGGTTCCGGCTCCAGCACCGGACCGGTCTTCACCTACCAGTGGACGGGGCCCGGGATTGTGAGTGGGAACAACACCCTGACGCCGACGGTCAATCAGGGGGGCACCTATACCCTGACGGTGACGAACACCCAGAACGGCTGCACGAACAGCGCCACCGTGACCGTGAACGAGGACCTGGCTTTGCCGACGGCGGTGGCGCAGGGCGGGGAATTGACCTGCACCAACCCCGTGATTCAAATCAGCGGGGCGGGCTCCTCGACGGGCAGCAACTTCACCTACCTCTGGTCGGGGCCGGGGATTCAGGGCGGCGCGAATACCCTGACGCCCACCGTTTCCATGCCGGGTACCTACGTGCTGGTCGTCACCAACACCCAGAACGGCTGCACGAGTTCCGCCATCGCCACCGTCATTCCCAACGCCAGCCCGCCCATCGCCCAGGTGCAGGCCGGTATGATCACCTGCGCCAACCCCCAGATCACCCTGAACGGTTCGGGTTCGAGCATGGGGCCGGAGTTCAGCTACCAGTGGACGGCGAGCTTCGGGGGCAACATCGTGGCGGGGGGCAACACGCTGTTCCCCATCGTGGATGCGCCGGGGCAATACGAATTGCTCATCACGAACACGACCAATGGTTGCACCGCCGGTGCCATCGTGCAGGTGGGCCAGGACACCACCCCGCCCCTTGCGGTGGTCAATCCCGCGCCCACACTCGATTGCCTCATGCCCGAAGCCACCCTCGACGGTACGGGTTCCTCCACCGGCGCCCAGTATTCCTACCAGTGGACGGGCCCAGGTGTCGTCAGCGGGGGCAACACCCTGAATCCAACCGTCAACCAGAGCGGCACCTACACCCTGACGGTGACGAACGGGATCAACGGCTGCGAGGCGACGGCGAGCGTCGAGGTGGACGACAATTTCGTCTATCCCACCGCCGCCATCGCGGAGCCCCCCTCCCTGACTTGTGCCCAATCCGAAATCACCCTGGACGGTTCGGGCTCCAGCCAGCCCGGTCCCTTCGACTCCTACACCTACATCTGGACCACCACCAACGGCAACATCGTCAGCGGGGGCGGCACCCTCAACCCCCTCGTCAATGCCCCCGGCGTGTACATTCTCGTGGTCATCAACGACCAGAATGGTTGTCAATCCGAGGCTTTCACCACGGTGGATGCCGACACCCTGCCCCCGGCCGCCGAAGCCGGCCCCGACGCCCAGATCACCTGCACCCAAACCGTGCTCACCCTCGACGGCACGGGTTCCAGCGCGGGCTCGAACATCTCCTATCTGTGGACCACCCCCACCGGCAACATCCTCAACGGGGAAACCACCCTCTCGCCCCAGATCAACGAACCCGGCACCTATTTCCTGGAAGTGACCAACGCCGACAACGGCTGCAGCGCCCTGGATTCCATGGTCGTTACGGTGGACGCGGCCGTCCCCGTTGCCGATGCAGGGCCCAACCAACAGCTGACCTGCCTGGTCAGCCAGGTGACCCTCGACGGGAGCAACTCCAGCGTGGGCGGGAACTTCACCTTCAGCTGGAGCACCCAAAACGGCAACATCGTCAGCGGGGCGAACACCCTGACGCCCGTAGTGGATGCCCCGGGAGTCTATGAGTTGGTGGTGACGAACACGGCCAACGGCTGCACCGCAACCTCAACGGCCATCGTGACGGATGCGACCCAGCCTCCGACGATAGCCATCGCGGCGCCTTCGGCCCTGGACTGTGCCTCGGAAACGCAGGTCCTGGACGCCACGGGTTCGGCGCAAGGGCCCGGCATCACTTACTCCTGGACCACGCTGGATGGGCAGATTCTGAACGGAGACAGCACCCTGACCCCGGAGGTCGGCGCTGCGGGAACGTACACGCTCCTGATCGAGAACACCCTGACGGGCTGCACGAACAGCGCCTCTGTGGAGGTGACGGACATCCGCGAAGACCCGGTGGTGAGCATCGCCCCGGCCGAACTGATCACCTGCACGGTGACGGAGGTTCAACTCGATGCGAGCGCTTCGAGTGCGGGGACGAACTTCGCCTACCAGTGGACGACGCAGGGGGGCACGATCGTGAGCGGGGGCAACACTCTGACCCCCACCGTCGGGGCGCCGGGCGTGTACGTGCTGACGATCGTGAACACCGAGAACCACTGCCGGAGCACCGACAGCGTGAGCGTTGCAGCCGATGCCAACATCCCGGTCGCTGACGCCGGTCCTCCGGCCGTGATCAACTGCTCGCAGCTCGAGGTCCAGCTTCAGGGCAACGCCGCCAATGGGAGCGGCTTGCAGGTGTGGTGGACGACCCAGGACGGCAACATCCTCAGCGGGGACAGCACGCTGACCCCCGTGGTGGATGCCGGCGGGACCTACGTGCTGACGGTGTACAACCCCGGGAACGACTGCTCGGCGAGCAGCAGCACCATCGTGGAACAGTTCACCACGCCTCCGCTGGCCGAAGCCGGTGCCCCCGACACCCTCACCTGCGCCGAACCCACCCTCCTGCTCAGCGGTTCGGGCTCCTCACTGGGGGGCAACATCCAGTACCAGTGGAGTACCCCCGACGGCAACATCCTTTCCGGGGCGGACTCCCTTTTCGCCACAATCGATGCTCCAGGGACCTATCAACTGACGGTCACCGACACCTTCAGCACCTGCATTGCCACGGACGAGGTGCAAATCGCCCTCGACCAAACCCTCCCGGTGGTGGATGCCGGCCCCGGCAGCGTCATGGGGTGCGGGGTGCTCAGCGTGACCC
>CAZBYX010000376.1:0-3906 GCA_964496055.1 uncultured Saprospiraceae bacterium
CCACCTATTTCCTCCCCAACCCCACACCCTAACCTCCAACCCCCACGTCGATTTGGCGATTTGACAAGCAGGGCTTGCATCCGCGGGAGGGGACCATTTATTTCCACTTGTCTCAACCTGTTTCCACCTATTTCCTCCCCAACCCCACACCCTAACCTCCAACCCCCACGTCGATTTGACGATTTTACGGTTTTACGATTTTACATCTCCCCGTCACGATGTCACGTCGTCACGCATGGAATCCATGCAACCTGAATCACCGGAGCTATAAAGTCAAAAACGAACAGGCATTCGGGGGAGGGAGGGGGAGGAGAGCGGGGAATCCCACCGAGGCAAGTGAAGGTTCCCTGTTCCTCCCGCAGGTGCCTGTCTTCTTTGCAAAGCCGTCCTCGCTTTTTGGGTCAGGGAGTCGAGCGCGCCCTTCGGGGAGAATGAACCCAGACGCTCCTGCAGGATGCCCGGCCTGCACACACCGCAAACCCTGCCCCAAACCACATCCCCCCCTCATCTTCAGGGTCGTTCGGGCTTCCGCATGAAAAGGAGGGCATAAAACCACAAGCCGCGCCGCAAGGCCTGGTATTGGCGGATGCCGGCCACCTGATTGCCGTGCTGAACGCGGGAGCGAATGCCCAGCATGCGCAACAAGGCGCCGACGGGCAGCCAGAGGAGGGATTTCTCGTGCAGGTTGCGCAGGGAAACGCGAACCTTGTCGGTGACATCGCGAATCTGAATGCCCTCGAAGCCGGCCGTCCGGGCGTGGTGCAGGTGCTCCTCCTCGGTGTCGAGGTCGGGAATGGCCCAGCGTTGCAGCCAGGATTTCAAGAGGCGCTCTTCAGGGGGTCGGAGGGGGCGTCGGGTGCGCAAGTATTCGGCCAGGACGAGGCGGCCGCCGGGTTTCAGCAATCGGAAGGCTTCGCGGTAGAAGGCGTCTTTGTCGGGGGCGTGGCAAAGGCTTTCGCAGGCAAGGACGGCATCGAAGTCGGCGTAGGGGAAGGGGGTGCTGCGGTAGTCGGCCACTTCGAATCGCACCCGCCGTTCGAGGCCCAGTTGGCGGGCCAGGGCGCGACATTCCTCGATTTGAGCGGGAACGGGGCTGATGCCCACGACGAGAGCCCGGCGTTCTTTGGCCAGCCACAGGCTGGTGCCGCCGCGGCCGCAACCCGCATCCAGGACGTGGTCGTCGGGGCGAATTTGGGCCAGTTCGGCCAGCACGCGGTTGGTATTTTGCAGGGCGAGTTCGTGGCGATCGGCACCGGGTTCGTAAAAACCGAAATGGACGGCGGGGAAGGGGGAGTCGTCCCAGGCCACGCGGTAGTCGTAGCGGGTCTGTTCGTAGTAGCGGACGACGTCTTGCAGCGGGTCTTTCGCCATGAGCGGGAAGGGGCGTTATTTGGCCCCCTTGCGGCCGTGGCAGTGCTTGTATTTTTTGCCGCTGCCGCAGGGGCAGGGATCGTTGCGCCCCACCTTCTTTTCCTGCCGTTTGACGGTTTGAGGTTTGGAGCGCCCCTGGCTGACCCCCTCGGCGGCGGCACGGGCGCGTTCGGCTTCCTCACTGCGGTGGGTGCGCACCCGGCTGAGGTCGGTGCGTTGGGCGCGGGCTTCCTCCAGGGTGGTGCCGTCGCGGAAAACGAGGGTGCCTTTCAGCAGGTAGGAAGTCACCTCCTGGTTGATTTGATAGATGAGGTCTTCGAAGAGGTTGTAAGCCTCCATCTTGTACACGACCAGGGGGTCTTTCTGTTCGAAGCTGGCCGCCTGGACGGATTCTTTCAGCTCGTCCATGCTGCGCAGGTGCTCCTTCCACTTCTCGTCGATGATGGCCAGGGTGACGGCTTTCTCGATGTCGCGGGCAATGGACTTGCCGTCGCTCTTGACGGCATCCTCCAGGTCGGCGGCGATGGGCAGCATGCGGCTGCGCCCGTCGGTGAAGGGGATGGCGATGCGCTTGTAGCGGTGGCGCTGGTTTTCGTACACGTCGCGCACCAGAGGCATGAGGAAGTCGGCCACGTCTTCCATCTTGCGGTGGTAGAACTCCCAGACCTGGTCCTGGTATTTTTCCACCACTTCTTCTACGGGGGCTTCCTGGAAATCGATGGGGTCCATTTTGGGGTCCACGCCGAGGACGGCGAGGGATTCCTTGCGGAAGGACTCGAAGTCGCCCCCTTCGCGGTGGGCGAGGACGAGGTTTTCGGTCATGGCCGAAAACATGTTGTTCAAGTCCACGCTGAGGCGTTCCCCGCTCAGGGCGTTGTAGCGCTTCTTGTAGATGGCCTCCCGCTGGATGTTCATCACGTCGTCGTACTCGAGCAGGCGCTTGCGGATGCCGAAGTTGTTTTCCTCGACGCGCTTTTGCGCCCGTTCGATGCTCTTGGTCACCATAGGGTGCTGGATGACCTCGCCCTCCTGGTGCCCCATGCGGTCCATGAGTTTGGCGATGCGCTCGCTCTGGAACAGGCGCATGAGGTTGTCTTCGAGGGAGACGTAGAACTGGGAGGAGCCGGGGTCTCCCTGGCGGCCGGCGCGTCCGCGCAGCTGGCGGTCCACGCGGCGGCTGTCGTGGCGTTCGGTACCGATGATGGCCAGGCCGCCGGCTTTTTTCACCTCTTCGGTGATTTTGATGTCGGTACCGCGGCCCGCCATGTTGGTGGCGATGGTCACTTTGCCGGGCTGGCCGGCTTCGGCTACGATTTCGGCTTCGCGCTGATGATGCTTGGCGTTCAGCACGTTGTGGGGGATGCCCTTGAGCTGGAGCATGCGGCTCAGCTTCTCGCTGATGTCCACCGAAGTGGTACCGACGAGCACGGGGCGGCCCTGCGCAACGAGGCCTTCGATTTCATCGATGACGGCGTTGAATTTTTCGCGGGCCGTCTTGTACACTTTGTCCTCGCGGTCGTCGCGGATGACGGGGCGGTTGGTGGGGATGACCACCACGTCCAGTTTGTAGATTTCCCAGAATTCGTTGGCTTCCGTTTCCGCCGTACCGGTCATGCCGGCCAGCTTGTGGTACATGCGGAAGTAGTTCTGGAGGGTGACGGTGGCGTAGGTTTGGGTGATGTTACCGACTTTGACGTTTTCCTTGGCTTCGAGGGCCTGGTGCAACCCGTCGCTGTAGCGGCGGCCTTCCATCATGCGGCCGGTGCTTTCGTCCACGATTTTCACCTCCCCGTTGATGACGACGTACTCCTGGTCGCGCTCGAAGAGGGTGTAGGCTTTGAGCAACTGGCTGATGGCATGCAGGCGTTTGCTCTTGACGGCGAAATCCTGTGCCAGGTGGGTTTTGGCTTCTTCCTTCTCTTTTTCGCTCAGCTCCTCGTTCTGGTCGATTTCGACCATGGCAGTCGCCATGTCGGGCATGACGAAGAAGTTGGGGTCGTCCACGAATTTGGAGAGGAACTCGGTGCCGCGGTCGGTCAGTTCCACCAGGCGGTTTTTCTCGTCGATGGTGAAGTAGAGCGGCTCATCCACGATGTGCATGTTCTTGCTCTGCTCCTGCATGTAGAAGTTCTCCGCCTTTTGCAGGGTGACCTTCACGCCTTCCTCGCTGAGGAATTTGATGAGGGGGCGATACTTGGGCAAGGCCCGGTAGCAGCGAAGCAAGGCCATTCCCGCTTCCCCTTCCTCATAGCCCAACTTGCCCTCCTTGAAGAGTTTTTTGGCCTCCGCCAGGTATTCGGTAACCAGCTTGCGCTGGGCGGCGATGAGCCGCTCGACGTGGGGTTTGAGTTCGAGGTACTCTTGTTCGTCCTCGCCCTGCGGAACGGGCCCCGAGATGATGAGGGGCGTACGGGCATCGTCGATGAGCACCGAGTCCACCTCGTCGATGATGGCGTAGTGGTGTTTGCGCTGAACCATTTCGTCCAGGGAGTGGACCATGTTGTCGCGCAGGTAGTCGAAGCCGAATTCGTTGTT
>CAZBYX010000377.1:0-3897 GCA_964496055.1 uncultured Saprospiraceae bacterium
GCCCGACCCCTCCCCCGAAGTCCTGCGCTGCTTTCTCCCCGAGGGGGTGTTGAGTTTCGATAATGCGGGGGAGTTCCGCAACGTCGTCTCGGTCTTTCTCTCGTTTCGGGGGTTGAACAACCACCGCCTGCTGGACAAGTTCCTGCGGCTGGTCATCGAACAGGCCGACCGCTTCAGCGGGTATTTGAAAGAGGTGGACTTCGGCGACAAGGGCGAGGTGCTGCCCGTCTTTTTCGGGGCGCCCATCAGCTTCGAGAACAACGTGGAGCGCGCATTGGAATTCGTGCTGGCCGTGCAACGGGTGAGCACCAACCTGCGCGAAATTTACGGCTTGCAATTGCGAGCCGGGGTGACGAGTGGCCTGGCCTTCACGGGCATCGTGGGGGGGCGGGAGCGCTGCCAGTACGCCATCGTGGGCAACCGCGTCAACATTGCCGCGCGCCTGATGAGCCGGGCCGCCTGGTCGGAGGTGCTGGTCGATGAGGAGGTGCGTAAAGACCGGCACTACAAGTTCCGCCACCGGGGCGACTTCCAGTACAAGGGCTTGAAGCGCAGCATTCCCACCTATCAGTTGCTGGGCCGCGAAGAGGACACCCGCCTGAGCTTCGATGGGCAGATGGTGGGTCGGGAGGAGGAATTGCGGCGCCTGCTCCATTTCGCCCGGGAGGTTTTCCGCGCCCGGCGCCCGGGGCTGGCTTACCTGTTCGGGGAGGCGGGCATGGGCAAGACCCGGCTGGCTTTCGAGCTGCGCGAAGCCCTGGGCAAAGATTTCGCCTTCAACTGGCACACCTGCCAGAGCGACCAGATACTGCGCAAGCCCTTCAACCCCTTCCTGCACTTTCTGAAGAACTACTTCCTGCAGTCGGCCGATTACAGCGAGCACCAAAACCGCCAGTGGTTCGACCACCGCTTCAAAGAACTGGTGAACCACTGGCGGCGCAGCCGCCACCCCCGAGCCCCCCAAATCCTGCAGGAGCTGCTGCGCACCCACAGCGTGTTGGCCGCCCTGCTCAAACTCCACACCCCGAACAGCCTCTGGGAAACCCTCGACGGCCGCGGCCGCTACGAAAACACCATCCAGGCCATCGCCAACCTCCTCATCGCCGAAGCCCTGCAACAACCCCTCGTCCTCGAACTCGAAGACGGCCACTGGTTCGACGACAGCTCCCGCCACCTGCTCGAACACCTGCTCGACCAGGCCCAGGACCTGCCCCTGCTCCTGTTGGTCACCTCCCGCTACGACGACCAGGGGCACAAACCCTACCTGCTCGACCTCGAAAAACGAGGCGCCACAGCCCCTCCCTTGCTCGAACTGGAACTCCATTACTGGGACAAAGCCACCCTGGTTCGCTACGCCGAAGACCGCCTGGGCGGGGCCCTCAGCCCCGAATTGCAGGAGCTGTTGCACCGCACCACCGGTGGCAACCCCTTCTACACCGAGCAAATCCTCGAATATTTCAAGGAGAGCGAGTTGCTCAGCCGGGAGGGGCACTTCTGGTGCATCAAGGACCCCAACGTCCGCCTGTCGAACTCCATCCAGACGGTGCTGACGGCACGCATCGACCGGCTGTCCACCAATGTGAAGGAGACGGTGAAGGCGGCCGCCGTCATCGGGCGCGAGTTCGAGGTGCCCATCCTCTCGGAGGTGATGACCGCCCAGAAAGCCCTCTCCGGGGCCAACGGAAGCGCCGAAGCCCCCTTGCGCGAGCAAATCGAGCAGGCCGAGCGCGTCCAAATCTGGATGGCGCAAAACGAGTTGCGCTACATCTTCAAGCACTCCCTGTTGCGGGAAGCCGTGTACGAAATGCAGATGCGCACGCGGCTGCGGCAACTCCACCAGCTCATCGCCCAGGCCATCGAGAAAATCTATGCCCAGGACCTGGAAAGCCGCTATGCCGACCTGGCCTTCCACTACAGCCAGGCCGAAAACCGCGAAAAAGCCCTGGAATACCTGGAGAAGGCGGCCGGCTATGCCATTCGGAACTACCAGAACGGGGAGGCGCTTGGATTCCTCGACCAACTCCTCGAGTTGCTGAACGCCGAAGAGGAGGCCCCCATCGCCGGCCGCGCCCTGCTGCAAAAGGGCCAGGTTCTGGAGTTGGTCGGCTCCTGGGAGGAGGCGCGCCGCGCTTATTCCCAGGCCTTCGAACGGGCCCGAAAGTTGGGCGACCCCCTGCTCCTGGGTCGCTGCCACAACAGCCTCGGGCACCTGCTGATGCTGCAGGGCTCTTACGAAGAAGCCCGCACCCACTTTGAAAAGGCGGCCACGCTGTTCCAGAGCAACAACGACAAGCGCGGCATGGCCGTGGTTTCCGGCAACCTCGGGGACCTCTTCTTCCGCCAAGGGCACTACAAAGACGCCCAACTGCAATTCGTCAAGAGCCTGCAGCTGTTCCAGCTCTTCGGGCACGCCCCCGCAACGGCCCCAATCGTCGCCAACCTCGGGCTGACCTACATGAACCTCGGCAAGTACGAAGACGGCATCCGCTGGCAGCAATCCCACCTCGAAATCTGTCGAAAGGAGAACGACCGCATCGGCATGGCCACCCTCTACACCCACCTCGGGATCGTCTATTTCGAAAAGGGCGACTACGACAACGCCCTGGAATGCTACCGCCAGGGGCTGGAGCTCAGCACCCAGCTGGGCAACAAGCTGCTCACCGCCATCGCCCTGGGCAGCATCGGCAGCGTCTATCAGAAAAAAGGCGACTTCGCAAAAGCCATGGACCTGTTCGAGCAGGACCTGCGCCTGACGCGCGAACTGGGCGACAAGCAAGGCGTGGCCATTTCCCTGCAACTCATCGGCGAGCTGCACAGCGCCCAGGGCAAATTCGATGAAGCCGCCGAAGCCATGCAGCAAGCCCTGGCCCTCAGCCGCCAGCTCAACTACCGCAAAGGCATCGCCAAAGCCCTCAATGCCCTCGGCGACCTCTACTTCTACCAGAAGGACTATGCCACCTCCCTGAAATACTACGACCAGGCCATCGACGTCACCCGCCTCATCGGCAACAAGCTGGTGCTCGGCTTCAGCCTCCTGGAAAAGGCCAACGTCTTGCTGCACCTCAACGAACTGGAGTCAGCCCGCCGTCTCCTCTCCGAGGCCGAAGCCATCGCCCGCCAACTGGGCAACCCCGACCTGCTGTTCGAGCTCGAAACCCTCAGCGCCCGCCTCCTGGCCCGCCAGGGCCGCTCCCGCGAAGCCCGCCAGGCCCTCCAACACCTGCTCGACGAAGCCCGCAACCCCAAAGAGTCCGCCGCCCTGCACTACTTCCTCTTCCAGGCCGGCGCCGGCGACCACCACCGCCGCGAAGCCCTGCAACGCTACCAAACCCTCTACCAGGAAACCCCCGACTTTCTCTATCGCCTCCGCATCGAAGAACTCAGCTCCGCCTCATGAAGCCCGCCCAACCCGAAGTCCTTACCGACCGCCACTTCATGAAACAGGCCCTGCAGGAAGCCCGCGAAGCCTGTCGCCGGGGCGAGGTGCCCGTCGGGGCCGTCGTCGTGAGCAACCACCGCATCATCGCCCGCGCCCACAACCAGACCGAACTGCTCGGCGACGTGACCGCCCACGCCGAAATCCTCGCCCTCACCGCCGCCGCCCAGCACCTCGGCAGCAAATACCTCCACGGCTGCACCCTCTACGTCACCCTCGAACCCTGCCCCATGTGCGCCGGCGCCCTGGCCTGGGCCCAAATCGACCGCCTGGTCTATGGCGCCTCCGACGACAAGCGCGGCTTCATGCGCTTCGGCAAAAAATTGCTCCACCCCAAAACCCGCGTCGAATACGGCATCCTCGAAGAAGAAGCCCGCGCCCTGCTCCAGGAGTTCTTCCGCGAACGAAGAGCGGATTGAGACTCCTCAATGGGTGTGCAATGGGGAAAGCCCCTGAAACAC
>CAZBYX010000378.1:0-3875 GCA_964496055.1 uncultured Saprospiraceae bacterium
GCCGAGCAGCAGGCGCATCTTGTCGTAGATGGCGGTGTTTTCGTACAGGCCGCTGAAGAGCTCGGCGCCGGGGCCGTAGGCGAAGACGGGCACCAGGGCGGCGGTGTGGTAGTCGGTGGTAAAGGCACCGACGATGCTGTCCATGGTGCTCTGGGGTTGGATGGCGAAGCCGCCGGTTTCGTGGTCGGCGGTGACGATGACGAGGGTCTGGCGGTCCTGGCGGGCGAATTCGAGGGCGGCCCCGACGGCGCGGTCGAATTCGAGGGTTTCGCTGATGATGTACTGGGTGTCGTTGGCGTGGCCGCCCCAGTCGATTTGCGAGCCCTCGACCATGAGGAAGAAGCCCTTGTCGGAGCGTTGGGGGAGGAATTCGAGGGCTTTGCGGGTGGCGCTGACGAGGTAATCCCGGCCCTGCGCATAGGGCACGGGTTGGGAGTCGGCGGTGAAGAAGCCGAAGTTCATGGAGGGGTCGGGGGTGAGGGAGTCGAGGTCGTGGAGGAAGAAGTCGTAGAGGGCGTAGTTCTTTTTGGCCAGTTCGACGTAGAGGTTGCGGCCGTCTTTTCGGCGGTCGAAATACTTTTTGCCGCCGCCGACGAAGAAGTCCACGCCGCTGTCGAGCAGGTCGGCGGCGATTTCCTCCATCATGCGGCGGTTTTTCTGGTGGGCGTAGAAAGCGGCCGGGGTGGCGTGGGTTATTTCGCTGGTGGCGATGAGGCCCGTGGCCAAGCCGCGCTGCTCGGCTTCTTCGAGGATGGTGGGCAGGGGCAAGGTGTCGGGGTTGACGCCGATGGCGCCGTTGTAGGTCTTGACGCCCGAGGCGAAGGCGGTGGCCCCGGCGGCGGAGTCGGTGATCAAGTCATCCGAGGAATAGGGCTTTTGAAGCCCCGTGACGGGGAACTCCTCCAGGTTCAGGTGGTTGCCGTTGGCATACAGGGCGGCGGTGATTTGCCCCAGACCCATACCGTCGCCGATCATCAGGATGACGTTTCGCGGGCGCACCAAAGGCTTCTCTTCCGAAATGACGGTGGGGCGATGCGTGGCTTCCGGCACTTTCGGCGTGCAGGAAAACACGACCACAAAAAACAAGGCAAGCACGGATTTTCCTCTCATGGCTGATGGGTGATTTCAGGGAGCTCCGCAGCTCCGACCTTCCCCGCCGCAAAGGAACTGCAATTTCGGCGCAGCCCAAAACCTGCACGGAAAAATAACAGGCAAGGGCACCTGGCAGGTTGAAAAAACCACCCCCAAAAGCCAAACCGGTGGGTGTGGGAGGGGAGCGGGGGCACTCCCGTCCCTTTTCCCAAACCTCAAACTCTTCGACCTTCTTTTGTCTATCTTTGTTCCATTGTCGTAAACGACCTGCTTATGAGCCAGAAGTCTGGGAAAACGGATTTTGAGGAAGTGAAAAGCATCTTTTCGGCCCACCTGGAAAAGAACAACCTGCGCAAAACCCCCGAACGCTTTGCCATCCTCAAGGAAATCTACAAGCGCGACGACCACTTCGACGCCGAGGCCCTCTACATCCACATGAAGAACCAAAACTACCGGGTCAGTCGCGCCACCGTTTACAACACCCTGGACCTGCTGGTCAACTGCTCCTTGGTCAAGCGCCACCAGTTCGGGAAAAATCAGGCGCAGTACGAAAAGTCCTACGGCTACAAACAACACGACCACCTCATCTGCCTGGACTGCGGCAAGGTGTTCGAGTTCTGCGACCCGCGCATCCAGCAAATCAAGGACATGATGGGGGAGTTGCTCAAGTTTCAAATCACGCACCACTCCCTGAACCTCTACGGCCATTGTGCGGGGGCCTGTGAGAAGACCGCCCCCGCCGCCGGGCAAGCCACCCGCCCCGATTCGGGCTAAGCCCCGCCCCCCTACCGATTGTCGGATTTGGCGTAGCTTTGCACTCTCTTTTTCGGGGGCTACCTGGCTCCCGAGCGCTTCCATTCCGGCTTCCTGCGAACGAGGGAAATGCCCGGCATTTTCTTTTTCCGGAGCCTACACATGCCACCACCATGCAAGTAGATGCCATTCTGGGGCTCCAATGGGGCGATGAAGGCAAGGGAAAAATCGTCGATTACCTCAGCAAAGATTACGACATCGTAGCGCGCTTTCAGGGCGGGCCCAACGCCGGGCACACGCTCAAAATCGAGGGGCGCAAATTCGTGCTTCACACCGTGCCCAGCGGCATTTTCCGCCCCCGCCTGCTCAACCTCATCGGCAACGGGGTGGTCATCGACCCCATCACCCTGCGCCGCGAGCTGGAAGGGCTGCGCCAGGTGGGTGTCGAGTTCAACCGCCGCCTGCTGGTCAGCCGCAAAGCCCATCTCATCCTGCCCACCCACCGCTACCTGGATGCCGCCAGCGAAGCCGCCAAAGGCAAAGCCAAAATCGGCAGCACCCTCAAAGGCATCGGCCCCACCTACATGGACAAGACCGGCCGCAACGGCCTGCGCGTCGGCGACATCGAGTCGAAAAACTTCCTCGACAAATACCGCCAGCTCAGGGAAAAACACCTGGGCCTGCTGCGCAGCTTCCCCCCCATCGATTTCGACCTCGAAGGAGAGGAAAAAGACTGGTTCGAAAGCCTGGAAGAGCTGCGCGCCCTCCAGGCCGTGGACGGCGAATACTTCATCAACCAGGCCCTGCGGGAAGGCAAGCGCATCCTGGCCGAAGGCGCCCAGGGCTCCATGCTCGACATCGACTTCGGCACCTACCCCTACGTCACCTCTTCCAACACCATCGCTGCGGGGGTGTGTCTGGGTTTGGGGGTGGCCCCGGCCCGGGTGCGCAACGTCATCGGCATCGCCAAAGCCTATTGCACCCGCGTGGGCGCCGGCCCCTTCCCCACCGAACTGCACGACGAAGCCGGGCGCTTTCTGCAGCAGGCAGGTAACGAGTTCGGCGCCACTACCGGCCGCCCCCGCCGCTGCGGCTGGCTCGACCTGACCCAACTGCGCTACGCCATCATGCTCAACGGCGTCACCCATCTGGTCATCACCAAAATCGACGTGCTGAACGAGCTGCCCGAAGTACAGGTCGCCACCCACTACCGCCTCGGAAACCAAACCCTCGACACCCTGCCCTTCGACCTGTGCGAAACCCGCGTGGAGCCCGCCTACACCGCCCTGCCCGGCTGGCAATGCCCGCTCGACGGGGTGAGCACCTTCGAGGAATTCCCCGCCCCCACCCTGAACTTCCTCCGCTTTCTGGAAGAGCGGCTCGAGGTGCCCATCGCCATGGTCAGTACCGGGCCCGGCCGCGAGCAGCTCGTCTCCCGCCCCCACCCCATCACCGCCTGAGTGAGAAAACCGCGCGCCCTATGGTCCAATCCTCCGACATCGTCGAAGCCCACGGTCTGAAATTTCAGCTCATGCTCTCCGAGGCCGCCATCGCGCAGCGCGTGCGCGAAATGGCCCTCGAACTCCAGCGCGACTACGCCGACAAAAAACCCCTGCTGCTGGGGCTGCTCAACGGAGCCTTCATCTTCGCCGCCGATTTGGTGCGCCAATGCACCTTCCCCCTCGAAATCAGCTTCGTGCGCGTCTCGTCCTACGACGGGCTCCAGTCCAGCGGCCGCCTCACCACCCACTTCGGCCCCGACCTCGACTTGCGCGGCCGCCACGTCCTGCTCGTCGAAGACATCATCGACTCGGGCCAAACCCTGCACCAGTTCCTGCCCCAACTCCAAAGCCTCCAACCCGCCTCCCTGCGCGTCGCCGTCCTCCTGGTCAAACCCGAGGCCCTGGAATGCGAAGTGCCCCTCGACTATGTGGGCTTCGAAATTCCCAACAAATTCGTCATCGGTTATGGGCTGGACTACGACGGACTGGGACGCAACCTGCCGGGCATCTATCAACTTAAGGAATGAG
>CAZBYX010000379.1:0-3866 GCA_964496055.1 uncultured Saprospiraceae bacterium
GCCCTGTTGGCGGCCTGCGGCTCCTCCGACAGCCAGGAACCCGCCTACACCAACCACCTCATCAACGAAAGCAGCCCCTACCTGCTGCAGCACGCCCACAACCCCGTGGACTGGTACCCCTGGGGCGAAGAAGCCCTCCGAAAAGCCCAGGAGAAAAACAAAATGCTCATCATCAGCATCGGCTACGCGGCCTGTCACTGGTGCCACGTCATGGAGGAGGAGTCCTTCATGGACACCGCCGTGGCCCGCCTCATGAACGAGCACTTCGTCTCCATCAAGGTGGACCGCGAAGAACGCCCCGACATCGACGACATCTACATGACGGCCTGCCAGATTGCCACGGGCCGGGGCTGCGGCTGGCCCCTCAACGCCTTCGCCCTGCCCGACGGCCGCCCCGTCTGGGCCGGCACCTACTTCCCCAAAAAGGAATGGCTCAAAGTGCTCAAATACTTCATCGACCTCTACCAGAAGGAACCCGACAAGCTGAACACCTACGCCGCCCAGCTCGCCGACGGCATCCAGGGGGTGGGCACCATCACCCCCAACGAAGGGGAGCCCGAATTCACCCGCGCCACCCTGGACGACCTGGCCGACAAATTCCTCCAGGAGATAGACTTCCGCTGGGGCGGCCGCAAAGGGGCCCCCAAGTTTCCCATCCCCAACAAGTACCAGTTCCTGTTGCGCTACCATCACCTCTCGGGCAACCCCCGCGCCCTCGAGGCCGTCACCGTCACCCTCGACCGCATGGCCGACGGCGGCATCTACGACCAGCTCGGCGGCGGCTTCGCCCGCTACGCCACCGACGACCAGTGGGTGGTGCCCCACTTCGAAAAAATGCTCTACGACAACGGCCAGCTCGTCAGCCTCTATGCTCAGGCCTGGCAAGTGACTCAAAACCCCCGCTACCGCACCATCGTGGAGGAAACCCTCGCCTTCGTGAAGCGCGAGCTCGCCAGCCCCGAAGGCGGTTTCTATTCCTCCCTCGATGCCGACAGCGAGGGCGAGGAGGGCAAGTTTTACGTCTGGACTAAAGCCGAAATCGACTCCATCCTCGGCGGCGGGGACCTATCCAGCATGTTCTGCGACTATTTCGAAGTGAGCCGCAGCGGCAACTGGGAGGACGGCAAGAACATCCTCCACCGCCGCAAACCTCTCGAAGAGGTCGCCCGCACCTTCAACCTCAGCCCCGAAGACTGCCTGGCGCAAATCAACCAGGCCCGCCAAAAGCTCTTCGAAGCCCGCGCCCAGCGCCCCCGCCCCCGGACCGACGACAAAGTCCTCACCGCTTGGAATGCCCTCATGCTGCAAGGCTACGTCGATGCCTTCAAGGCTTTCGGGGTGGAAGCCTACCGCGAGCGCGCCCTGCGTACCGGGCGCTTCCTCCTCCAAAACATGCTGCACGAGGACAACCGCCTCGACCGCAACTTCAAGGACGGCAAGAGCTCCATCAACGCCTTCCTCGACGACTACGCTCTGACCATCCAGGCCTTCATCGGACTGTACGAAATCACCTTCGACGAAAGCTGGCTGCAAAAAGCCCGCGACCTGACCGAATACGTCCTCGAACACTTCGACGACCCCCAAACCGGGCTCTTCCACTACACCAGCGACCTGGACCCGCCCCTCGTGGCCCGCAAGATGGAAGTCAGCGACAACGTCATCCCCGCTTCCAACTCGGTCATGGCGCGCAACCTGTTCGCCCTGGGGCACTACTTCTACGACGAGGGCTACCTGGAGCGCGCCCGCACCATGCTGCACCACGTCAGCCCCGAGTTCGTGGGCACCGAGCACCCCAGCTTTTACAACAACTGGTGCATCCTCTACCTCGACCAGGTGCGCCCGCCCTACGAGGTGGCCATCGTGGGAGCAGACTGGGACGCCCGCCGGGCCGCCCTGCAGCGGCGCTTCCTGCCCCATGCCTTCTTTCTGGGGGGCAAGGACGAGGGCAGCCTCGAATTGTTGAAGGGAAAACTCCGCCAGGGGGAAACGGTCATCTACGTTTGCCAGAACAAAGTGTGCAAGCTGCCCGTCACCGAGCCCGAGCGTGCCCTGGCGCTCATGAAATGATCCCGCCCATGCCTGTGCTCATCGGTGGTTCGCCCTCGACGGGAAGCTCCTTGCTGGTCAACCTGCTCAACCGCAACAGCCGACTCTTTGCGGGGCCGGAAACCTACCTGTTCATCCACCCCAAACTGTTCCACGACTGGGAGCGGAACAAGGGCTACCTGCTGCGCCCGGCCAAGCTGTGGGGTTTGAAGGCTCCGGGCTGGTTCCTCATGAACGGCGCCCTGCTCCTGCAGGCGGAATTCGGCTGGGAGCGCGCCGAGCTCGAGGAGCTGGTCCGCGCGTCCAATAGCCTGCCCGAGTTCGCCGAGCGCTTCTTCGCCCGCCCCTTGCAGCGCAGCGGCGCTTCCATCTGGGTGGAAAAATCGCCCGCCAACGCCCAAACCCTCGCCCTCTTCCCCGAACACTTCCCCTCGGGAAAGGTCATCCATTGCACGCGCCACCCTCTGGACGTGGTCGCCTCTTTGCAGGCTCGGGGCCTCAGCCCCTGGTATGCGGCCGGAGCCTACGTCTTCCACACCGCCTTTGCCCTGAAGGCGGAGCGCTTGCCCCAATACCATCTGGTGAAATACGAAGCGCTGGTGAGCGAGCCCGAAAGCACCCTCCGGGCGGTCTGCCGTTTCCTCGGCGTGCCCTACGAACCCCGAATGCTGCAACCCGACACCGAGCGCGAGGTGCGCATGCCCGGCTGGAAGCACAGCGAAACGGGCCCCGTGGCTGCCACCAGCGTGGGTCGTTTTCGCGAACTGCCTCTGGACCAACAGGAAATCCTCCTTGCCGCTCTGAACGCCTTCCGCCTCAAGCCCGCCTTCGTGGAAAAACATGCTCTCCCCTTCGACAATGCCCGCGCCATCGCCTCCCACTTCGGCTACGAATGGCTGGAATTCAACCCCCGAAACCACTTGCCCGCCCTCCGAACCCAATGCCGCCTCGACTGGCTGCACCGCACCCTCAAAGCTTACCCCACGGGCGGGTGGGGGTACCCGGCACGCCTCAGCCCCACTCCTCAAACCCGCTCGAACAAGGTGTAAACGTAGGGGCGCTCCTCCCCCGAGGGCATGATGTGGACGTGGTCGAAACTTTCGAGAAGCCGGAATTCGGCGCCCAGCGCTTCGGCAAGCATGGGAGCGTCGTAGCGATGCACGGGCAGGCCGCTGCAGCGCTCCGCCCCCTGAAGGTTGAAGGCCGCCAGTACGACGAACCCACCCGGGCGCACCAATCGGCGCAGGAGCCCGAAATAGGTGCGGCGGTCTTCGGCTTCGGTGAAAAAGTGCAGCACGGCACGGTCGTGCCACAGGTCCACCGGCTCCAGGGCCGGGAGGGTTTGGGGGTGGGTCAGGTCGTCCTCCACCCAATGGATGTCTTCAGCCCTGGCGCCCAGGCGTTCTTTGAGCCGCTGAAGGGCCGTGGAGCTGATATCGTTCGCGATGATATTTCGGTAACCGCGCTCCAGCAGGGCATCCACCAGGGTGGTCGCCCCCGCCCCGGCAATCAGAATGCGTGCATCCCGGTCCAGTCCGCTGCGCTCGATGAGTTGCAATGAAGGAATGGGCTCTGCCTCGTACCAGCCCAGCTTTTCGGGTGCCCGACGGGCATATGCGGCATCCCAGTGCGCTTTCAAATCTCGTTCGGATATTTCCGCCATCGAAAGGTGTTTTCGGGCAAAGGTCGGCGCCGCTCCCCAAAAGTTCCGTGACCCAAATCACCCTGGCAGGCTTTTGGGCCGCTCCCGTTGGTCGCTTTTAGGTCGCTCGCCCTCTACGAGGGCTCGCTTTTGGGCCGCTCGCTCCGCTCGCTGTTGG
>CAZBYX010000380.1:0-3845 GCA_964496055.1 uncultured Saprospiraceae bacterium
CTCTGGGGGGGGGGTCGGGTTTTTTTGCGCGAAGAAACTTGATGAGTTTTTTTTTTTTTTTTTTTTGTAAGTGCGAAAGAACAAGTCGCATCTTTAGAAAAGACAGATTAATACCTGCCCACACATTCTAATAAACCCATCCCTTTAAGTGGTTTTCCCCTAAACATTCCTGCAAATCCCATAGGGAGAGGGGTGTTCATGTTGAATCCCTCCCGTGGCCAATTACCCTTTTCATTTTCAGATTAGCGGTAAGGAACCCAAACCGCCAGCGTGGAGGGTGTACCTGGTTTGAATTTCAACTTGATAAAAAGGCTCCCGTCGATTCATGCAACGGACCGAAGTTGGGAGTCGAGAAAATATCGTTCACTAATAAATTCCAAAACCATGAAATTTTCAGTTCTTTTTTCCACGCTGTTTCGGTGGGAAACGGCAATTGCTGCGATTCTCCTTGCTGCTTTTACCAACACCAATGGAGAGTGGCTGAATTTGACTAAGGTCTTGTCGTGTAACTTGTCTTCTCCCAAGGAATCTGCCAAGATTGTCCAGACTCCGCGCGCCCATATTGCCCGAACCCAAGATGGCCATTTGGTGGCCGTTCTCGAGGAAGTGGAAGGATACGACAGCACTCTTTTTGTTTTGCAGGTCAATGGCCCTGTTTCAGGCTCTTTTCCCAGAACTTTGGAGGGAGTCTCGGTACAATATCCAGAATCCAAAAACTGTGTTACCTTCCGAGTGGGGGCGACGAATGCTCTTCAATTTCGAATTAGTGACAGTAGTGGCTGTCCTTCAAGTTCGGAGGTTTATGAAGGGTTTGGGTTGACCCGAGTTCGCAATGGGGCAACTTATCAGCAGTTTTCAGCTGCTCTGACTTCGGGAGGTGTTTTGCCTCCAGTTTCTGAGATCACGTGTAAATGCTTTCATTACGACCCTACCTTTACTTACGATTGTGACAATGGTGGGCCCGGGGCTAATGAATGTTCCGTTTCGACTACCTTTACAGTCGCAGGAGTGAGTATGTCCAAAAGCTGTACGGTGAAATGCGATGACGGCTTCATAGCTTGTTGCAATGAATGAATGCTTAAATTGGAAGGGTTTGGGCAGCGCTGTCTCTCGAATCCCTTCGATTTGAGTGTTAAGGTAAAAAAGAGTGAGGGAGGGCTTAATTAAGTCCTCCCTCTTCTTTTTGAGAAACTCAGGTCCAGGTGAATTAGTTTAAGCTCGACCTCCTCCCACCACCGCATCAACCCCTGGAAGCTGCTCGCCGTGCTCTCGGGGCTGGGAGCGGCGTTGCTGAGCGGGTGATTTCGGTCGGAAAGCTGCCGGAAACCAGCCCCCAGCCGGGATGCCGGGGGGCAAACGACCCCCTCTCTCCACCCGTGCCCGAACCCCTCCCCCTGTCCCTCATTTCGGAGTTCGGCGGCATTTTGTAAAGCCCATCGAAGGGCTTACTTTTGCGGGGCTTTTTTCGGAGGCAAGGAATTTTGCAGGAAGCCCCTGCAATTTTTTTTCGCCCCGCCTTGCACATTTCAAGCTCTGTGCGATATCTAAAATTCTGATTACGACCCGAAACGGAGGCGGGTGCGCGGCAACCCGAGGCGGTCTCCCGCGTACATTCCAATCAAACCAGACCACCCATGGCACTGATCAGCACCATTCGCAGAAACAGCTGGATCCTCATCGTCTTCATCGCCCTCGGCGTGGGCGGCTTCATCCTGATGGACACCTTCAACAGCCAGACGGGCCTGTTCGCCGGCGACGCCACCAAGCTGGCCGAAATCGAAGGCCGCAAAGTGGACATCCAGGAGTTCAACCGCGCCGAGAGCATCCTCTACGGCAACGCCAGCGGCGACCCGTACGGCCGCCGGCAGTTCCTCTGGAATTTCTTCGTCGAGCAAACCCTCGTGGAGCAAGAAGCCGATGACCTGGGCCTCGGCGTGAGCAAACAGGAGCTGCTCGACCTGCAGTTCGGCCCCGACGACCGGCTCAGCCCCATCATCCGCTCGCGCTTCCAGAACCCCCAGACGGGCCTGCTCGACCGCCAGCAACTGATGAGCTTCAAGAACCAGATCGAGAGCAACACCCTCGACCCCAGCCTGCGCCCCTTCTGGGCCATGCAGGAAAAGGAAATCATCAAAGACCGCCTGCAGTCCAAGCTCGTCAGCCTCGTCGAGAAGGCTTTCTACACCCCCACCTGGATGGCGGAAATGATCAGTGCCGACCAGAGCACCCAGCTCGATTTCGCCTTCGTGCAGGTGCCCTTCGACGCCCTCGACAACAGCGAAGTGCCCCTGAGCGATGACGACTTCCGCGCCTTCCTCCAGGAGCACAAAGCCGAATACACCTACGACGAAGAGACCCGCAAGGTAGCCTATGTGGCTTTCGAGGTGCTGCCCACCGCCGAAGACAGCGCCAAGCTGCGCCAGCAGGTGGCCGAGCTGGTGCAACCCTTCGCCGAAGCCGAAGACGACTCCCTCTTCGTCGAGATCAACTACGGCGCCATCAGCATGCAGTGGTTCGCCCCCGAAGATATCAGTCCCGTCATCGCCGACACGGTCTTCTCCATTCCGGTGGGCAGCGTGTACGGCCCCTTCGAGGACGCCGGCGCCTATCGCGCCGTCAAGGTGCTCCAGCGCCAAACGATGCCCGACTCGGCCGTGGCGCGCCACATCCTGCTCACCGCCACCACCGAGCAGGAGTTCGCCGATGCGCGCCGCCGCCTCGACAGCCTCAAAACCCTCATCGAAACCGGCGCCGCCCAATTCGACAGCCTGGCCATCCAGTTCAGCCAGGACCCCGGCTCGGCCCGCCGCGGCGGCGAGCTCGACCCCGTGAGCGTGAACACCTTCGTGCCCGAGTTCAACGATGCCGTCTTCTTCCAGATTCCCCTGGGGCAGCTGGGCATCGTGCGCACGCAGTTCGGCATGCATCTGGTGGAGCCTCTCAAACGCAGCGGCGAGGTGCGCCAGCGCGTGCGCCTGGCTTTCCTCATCCAGCCCATCATCCCCAGTGAGGAGACCCAGGAAGCCGTCCGCGACCGGGCCCTGACCTTCGTGGAAAACTACCGCACCCTCGAAGAGCTCGAGCAAGCCATCGCCGAAGACGGCTCCCTGTCCATCGAAGTATCGCCCCCCCTGAAGCGCAACGACTACGTCATCGGCTTGCTGGGCGGCGGCACCGCTTCGCGCGAAATCATCCGCTGGGCCTTCGGCGACGACCCCCAGGTCTCCGTACCCGAAGTGGGCGACGTCTCCCCCGAGCTCTACAGCTACCAGGACCAGGTGGAGTACTACACCAACAAGTACGTCATCGCTGGTCTGAAGGCCGTGCAGGAGCCCGGCCTGCCCAGCGTGGACTACATCCGCGAAGACATCGAGCCGCAGGTCATCAACCGCAAGAAGGGGCTCATGATCAGCGAGTCCATCGCCGGCCAAACCGACCTGGCCGCCATCGCCGCCGCCTACGAAGACGCCCTGCTGGATACGGCCCAGGCCGTCACCTTCGCCAGCGCTTTCATTCCCGGCGTGGGTACCGAGCCCAAGGTCGTCGCCACCGCCTTCACCCTCGATGTCAATCAAACCTCCCAGCCCGTCATCGGCAACACGGGGGTCTTCGTGGTGAAACCCACCTTCAAACCCGCCCCCACCCAGACGGCCCAAATCCCCCAGATTCGCCGCACCAACCAACTGGCCGCCCGCTCGCAAGTGCGCTCCCGCCTCATGCAAGCCCTGGTGAAAAACGCCGACATCGAAGACCGCCGCGCCCGCTTCTATTGATGGCGGTGGGCAAGACATCGAAACAAATAGAAATATTTGGAGACAAGTTGAAATAACAGTGTCGGCGTGACT
>CAZBYX010000381.1:0-3797 GCA_964496055.1 uncultured Saprospiraceae bacterium
TGGACCTGGTCGATGAATCGGGGTTGGGGGTAGCGTCCTTTCGGGGTGATGAGGCGGTCTTCGAGGGTTTTGAGGGTCTCCAGGCGGGAGGGGTCGGAGGGGCTGTCCTTTTTCTCCAGCTTTTTTCGCTCTTGCTGGATTTCGTGGGCGAGTTTTTTGGCTTCGCTGAGGAGGTTCACCACGTCGAGGCAGAGGGCGAGTTGATTTTGGAGGTCTTCCTGGGAGACGCCGGCTTCCAGGACGCGGGGGTCGGGCAGCAGGCGGAAGGACTGCTCGAGGGTGGAGCCGTCCACGTGGAGGCGGAGGGTGTAGGTGCCGGGCAGGGCGAGGGGTCCTCCGCGGAAGCGGCGGCGGGTGTTGGCGTCCCAGGGGCCGAAGTGGCGCAGGTCCCAGCGGAAGCGGTGGAGCCCGGCTTTGGTTTCGAGGCGGCTGTCGAGGGTGAAGGAATCCTCGTTGGTGCGCATGTCGCGTTCGGGCTGCTCCTGGCGGGCGGTGTCGGTGTGGCTGGCGATGGAGCGCACGAGGCGGCCCTGGGCGTCGAGGATGTCGAGTCGGAGGGGCGTTTTAGCTTTTTCGGGGAGGAAGTAGTCGATGATGACGGAGGGGGCGGGGTAGTCGGGTGAGGGGACGGCGTGGGTGCCGCGGGTGCGGCCGTAGCGGTAGCGGTAGGTGTCTTTGGGGGCGAAGAGTTGGGGTTGGCTGGCGTCGGCGAGTTGGCGCAGGGTGAAGACGTTGTCCAGGATCCAGAAGCCGCGGCCCATGGTAGAGAGGACGAGGTCGTCGCGGTGGAGCTTGATGTCGGTGACGGGAGTTCGGGGCAGGTTTTGCTGGAAGGTCTGCCAGGTTTTGCCGTCGTCGAAGGAGAGGAACAGGCCGTACTCGGTGCCGGCGTAGAGCAGTCCGGGCCGGTTGGGGTCTTCGCGCACGACGCGGGTGGGGTGGTCGGCGGGGATGCCGTTTCGGCCGTCGGTGAGCAGGGTCCAGCTTTTTCCGAAGTCGTCGGTGCGGTAGATGTAGGGGCGCTCGTCGCCAAGCTGATAGCGCAGCACGGCGATGTAGGCTTTGGCGGGGTCGTGGGGGCTGGGCTCCACGCAATCCACGCGGCCGCCGGGGGGCAGGGATCCGGGGGTGACGTTCTGCCAGGATTGCCCGCCGTCGCGGGTCAGGTGCACGGGGCCGTCGTTGGCGCCCACCCAGATGAGTCCTTTTTGCAGCTTGCTTTCCCGGATGGAGTAGATGGTGCTGTAAAACTCCTCGCCGGTGATGTCGCGGGTGATGGGGCTGCCGGAGATGACCTGCCTGTCGGGTGGGAAGGCGGTCAGGTCGGGGCTGATGGTTTCCCAGGATTTGCCGCCGTCGGTGCTGCGGTGGACGAACTGGCTGCAGTGGTAAACGACGTCGGGGTCGTGGGGGGAGACGTGGATGGGGGAGACCCGCTGAAAGCGATAGCGCAGGTCGCGGGGGTTGTGGCCGTACATGTTGGCGGCGCCGACGTCGTAGCGCTGGTCCTGGCCGGTGGTTTTGTTGAAGACGCTGAAGCGCCCCTTGCAGTTGGAGAAGACGATGTCGGGGTTGGTGGGGTGGGGGACGGCGGGCCCCGTTTCGCAGCCGCCGACGTCGAGCAGGAAGGCGCCGCCGCCGAGCTGGTGGCTGTGGGGCGGCAGGCTGGGCACGGCGATGGCGCTGTAGTTGTCTTGCTGGCCGGCGTAGAGCCAGTAGGGGTGCTGGTTGTCCACTTCCACCTGGTAGAGCTCGGCGGTGGGCTGGTTGAACTGGCTGCTCCAGGACTTGCCCCCGTCGAGGCTGACGTTGGCGCCCCCGTCGTTGGCTTCGATGAGGATGCGGGGATTTTCGGGGTGGATCCAGAGGTCGTGGTCGTCGCCGTGGGGGGTGGGGATGGTGCCCCAGGTCTTGCCGCCGTCCTTCGATTCGTAGAGGCGCAGGGCCATGACGAAGACGTGATCGGGGTCGGTGGGGTCGGCTTCGACGTTGCAGAAGTAGAAGGGCCGGTGCAGCAGTTCGGGCTTGTCGCTCACCTGTCGGAAGCTTTCCCCCTGGTCGTCGGAGCGGTACAGGCCGCCCTGCTTGCCGGGGGCTTCCACCAGGGCATAGAGCACGCGGGAATCCGCCCGGGAGACGGCCAGGTCGATTTTCCCGACCAGCTCGGTGGGCAAGCCGTTGGTGAGTTTGGTCCAGGTGTCGCCCCCGTCCACGGATTTGTAGATGCCGTTCTCCTTTCCGCCGCTGATGATGGTCCAGGGTTTGCGTTCGGCGCGCCAGGCGGCGGCGAAGAGGATGTTGGGGTTGGAGGGGAGCAGTTCGATGTCGGCGAAGCCGGTGGTGTCGCTGAGGAAGAGCACCTTCTCCCAGGATTTGCCGCCGTCGCGGGTGCGGAAGACCCCGCGCTGCGCATTGGGCTTGAAGGGCTGCCCGATGGCCGCCACGAACGCGACGTTGTGATCGGTGGGATGGATTTCCACGGCGCCGATGAGGCCCGCCTCCTCCAGGCCGATGGACTTCCAGCTACGGCCCCCGTCCACCGATTTGTACATGCCCGAGCCGACGATGATGTTGCTGCGCAGGCCGTCGGAGCCGGTGCCCGCGTACACGATGTTGGGGTCGGAGGGCGCCACCCGCACCGCTCCGATGGAGGGGGATTTGAAAAAGCCGTCGGAGACGTTCTTCCAGGTGTTGCCGTAGTCTTCCGTCTTCCACAACCCCCCGCCCGTGCTGCCCATGTAGAAGACTCCCGGCTGGGCGGGCACCCCCGTGACGGTGGTGGAGCGGCCACCCCGGTAGGGTCCGACGAAGCGGTATTCCAGGGCGGAAAAATCGAAGGCGGATTGAGCGAACAACTCCCCGAAAGCAAGCAGGAGGAGCGGCAGGAAAATTCTGGCGTGCATCGCAACAGCGTTTTGTGAATTGGAAATACTGCGGACCGGCGCCTTGACGTCGGTCACCCGGTAAAGATGGCAGCTTTGCCCGGAAACACAAATTCCTGCGGGGGCTGAATTCCTTTCCTACTTTTGGGGCATGAGCGTCGCATTCACCGCCGTGCTGGAGGAGTTCAATTCGCGCCTCTGGAAATACCACATCAAGGTTCCCGCGCCCATTGCCGCCCGGTTCATCGAGGGCAAGGACCGCCGCGTCATCTGCCGCCTGAACGACGCCCTCGAATTCCAGTGCGCCCTGATGCCCAAAGGGGAGGGCGTCTGGTTCATCAATCTGAACAAGGAAATCCGAACCAAACTGGGACTGACCACGGGCAAGTCCGTAGAGGTGACGCTGCGCAAGGACACCAGCGAATACGGCTTGCCCATGCCCGCGGAACTGGCCACGCTGCTGGAGCTGGACGACGAAGGCCGCCGACTGTTCGAAGCCCTTCCTCCCGGCCGGAAGCGCAACCTGCTCTACATCGTGGGCAAGCCCAAAACCGAAGAGCTGCGCCTGCAACGGGCGGTGGTCGTGGTGGAACACCTCAAGCGCCTGAACGGGAAAATCGACTTTCGAGTCCTGAACCGGGAAATTCGGGGAGGGTAGGAGGTGATCGTTGTTCGTTGTTCGTTGGGTGGGGGGTGTGGTAGAGTGGAGAGTTGAGAGTGGAAAGTTTAGAGTTGGGTGGGGGTGTGGTAGAGAGTGGAGAGTTTAGAGTGGAAAGTTTAGAGTTGGGTGGGGGTGTGGTAGAGTGGAGAGTTGAGAGTGGATAGTTTAGAGTTGGGTGGGGGTGTGGGATTGGGTTTGGGGGCTTGAACCGCAGCGCTACGCAGCTTTTTTCGCAGTTGACCGCAGTGGGCAGT
>CAZBYX010000382.1:0-3793 GCA_964496055.1 uncultured Saprospiraceae bacterium
CCGAAAACGACGACATCGTCACCGGGGCGGGCTTCGGGGATGTGGGTGACGTCCACCATGCACATATCCATGCAGACGTTGCCGACGATGGGGGCGAGGCGGTCGTGGACGAGGAGGGCGAAGCGTCCGTTGCCGGCTTTGCGCAGCAGGCCGTCGGCATAGCCGATGGTCACGGTGGCGATGCGGGCCGGGTGGTCGAGCTTTGCGGCGCGGCCGTAGCCGACGGTTTCGCCGGCCGGCACGGTGCGCACCTGGGAAATGGTGGCTTTCAGAGTGAGTACGGGCTGGAGGCTGTCGCCGAGCAGTCCGCTGGAGTCCACCCCGTAGACGCCCAGCCCCAGGCGAACCATTTCGAACTGGAATTCGGGGAAGCGCAGAATGCCGCTGGAGTTGAGGATATGGCGCCAGGGGCGATAGTCGAGCAGGCGGCACAAGTGCTCGTACATGGTGAGGAAGCGCTCCACCTGCCGGCGGGTGAAGGCATCGTGCTCGGGGTTTTCGCTGGCGGCCAGGTGGCTCAACACACTGCGCACCGCCAGGAGGGGCTCGTCGGCCAGGAGGCGGCCGATGCGGGGCAGGTCTTCCTGCGAGCAACCGAGCCGGTGCATGCCGGTGTCGAGCTTCAGATGGATGGCTGCGCTTCGATTGCCTGCGCGCACGGCCCGGGCGAAGGCTTCCAGCATTTCGGGGGAGTAGATTTCGGGTTCCAGGTCGTATTGGAGCATGGAATCGAAGGCGGCTTCTTCGGGGTTGAGCACCATGACGGGCAGGTGCACGCCGGCCTTGCGCAGCTCGACCCCTTCGTCGGCATAGGCGACGCCGAGGTAGTCCACCTTCTGGTGTTCGAGCTGGCGGGCCACCTCCACACTGCCGCTGCCGTAGGCGCCGGCTTTGACCATGACCATCAGGCGGGTGCCGGGGCGGAGGTGGCGGTGGTAGAGTCGCAGGTTGTGCACCAAGGCATCGAGGTTTACTTCCAGGCTGGTGCGGTGGCGGCGGCGGGCCAGGCGCCGGGCGATGCGCTCGAAGCCGAAGCGACGGGCCCCCTTGAGCAGCACGGCTTGCCCCTGAAAGCGGGCGGGGTCCAGGTTTTCGAGGAACCGGGAGGTGCTGCCGTAGTGCTCGAAAGCCGGCCCATCGGCGGGGAGCTCGCGGCCCAAACCCGCCACCCCTTCCCCGATGCCGATGACAGTGGTGGGGGCGGCCGCCCCCACCAGCCGGGCCACCTGGGCGTACAATTCCCGGGGGCGCATCCCGCTCTGGAGGATATCGCTGAGGATGAGGGTGCGGGGGCGATCGGCGGCGCGCTGGTTGAAGAATCGAAGGGCGATTTCGAGGGAATGCAGGTCGGCGCTGTAGCTGTCGTTGAGCAGCAGGCAGTCGTTCACTCCTTCGAGGACTTCCATGCGCATGCCGACGGGCTCCAGCTCCTGCATGCGGGCGGCGATGCGCCCCTCGTCCAGCCCCCAGAAAAGGAGAAAGCACAGGCAATGCAGGGCGTTTTCGACCGAGGCATCGTCCTCGAAGGGCAGGGCGCAGGTCAAATCCACCTCCCGCGCCGCCCCGCCCCTCGTGAGGGGCAGGCGCCCCCGAACCCGCACCGCCCCACCCCGAACTTCCACCTGCAGGGGGGCGGGTTTGCCGGTGCGGGACCAGCCCAGCAGATGCCAGGCCCCACAATCTTGCAGTGCCTCCTCCACTTCGGGGTAATCGGCGCAATAGAGCACCCATTCGGCTCGGCTGAAGAGGCGGGCTTTTTCACGTGCCTTTTGGCGCCGATCGGTAAAGCCCGCATCGTGAGCGGAGCCCAGGTTGGTGAAGATACCGTAGCGGCAGTCCATCATTCGGGCCAGCAAGTCCATTTCCCCCGCCTGAGAGATGCCCGCTTCAAAGATGCCGAATTCGTGCTCGGGGCGGATTTGCCACAGGGAGAGCGGCACCCCCACGCGCGAATTGTAGCTCCGGGGGGTGTACACCAGGTTGGTGTCGGGGCCGAGCAATTGCACCAGCCACTCCTTGACGATGGTTTTGCCGTTGCTGCCCGTCAGCCCCAGGATGGGCAGCCCGAAGCGGTGGCGATGGTGCCGGGCAAGCGTCTGGAGGGCTTCGAGGCTGGATGGCACCCGCACGAAAAAAGCCCCCGGAAAGACCGACGGCTCGGGCGGGCGCTCCACCACGAAGTGCCGAACGCCCCTGCGGTACAGCTCCCCGATGAAGCGGTGCCCGTCGAGGCGCTGCCCCTTCATGGCGAAGAAGAGGCTTTCTGAGGGGAAGAGCAATTGCCGGCTGTCGATGAGCAGCCGACGCACGGTGCCCGGTGCCCCGTCGCCGAGCAGCTCGCCCCCCAAGATTTCACAAATTTCGGTCAGCGGATAGCTCATCATCGGGGCGAAGATACGGGACGGGCACCGGCCACCCCGCCCGGGAAGGCAACTCAGTACAGCACCATGTCGAAGGTTCGGCGGTGGGTGCGGGTCAGGGGGTGTTCATCGCCCCAGAAGTGGAACAGGGCGATGGCGCTGCGCCGGGGCAGGTCGTCGTTCAGGGTTTTGTCGTACATGGTGGCGTCGATGATTTTCCGGATGGCGGTTTCTCCGTCGCCGGCTTTCAGGGCGGCTTTGGCTTCCAGCAGGGCCGCGGCGGCTTTGCCCCCGTTTTCGGACTCGAACTGGAGAAGCTGGGCCAGGGCGCGGATGTCCTGGGCGTCGTCGTGATGAGGGGAGCCCAGGCCGATGCCTTCCACCAATTCGAGGGCTTCCGCAGGGTCTTGCAGGACGAGGTGTTTGGCCAGAGCCACGCGGGCCTCCACCCGGTCGGGGTGGTCTTGGAGGAACCGGCGGAGTTTGTCCACGACGCGGGGGTCGGGCCAGCCTTCCGCCAGGGCCAGGATGTCCTGCAGGGTTTCGGTGGTTTCGTCGGGGAGGTGTTCGTCCAGCCAGCGTTCGATCATGGGTCGGGACAAAGCGCCGGCAAATTCGTCGACCACCTTTCCTTTGTGAAAGAGCTTCACATTCGGGATGCTCATGACGCGAAAGCGCTGCGCCAGCTCGGGGTGCTCTTCGGTGTTGATTTTGACCAGCTCCCAGCGGTCTTTTTGTTCTTCGGCCAATTGCTCCAGCACCGGGCCGAGCACGCGGCAGGGGCCGCACCAGGGCGCCCAGAAGTCCACCAAGACGGGTTTGAGGAAGCTGCGTTCGATGACCTGTTTTTGAAAATCGAACATGGCTCGAGGTTTTTTCGGTTTGCATTCCCACGGGGGGAAGGGGCGTTTGCAGCGCGCCCCTTCCCTACGCAGGAAACGGAAGAATCAACGCGAAGGGGTGCTCAAGAGTTGGCCGGGGCAAAGTAACGGCGCACCAGGCGTACCTGCCAGCGGGCGACAGCGCGGCAGCCGGGCTCGGCGTTGAGCAGCACCAGGGCATAGCCGAAGCGCGACAGCTTGCAGTCGCGCATCAACCCGCCATCGCGGGGCGTGTACACCGGCAGGAAGTGCTGCCGCACCTCCAGGCCCGCCGACCGCACGGCCAGCATGGCGCGCTGCACCGCATGGGCGATTTGCCCCGGGGTCAGCCCGTCGTTCAGCAGGTCGCTGGCCAGGTACTGCATCTCGCGGCTGTAGAGCGCGTCCAGAAAATCTTCCAGCGTCGCCGGCCGCTCGTAATGCGGATGGTATTGGATGAGGGTCGTCATCGGGTACTGGTATTTGAACGATGGATGATGGACGAATTACAGGGGTTTTTGGGGTGTCAGGGTTTCGAGGTGTCAAGGTCTCATGGGTTCGAGGTGTCAAGGT
>CAZBYX010000383.1:0-3784 GCA_964496055.1 uncultured Saprospiraceae bacterium
GCGATGGGGTTCAGCCAGGTGATTTTCTGGGCCCAGGGGGGCATGCTTTCGATGGGGGTGAACAGGCCGCTCATGAGCACGAAGATGATCATGAAGAACCAGGCGACGAACATGGCCTGCTGTTGCGTGTCCGCCAGGTTGGAAATGAGCAGCCCGAGGCCCAGGTGGGCCAGGATGGCCAGGGCGGCAAAGAGGTACAGCACGCCGAGGGGGCCTTCCGTGGGGGTGTGAAAGAGGAGTTTGGCGATGCCGAGCCCGATGCTCAGCTCCAGCAAGCCGATGAAGAGGAAGGGCAGCAACTTGCCCGCGATGAAAACCGGCGCGCTGACGGGCGAGACGGCGATTTGCTCCTGCGTGCCGATTTCGCGCTCGCGCACCACGTTCATGGCGCCCAGGAGCAGGGAAAGCATGGAAACGAGCACGGCCAGGATGCCCGGCACCATGAAGCGCTTGTAGTCGAGCTGGGGGTTGAACCAGTGCCGGTAGCGCAGTTCCAAAGCGGGGCTGCAGGCGACGAGTTCCGCTGCGGGCAGGGGGATGCGGCCCTCGTGGAGCAGCTCCCGCTGGTAGGCGCCCACGATGGAACCGGCATAGGATACGGCCAGGCCCGCCTTCATGCTGTTGATGGCATTGGCCAGCACTTGCACTTCGGTGGGCTCGCCGCGGCGCAGGTCGCGCTCGAAATGAGGGGGGAGCACGAGGACGAGGTCGGCGGCGTCGCGGTCGAGCAGGGCGCCGGCTTCGGCTTCGTTGCGGGGCAGGTCCGTGAGGCGGAAATAGCCCGAGGCGGTCATTTTGTGCACCAGCCTGGCGGCGAGGGGGCCGCGGTCGTAGTCCAGGACGCTGAGTTTGAGGTCGCGCACTTCGTTGGTGGCGACGAAGGACAGCACCAGCAACTGCACCAGCGGCACCACGAACAGCAGGGGCAGCATGGCTTTGTTGCGGAAAATCTGCAACAGCTCCTTGTAGATGAAGAATCCCAGCGTCCTCATGGCATTTGCAGTTTGAAGTTCTTGCGGCTCAGCAGAAGGAAGAACAGCGCCATGCCCGCGAGCACGAGGGTCGGCACCCACAGCGCCCCCAAACCCGCCCCCTTCAGCATGATGCCCCGCAACAGCAGGATGAACCACTTGGCGGGCACCACATTGGAAAGGATTTGCAGCACCTGCGGCATGCTTTCGATGGGGAAGATGTAGCCCGAGAGCAACACCGTCGGCAACATGAGCCCCATGAGCGAAGCGAACATGGCCGTCTGTTGGGTTTGCACCCGCGTGCTGATGAACAGCCCCAGGCCCAGCGCCGTCAGGATGAACAGCAGGCAGCTCAGCAGCAGGAAAGCCCAGCTGCCCAGCATGCGCATGCCGAACACCCCCATGCCCATGCCGATGATGGCCAGCGCGTTGAGGAAGGAGATCAGCGCGTAGGGCAGCACCTTGCCCACGATGATGAGCCCCGGCGGCAGGGGCGAGATGAGCAGCAGGTTGAGGGTGCCGCGCTCTTTTTCCCGCGCAATGGAAAGGCTCGTCAGCATGGCGGAGATGAGCATCAGCACCACCGCGATGACCCCCGGCACGAACAGAAAGACGCTGCGCATCTCCGGGTTGTACACCATCCGGGGGTTCAGGGCGATGCGGGGTGGGGGGGCGTCGGGGGCGATTTCCGACTGGAAGGCACGCAAGACGTCGGCGGCGTAGGCGGCCAGCAGGGAGGCGATGTTGGGCTCGGAGCCGTCGGTGAGCAATTGCACGGTCACGGAGCGGCAGGCTTGCAGGTCTTCTCCGAAGCGCGGCGGCAGCACCAGCGCCATCTTGATTTCCCCGCGGCGGAAGAGGGTCTCCACGGTTTCGATGTCGGGGGCTTCGGCTGCCAGTCGGAAGTAGCCGGTGGCTTCCAGGCGCTGGGCGATGCGGGCGCTCCAGGGGTCGTGGGCGGCGTCGAGCAAGGCGAAGGCAGCCTGCTTGAAGTCGGTCGTGACGGCGTAGCCGAAGAGGAGGACGAGGGCGAAAGGCATGCCAAGCATGATGCCGAGGGTGCGGCGGTCGCGCAGGATGTGGAAGAATTCCTTTTGGACGAAGGCGGCGAAGGTGGTCCACATGGTCGGCGGGTTTCAGGTTCGGGTTTTGGCGTTGGGGCGCGTCAGTTGGAGGAAGACCTCCTCCATGTGTTGGGCGCCGAAGCGCACTTTGAGGGCGGCGGGGCTGTCGAGGGCGGCGATGCGCCCCTGCACCATGATGCTGACGCGGTCGCAGTATTCGGCTTCGTCCATGTAGTGGGTGGTGACGAAGAGGGTGGTGCCGCGTTCGGCTTCGGCGCGGATGCGCTCCCAGAAAGTGCGTCGGGTGAGGGGGTCCACGCCGCTGGTGGGCTCGTCGAGGAAGACGATGCGGGGTTCGTGCAGCAGGGCCAGGGAAAAGGCCAGGCGTTGTTTCCAGCCCAGGGGCAGCTCCCCGACGAGGCGATGGGCGGCGTCTTCCATGCCGAGGCTGTGCAGCAGCTCCTCGCTTTTTCGGCGGATGGTGCGCAACGACAACCCGTAGATGCCCCCGAAGAAGCGGATGTTTTCCAGAGGCGTCAGGTCCTGGTAAAGGGAGAACTTCTGGCTCATGTAGCCGATGTGGCGCTTGATTTTTTCCGCCTGGCGGTACACGTCGAAACCGGCCACGCGCGCCTTGCCGGAGCTGGGCAACAGCAGCCCCGTCAGGATGCGGATGGCGGTGGTCTTGCCGGCACCGTTGGCGCCGAGGAAACCGAAAACTTCCCCCTCGAACACCTCGAAGGAGATGCGGTCCACGGCGGTGAAGGCGCCGAAGCGGCGGGTCAGCTCCTGCACTTCGATGGTGGAGTTTTTCATGGTTGCGGGGTTTGGGCATCGTCGCCGGCCAGGGCGATGAAGCAGTCTTCGACGGTGGGGGCGATGGGTTCGAGTTGGAAGTCTTCCAGCCCCTGGTCGCGCAATTTTTTTTCGAGGGCGGGCAAGTCCAGGGGTTCGCGGCTGCTCAGGTGGACGGCCTCGCCGGCGAGCACGGCCCGCAAGACCCCCGGAAGGGTGCGCAGGAGACCCAGGTGGCGGTAGGCGCGCCGCGTGCGGAAGGCGTAGAGGTGGTGGGGGTAGCGGGCGAGGAGGTCCTGGGGGCTGCCTTCGGTCAGGAGGCGCCCCCGCTGCATGAGGGCCAGGCGGTCGCAGCGGGCGGCTTCGTCCATGTAGGGGGTGGCGACCAGCACGGCCACGCCCCGCTGACGGATGCGCCCCAGGATGTCCCAGAATTCTTTGCGGGAGACGGCGTCTACGCCGGTGGTCGGTTCGTCGAGGAACAGCACTTCGGGTTCGTGGATGAGGGCGCAGGAAAGGGCCAGCTTCTGCTTCATGCCGCCGGAGAGCTTGCCCGCCCGCCTACGGGCGAAGGGCGCCAGCGGCTCGTACACCTCCCGAATCAGGTGGTAGTTGTCCCGCACCCGCACCCCGAAGACGCGGGCGAAGAAGCGCAGGTTTTCCTCCACACTCAGGTCCTCGTAGAGGGAGAACACGTCGGGCATGTAGCCGATGCGCCGCCGGATCCGGAGGAACTCGGTGCGCACGTCGAAACCCGCCACCCGCGCCTCGCCCCCGTCCGGCCGAACCAGCGTGGTCAGCATGCGGAACAAACTGCTCTTGCCCGCCCCGTCGGGGCCCGTCAGGCCGAAGATTTCCCCCGGCTCCACCTGCAGGGAAACCCCGTCCACGGCGACCAACCCGCCGTACCGCTTGACCAGCCTTTCCGCGACGATGCTCATCGATTTCATAACT
>CAZBYX010000384.1:0-3781 GCA_964496055.1 uncultured Saprospiraceae bacterium
TTATTTCCACCCGTCTCCACGTATTTCCAAGTATTTCACCCAAACGCTACCCCCAAACTCCAAACCCAAACCACCCTCCGTCTCATTCCACTTTGAAGGCCTCTTCGGGGATGTCGGTATTCAGTTCGATGGATTGGACCTTCATGGCCAGGGGGGCGGGCATGCTGCCGCTGACGGTGATGCTGAAGGGGAACCGGATGCCCTCCACCTCGCGGTAATCGGCGAAGTCGGTGGTTTCGCGTTCGCTGACCTGGCGGAGCTTCAGGCCCGTTTCGGCGTCGAAGTACATGATTTGCTTGCCGCCTGAGAGGGGCACCTCCACCACGTAGGCCTTTTTCCCATCGAGCATTTCCATGCCGGTCAGGGTGGGTTCGATGCCTTCTTCGGCGAAATAGAGCTCGGGAAACAGGCGTGCCTCCACCTTCATCTGGGCGGCCATTTCCTCGGGCATGGGTTGGGTTTGGCCCATCTGGCTGAAGGCGCCCTTTTCGCCGTCGAATTTGGTTTCCATCATGACGTTGCCGCCCATGGAGACGGTGACCGCCAGGCGGGCGGGTGCCGCCTGGATGGTCTCGACCGAGAGGTCCATGCCCTGGACGTTGGCCGAAGACACCGTTTTGAGGGAGCGAACGGCAGCGAGGCGCTCACGCCCGCCGAGGGCCTGGATGTAGTCCTCGATGACCTTCCGGGCGGTGAGGCCCTCGGGCGGGGTGAGGGCTTCGAGTTCGAGGGGGGTGCCGTACTGGTCGTAGAAATGCACCTGGCCGTCGGCGGAGAAGGGGGCGAGTTTGTCGGCGACCTCCTCCTTGTTGCCGACGACGAGGATGTGGGCGCGGTCGGGCAGGACGTATCGGCGCGCCATGGCCTGCACGTCGTCGGAGGTGACGGTGCTGAGCCGTTCCAGGTAGGTGGCGTAGTAGTCTTCGGGCAGGTCGTAGCGGGCGATGTTGAGGTAATAGTTGGCTACCGTCTGGGGGCTTTCCAGTTGGCGGGCGAAGCTTCCGGAAATGACGTTCTTCACCAGAGTCAATTCCTCCTCGGGGACGGGCTCTTCCCGCAGGCGTTGCATTTCCTTCAGGAATTCCACCAGGGCGCTGTCGGTCACTTCGTTGCGCACGCTGCCCCCGGCGTTGAAATACCCCACGTATCGGTCGCTGGACAGGGTGGAGCGCACCCCGTAGGTGTAGCCTTTGTCCTCGCGCAGGTTGGCGTTGAGGCGGCTGCTGAAGAAGCCGCCCAGCAGAGTGTTCATCACCTGAGCCTGGATGGCGTGGGGGGCGCCGGGCTGGAAGTCCACCGGGTAGGTGATGTTGATGACGGACTGGACGGCGCCGTTGCGGTTGACGAAGTCCACCACCCGCTGTTCGGGGGGCTGGGCGGCGGGCACCTCCTGAGGGGGCACCTCAGCGGCTTGCCAGCTGCCGAAGTATTTCTCCGCCCAAGTGCGCGCCTGGGCGGGCGTCACGTCGCCGACGACGATGAGGTAGGAGATGTTGGGCTTGAACCAGGTCTCGTAATAAGCCTTGCAATCTTCGACGCTGATGTTTTCGATGCTCTGTTCGGTTTCGATTTCCCCGTAGGGGTGTTCCTTGCCGTAGCGCAGCACCCGGGCCACCTTGCCGGCGATGGCGTTGGGGTCTTCTTTTTCCTGGGCCAGTCGGCTCATCGTTTGCTTTTTCACCTTGTCGAACTCCTCGGCCGGGAAGCTGGGCTCCAGCAAAACCTCGGACATGATCCGGAGCAATTCGTCGGCGTGCTTGGTCAAAGCGGCACCGAACAGGCCGCTGGAGCTGGTGTTGAAGCTGGCGCCGATGAAGTCCACGGCTTCGTCGATTTCAGCCTTGCTGCGCTGGGCGGTGCCGCGGCCCAGCATCTCGCCCGCCAACTGGATGTAGCCGGCTTTTTCCTCCTCTTTCACTGGCGGGGCATCCACGAAAACCTGAATGGAAACGCGGGGCAGTTTGTGATTCTCCACCACGATGACCTGCAAGCCGTTGTCGAGGCTGAAGCGGTGGGCTTCCCCCAACTCGATTTTGGGGGCGGGGCCGGGTTTGGGCGGGTTCTTGCGGAAGTCTTCCTGGGCCGGCAAAACGGCAGCCCACACCATGCAAACGAGAAGCAGGCCTATTTTGAAGGGACGGATTTTCATGACGAAAAATTTATGGGTTTACGTTGGGTGTACGATTGGTGTACAGTGGGCGTACAGTTGGTGTACGGTGGGTAGGTGGGGGTTGGAGGTTGGGGGCATTCAGGGCTGCTCGCTTTTGGGCAGGTAGGTCAGTGCCACGCGGTTGTTCTTCGAGAAGTACTGGCGCGCCACGCGGCGGATGTCTTCGCGGGTCACGGCCATGTAGCGTTCGATTTCGGTGTTGATGAGGTTGGCGTCGCCGAAGTAGGTGTGGTAGTTGGCCAGGCTTTCGGCGATGCCCACCACGCGGGAGTTGGCGCTGATGAAGTCGTTCTCCACCTGATTGCGCAGCTTCTGGAATTCCTTTTCCGAGATGAGCTCCTGCTGCAGTTTCTCCACCTCTTCGTCCATGGCGGCTTCCAGCTCGCCGGGGCTGACCCCGACGGCGGCGATGGAGTAGTTGATGGTCAGGCCCGGGTCTTCCATGGAAAGGGGGAAGGAGCCGGTGAAGACCGCCAGTTGCTTTTCCTCGACCAGGGCGCGGTGGAGGCGGGAGCTCTGCCCCTGGGAAAGGAGCTGTGCCAGCATGTTCACGGCGTAGTAGTCGGGGGTGCCCTGTGCGGGGATGCGGTAGGCGTGGAAGACGCCCGGCAGCTGGATGTTGTCGTACACCGTGTCGCGGATTTCCCCGTTGAGGGGGGGCTCCACCACTTTCGGGCGGTAGGGCTCTTTTCCGCGGGGGATGCTTCCGAAATACTTTTCAATCCACTGCTTGGTCTGTTCGATGTCGATGTCGCCGGCGATGCTCAGCACGGCGTTGTTCGGCACGTAGAAGTCGGCGTAGAACTGCTTGTAGTCTTCTTCCTGGGCGGCGTCGAGGTGTTCCATGTAGCCGATGATGGGCCAGCGGTAGGGGTGCTTTTTGTAAGCCCGCTTGAAAATTTCCTCGATGACGCTGCCGTAGGGCTGGTTGTCCACCCTTTGGCGGCGTTCTTCCTTGACCACCTCGCGCTGGGTTTCGATGCCCTTTTCCTCGACGCGGGCGTGCAGCATGCGCTCGCTTTCGAGCCAGAGGGCCAGTTCCAGCTGGTTGGAGGGCAGGATTTCGTAGTAAAAAGTGCGGTCCCAGGTCGTGTTGGCGTTCAGGGTACCGCCCGCGCGCTGCACGTACTTGTCGTATTCGCCGCGGCCGATGTTTTCGGAGCCCTCGAAGAGCAGGTGCTCGAAGAAATGGGCGAAGCCGGTGCGGTCGGGGCGTTCGTTCTTGGAGCCGACGTGGTACAGAACGGTGACGGCGACGATGGGGGTGCTGTGGTCCTGGTGGAGGATGACGTGCAACCCGTTGTCGAGGTCGTACTCGACGAACTCGATGCGGTTCATCTGAGCCGCCAGCGCGGCGGGCAGCAGGAAGGCGATGAGCAAAAAGGCGGGGAAATGCTTCATGATTCGTTGATGTTGGTTGAAAAGGCAGGGCCGAGCCAGGCGGCAGCGCCGAAGTTGAGAAAATCCCCCCGAAAGTGGAACCGCTTTCCGCCCACTTTCGCCCAGTTCCTGACAAACGACCCCCTACGAGGGATGAAGGAAAGGGAGGAAAGGGGTGGGGGAGGGTGTCCCCACCCGCTCCGCCTGCCGGGGCGGGCGGAGCGATTCGCC
>CAZBYX010000385.1:0-3774 GCA_964496055.1 uncultured Saprospiraceae bacterium
TCACGATTTGACGATTTGCCCCCTGCCCTCCTCTTTTCACGGATTTCAATATGTTCGGGGGGAAAAACGCAGTGGATGTTTCACTCAAAATTCTGGAACCCATGAAAACCCCCTTTCTTCTCTGGTCGGCGGCGTTTGGGTTGCTGGCGGTGGTACTTGGAGCGTTCGGGGCGCATGCCCTGGAAGCCCGCCTGAGCGCCGAGCAGCTGGCCACCTGGGAAACCGCCGTGCACTACCAGTTTTTCCATGCCCTGGCGCTGATGGGGGTGGCCCTCCTGGCTGAGCGCCACGGTAACCGAGCCCTTACCTGGGCGGGGTGGTGTTTCGTGGCGGGCATCCTGTGCTTTTCGGGCTCGCTGTATCTGCTGTCGTGGGGTTTGGAAGGCTGGAGCGGGGTGCTCGGGCCCATCACGCCCATCGGCGGGTTGTTGTTCATCGCCGGGTGGGCGGTGTTGTTCGCCGCGGCCTGGCGCCGCTGAGGGCTCAGCGTCCCCGAGCCGGAGCGGCGGCTGCGCCTTTGCGGAAGTTGCGCACGTTGTAGGTGAAGCGCAGCATGAAGTAGCGCTGCAAGACCTGCGACTCCACGTCTTCGTAGTAGATTTCGGTGACGTTGCGGCGGATGCTGGTGTTCTGACCCAGCAGGTCGAACACGGTGAGCGTGATTTCGCCCCGCTCGTTTTTGAAGAGCTTCTTGCCCACCCCCATGCTCCACAGCCAGTAGTTTTGGTCGAAACCTTCGCCCAGCCCGCGATAGAGCTGGTGGCTGAGCTCGTTGCGGAAGACGAAGCCCTCGATGATGACCCAGTTGAATTTCAGGCGGCTGGTCTGGCTCAGGTAGTCGTTGTCCTGCTGCTCCTGGAGGGAGTTGCGCACGCGGTTGAGGTCGGTTTGGGAGGAGAGGGTGAAGTCCACCTTTCGGCTAAAGTTGCTGCTGAGCACGAGGCCCAGCCCGGTGTTGAAGTTGCGGGCGTAGTTGAGGTGCTCGTCCACCCGGCCGGGGGTGCGGCTGAAGTTGCCGCTGAGGTTGAGGTTGAGGTTGGACTTGAGGGCGGGCACGGGGAAGCCGTAGGTGAGGAAGGAGCGCAGGTTCCAGTAGCCGTCGAGGTTGACGGGCTGGCTGAGCAGGGCACCCGGCTGAACGGCGATGCCTTCGAGGCGGGGGTCGTCGGGGTCGGCGTCCGTGGTGACGGTGGCGATGTAGTCCTGGGTGATGCCGCCGCCGAGCATGGCGAAGAAGACGGAGCCCTTCTCGGTGTTGGTGGCGTTGTAGCGCAGGAAGAGCATGTGCTGGAAGGCCTGCACCAGTTCGGGGTTGCCGGTGGACAGGAGGAGGGGGTTGGAGTTGTCCACCACGTTTTGGAGCTGTTCGAGGCTGGGCAGCTGGGTGCGGGCGCGGTAAAAGAGGCGGAAGTTGTTCTGGCGGTCGCCGAGGCGCAGCATGGCGAAGGGCAACACGTTGCGGAAGGTGTGGTTCAGCTCCAGCTGTTGGGGAAAGGTCTGGTCGTTGAGCAGGCGGGCCCATTGGAAGTTGGCGCGCAAGACGACCATGAGGTTGCGGTCCTTGCGCCAGGTGTAGCCCCCGCCGACGGTCTGGGTGAAGTAGTCGTTGGAGAAGACGTTGCTGAGGGCTTCGTTGAACAGGTCGTAGTCCTGGCTGGCATCGCTGAAGTCGAAGGTCTGGCGGTCGCTTTCCTCGCGCTGATAGCTGGAGCGGAGGGTGGCCAGCAGGGAGGCGCGTTCGCCGAGGGGTTCGGTGTAGGTGAGGTTGGCGGCGAGGTTCCAGGTGCGGTTGTCGAGGCGGGCGTTTTGGTCGAGGGGTTGGCGTTCGTTGAGGTCTTGCAGGAAGCTTTCCCCCTGCTTGGAGTTGTAGCCGGAGGAGAAGAAAAGGCTGAGGGTGCGGCGGGATTTGGCGAAGCGATGGCGCCAGAGGAGGTTGTTGTCGAAGTCGGCGCCCTGGAGGTCGGAGCGGAAGCGGTTGTCGGTTTCGCTGCGCAGCACGCCGTCGAGGAAGGTTTGGCCGAGGGTGTTGTCTGTGCCGTCGTTGCTTTGCCAGCTGAGGCGGGGGCGGAGGATGAAGGAGTTGGCGGAGTCGAGCTGGTATTCGATGCGGAAGTTGAGGCGATGGTTGAGATTGCGGGTATCGCTGTGGCTGGATTCCCGGTACGTTTCGAGGAGGTTTTCGTCGTCCACGTAGGTGCGCAGCAGCTCTTCGCCGGCGTCGATGTCGCTTCGGTTGAGGAAGTAGCTGCCCGTGATTTCGAACTTTTCGCCCCAGGCGTCGGAGTAATTGATGCCCAGGGCGTGGGTGGTGGCGATGCCGCCCTGTTGCGGCACGAGGAAATCGCGGACGCTGCCGCCTCCCCGGAAGTCGCCCCCGCGCCTCCCACCGCGTCCCCCACCGCCGCGGCCGCCGAAGCCACCGCGGCCGCCGCGCCGGTTGCTGCCCAGCACGCCCAGCAGGTCTTCGGTGCTGAAATTCTGCACGTTCACGTTGTTCGACATGCCGATGAGGGAGATACGGCGCTTGCCGTCGAAGAAGTTGATGTTGCCCCCGGATTCGTACTTGTCGTCGTAGCCGTAGCCGGCGAAGAGCTTGCCGAACTGCCCGTTGCGCATGTTCGGTCGGGTGACGATGTTGAGGGTCTTGGTCGTTTCGCCGTCTTCCACCCCGCTGAACTGCGCCTGGTCGCTTTGCTGGTCGTAAATCTGAATTTTCTCCACCACCTCGGCGGGCAGGTTGCGCAGGGCGGCCATGGGGTCGTTACCGAAGAAGGGGCGCCCATCCACCAGGACGCGGCGCACGTCCTCACCCTGGGCTTGCACCCGACCGTCGCGGATGGTGACGGTGGGCATTTTTTCCACCAGCTCGCCGGCGTCGGCGTCGGGCAGGGTTTTGAAGGCGTCGGCGTTGAACTGGGTGGTGTCGCCCTTTTGTTGCGCCATGGGCACGCGGTCTTTCACTTCCACCTCCTCGAGGGGTACGGCGCCCTCCTGCAACGTGAGGTCACCGAGCTGCAAGTCGTTTTGGAGGGTGATTTCGCGGCGCAATTCCTCGAAGCCCAGGAAGGAGACGGTCAGGGCGTAGCCGCCCCGGGGCACGTTTTGCAGCAGGAAACGCCCCCGCGCATCCGTGGCGGTGCTTTGCACTTCTTCGCCCCAGGGGTGCGCGAGCCGGACGTGGGCGCCGGGCAGGGGTTTGCCTTCGGGGTCGAGCACGCGTCCTTCGATGCGGTAGGATTGGGCCAGCAGGGCAAACGCCGGCAGGAGGAGGGCCAGGGTCAGGAGGGTTCTCATGGTCAGGTGATTTTTCGATTCGGGGGGCTCATTGCCCGCGGGGCGGGCGGCGGCGCCGCTGGCGCTGCAGGGTTTGCCATTTTTCGTACTGCTCGGCGGTCAGCAGGGTTTTCAATTCCTCGTTTTGCCGCTGGCGGATGGCGCGCATGGTTTCGCGCAGGGCTTCCCAGTCGCCCTCGCTGCTCTCCCGCGCCGCCTGCATCTCGCCGATGTATTTCAAAAGCACTTCCTCCACCTTCTGCGCCTGCGCTTCGGAAAGGGCCAGGCTGTCGGTCATCAACTGCACCTGGCGTTCCACCCGCTCCTCGGGGCTCATCCGTTCGCCGCCGCGCCCGCGCTGGGCTTGCACCACTCCTGCTAAGCAAAGCAGCATCGCCAATAGCAAAATCCGAGTCATGAGGTTCCTTTTTTTGAGTTCGCAAATGGTTTCAAAGGTAACTCTTTGACAATCCCTCCCGACCATATTTTCCACGCTGCCCC
>CAZBYX010000386.1:0-3772 GCA_964496055.1 uncultured Saprospiraceae bacterium
CCAACCGCCCTACCCCAACCCCACACGCGGTGCCGTCCACCTGCGCTTCCAGTTGCCCTCGAAGGGCCGCTACCGACTGGCGGTGCTCAACTCGTTGGGGCAGGTGGCTGCGCTTTTCGAAAAGGAAGTGCCCGGCTTGGGGTGGGAAGAGGTGGTATGGGAGGGCCCCGAAGGGGCCGGTCTGTATTTCGTCCGGCTCCTGTGGACGGACGGCCGACGCAGCGTTTTCAGCACCCAATCTTTCCTCCGATTGGAATAAGCGCCCCGCTTGTCTTATCTTGGGGAAAAACCAGCCATGAAAACCCTGCTCCCGGCCCTGCTTTGGCTGCTGAGCTTCGTCTTCCTCCCGGGGCAGATTGCCGCCCCCAAGCCCAGTGCCGAACCCCCTTCCTTCTTCCAGTCCCTCCAGCGCGACAGCATCCTCCACCTCTACCTCCACACCGAGCTCAAGGCTTTGCTCCGCAAGCGGGAAACCTATCAACCCGCGCTGCTCCACTTCCGGGACAGCAGCGGGCAAATTCAGGAGCTGGAGGTGGAAGTGCGCCCCCGGGGCAAAATGCGCCGCGACATCTGCTTCCTGCCGCCCCTGAAACTGCGCCTGGCGAAAAGCGACCTGCGTGCCCGGGGCCTCAACCCCGACTTCAAGACCATCAAACTGGTCGTTTCCTGCCGCACCGCCCCCAGCTACCAGCGCCTCGTGCTGCTGGAGTACCTCGTCTATCGCATGTACAACCTCGTGACGGACTTCAGCTTCCGCGTCCAGTTGGTGCGCATCCACCTCCAGGACCGGGGCGGCGATGAAAAATCCTTCGAAGTGTACGGCTTCCTCATCGAGCCGGCAAAGGAACTGGCCCACCGCCTGGGCGGCAAAGAACTGAAGCCCCGCGTCATGAGCCCCCGCGGGCTCGACACCCTCAGCTTCGACCGCCTCTGCCTCTTCCAGTTCATGATCGGCAACACGGACTGGGCCGTGTACAACCGCCACAACCTCGTGGTGGTGCGCTCCCCCCTGCGCCCCCTGGCCATCCCCGTGCCCTACGACTTCGACTACGCGGGCATCATCGACGCGCCCTACGCCGCCCCCCACGAAAAACTGCCCATCAAACACGTCAGCCAGCGCTATTTCCTCGGGCTGTGCCGCCCCGAGAGCCACTGGAAACCCCTCTTCGAGGAGTTCCGCGCCCGCCAGGATGATTTCCGGGAGGTGATTCGCCGCTTCCCCTACCTGGACGATTCGGCCAAAAAAGGGCCCCTGCGCTACCTCGACGACTTTTTCAAACTCCTAGGCAACGACCGCCGCTGCCGCCGCGAAATCGTCGAGCATTGCGACACTTTCATCAAGTGAGGGTGTACGGTGGGTGTACGGTTGGCAGGACATCGAAACAAATGGAAATAGGTGGAGACAAGTTGAAATAATTGAAGGTGTCAAGGTGCCGAGGTGTCAAGGTGTCAAGGTTTCATGGTTTCATGGTGTCACCATACGGCCAAGAAGGCGGGTTGGGGTTTGTTTAAACCACAGAGTGAACCATACGGTCAAGCCAGAGTTACCCACAGAGTGAACAGCTCCCTCCCCAAACCCAAGCCCACTGCGCTCAACTGCGAAAAGAGCTGCGCAGCACTGCGGTTCAAGACCCCAAACCCCACTCCCCCCACCCAACGTGACGAACGTGATCAACGTGACGAGCGTGACAGGGGTTCCAAACACACCCTCACTCCCACCCCAACCCAACGAACAACGAAAAACGAACAACGAAAAACCCAACAGGCGATGTCCTGGGAGACGTTGTTCAGCTCTCCTCTTCCAGGGCCTGGCGCAGCAGGGCGTTGGCGGCTTGCGGGTCGGCCTTGCCTTGGGAGGCCCGCATGACTTCCCCCATGAAGAAGCCCAGCAGGCCTTTTTTCCCTTTCCGCCGGTAGGCGAGCACCTTGTCGGGGTTGCGCTCCAGCACTTCGCGGACGAGCCGATGGAGGAAGTCCGCGTCGTCGGTTTGGAGGAGGTTGAGGGTTTGAGCGAGGGATTCGGGGGAGCGCTCGGGGTGTTGGAGGCAGGCGGGGAAGAGGCGTTGGTAGGCGATGGAGGTGCTGACCCGGCCGCGGTGGATGAGGTCGAGGAATTCGGCGAGGCGTTGGACGGAGAGGGGAAAGCTTTCGAGGGGGCAGTCGTGCTCCTGAGCCCAGGGCAAGACCTTGTTGATGAGCAGGCCGGCGGCGGCGCGCGCTGCGGGGGCCCGGGGCGCCAGTTCGAGGAAGAGCTCGGCGGCGGCGCGGTCGGCGGTGAGGATTTCGGCTTCCTTTTCCGACAGCCCGAACGCTTCCACCAGTTGCCGGAAGACCTGATGCGGCAAGGGCGGCAGGGCGGCCCGCAGGCGCTCGACGTAGGCCGGCTCGAGGACGACGGGAGGAAGGTCGGGGTCGGGGAAATAACGGTAGTCGTGGGCATCCTCTTTGTCGCGCAGGGGGCTGGTGCGCCCGGTGCGGGGGTCGAAGTGAAGCGTCGTTTGCTCGACGCGAAGCCCCTTTTCGAGCAGGGCGATTTGGCGACGCACTTCGTATTCGATAGCCTTGCGGGCGAAGCGCATGCTGTTGAGGTTTTTCACCTCGCAGCGCGCGCCCAGCGCCTCGGTGCCCCGGCGGCGCACGGAGACGTTGACGTCGCAGCGCAGGGAGCCCTCCTGCATGTTGCCGTCGGAGATGCCCAGCCAGCGCACCAGTTGCCGCATGGCGCTCATGAAGGCTTCCACCTCCTCGGGGGAGCGCAGGTCCGGCTCGGTGACGACCTCGAGCAGGGGAACGCCCGCGCGGTTCAGGTCGATGAGGCTGTATTGCGGGTCCTGGTCGTGGATGGACTTGCCGGCATCCTCCTCCATGTGGATGTGGTGGATGCGCACGGGCTTCCAGCCCTTGGGGGTTCGGATGGGCAGGGCACCGCCCCGGCAGATGGGTTCGGCATCCTGGGTGATCTGGTAGCCCTTGGGCAGGTCGGTGTAGAAGTAGTGCTTGCGGTCGAAGCGGCTGCGCAGGTTGATTTCGCAGCCCAGCGCCAGCCCCAGCCGCACGGCGTATTCCACCTGCCGGGCATTGAGGCGCGGCAAGGTGCCCGGATGGCCCAGCGAAATGGGGCTGACCTGGGTGTTGGGCGACGCCCCGAAGGAGGCATCGTCGCCGCAGAAGGCCTTGCTGCGGGTGTGCAACTGAACGTGCACCTCCAGCCCGACCACGGTCTCGTATCGTTCTTTTGGGTTCATGCAAGCAGCGTTGGGTAGGGAGAGCGGGCTTCCCATCGGGCGGCAAAGCTCGCCTCCGGGGGGCTTACCGCCAAATCCGGCCCGGCGAAATTCCCCTGCTTCCCAGAGGTGGCAAAACGGAAAAACTTCGCAAAGATGATTCCCAAACTCCAGCGGGCCGCATTGCCCGCCCTGAGTGTCGAGCAAATGCGAGCGGTGGACCGGCTCATGGAAAACCGCTTTCACGTGGGTCTGCTTCAAATGATGGAGCACGCGGGCAGGAACCTGGCGCGGCTGGCCCTCACCCTCTACCCCGAACGGGTGGCGAAAGGCCCCGTCTGGGTTTTGGCGGGCAAGGGAGGCAACGGAGGCGGCGCCCTGGTGGCCGCCCGCCGCCTGCACGGGTGGGGGGTGCGGGTGGAGCTCGTGCGGGCTTTCGAGGGGGAGCCCTCGCGCTCCGAAGTGGCTCGGCAATTCCGCACCCTGGAAGCCCTGGGCGTTCCCCTGCACCCGAGCCCACCCCCTTCCGCCACCACCCTCCTGCTGGA
>CAZBYX010000387.1:0-2505 GCA_964496055.1 uncultured Saprospiraceae bacterium
TCGGTGGGCTCGGTGGGGGTTTGCGGCGGATTCAGGCCGCTGCGGCGGATGCGTTCGAGGCGTTCGCGCAGGGAGTATTCCTTTTTCGGCGGGCGGGGCATGGGCGTTTACATTTCATCGAGGATTCGGCCGATGGCTTCGGCTGCCAGCTCGGCCAGTTCGCGGTTGCTGCCGGTTTTCGTGGTTCTGACGATTTTGTAGCCTTTTTTGCCGTAAAAGATATTGATTTCGGCCCAGAGTTGGGCGGCACGTACGCGCACCTGGCGCCCGTAGTTGATGGGGCGGGAGTCGATGAGTTCCATTTCGAAGTCGGGGAGGCGGCGAGTGAGCACCTCCAGGGCGCTTTCCACTTCGGGGGAGAGGATGACGTCTTTGGGTTTGGGTTTGCGGCGTCCCGGGTTGAGGCGCTCTTTGATGCGTTCCAGGGCATCGGCATCGGGGCCGGCGGGTTTGGCGGGCTGAGCTCCCTGGAGGGTTTTTTCGGCTTCCTTCACGCTCTTTTGGGCCTTGTCGAAATCCGAATCGGGCAGGTAGGCCGGCAGGTCGATGGGGAGGGCGTCGGGTCGGAAGTGGGCTTTGGGGTCGTAGCTGAGGAAGCAGGCGCGGGTGACGTCGTGGGTGCGGGTGTCGAGGGCGTCGAGCAGGTGGTGGGCGGTGGCGAAACGGGCGGCGAACAGCTTGTAGAAGGCGGAAAACAGGGCCGCATCGGTGCAGCGTTCCTTCAGCCGGAAGAGGACCTTGAGGCCGTCGCCGCCGGGCGACTGGAACAGGAGGCAGACCTCGGGCAGGGCCTGGAGTTTGGCCCGCACGGTTTCGAGGTTTCGGTCTTCTTTTTCCAGGTGGTCCAGGTCGAGGACGAAACATTCGATGGCGGCGAAATTTTCCTTTCGACGCACGGGGGGGTGAAACAAACCGCAGACGAAGTAGGGCAGTTGCTTTTTCAGGTCGCGGTAGCGGCGTTCGTCGAGGGTCTTGACGAAGCGCAGCCGCTCGATGCGGTCGCGGAATTCGGGCTTGGGGCGTTGGATGCCCGCAAAGAGCCGTTCGAGGCTGATCTTCTCCAGCCGGTCGCCGGGGGCGGTGATGTTGCGTCCGAACTGTATCATGACTTGCCTTTTGTCTGTTGGACGAAGTGCTCCGCCAGGCGGTGGGCGTAGCGCTGAATGTGCTCGCTGCGGCTGCGTTCCAGCCCCTCGAAGCTGATGACCTCCGCCAGATAATCGTTGACACTCTGGATGACGATACGCTTGCCCAAACCCTGCAACCACACCCTTCCCTCCTCTTGCAGGAAGCAGTCTTCGTTGAGGGCTTCCTGCTGGCAGAGTTGAATGACGACGTAATCGACCCAGATGCGGAAGCGCTCGATGACGTCGAAGACCAGCGCCGGGCGGTTGTAGTCGTCGCGGTGGTAGATGCCCACGTAGGGGTCGATGCCGGCGCGGATGAGGGCCCCTTCCACCTTGCCGTACAACATGCCGTAGCCGTAATTGAGCATGGCGTTGAACCAGTCGGTGGCGGGGTGCTGGCTGCGCCCCTCGAATCGGAAGCGCTCGGGCAGGCACAGCCCGACGGCGGCGAAGTAGCGCCGGGAGGAAGCCCCCTCCCAACCGCGCAGGGCGGGCGCGATGTCGGGGACGGTTTCGCCTTCCAGGCTGCGCACCTTGCGCTTGTAGTCCTCCATGCTGTTGATGGCGCCGGCGAGCTTGCGGCGCAGCACCTCGTCGGCGTCCACCTGCAGGCTGAAGAGCATGCCCACCTGGTTGTTGATTTTTTCCACCACCAGCTCCTTGACCCACTCCACCGCCCGCGGGCTGTAGAAAAATTCGAGCTGGGCCCGCCGGATGTCCGACACCGAGCCGTACTTCACACTCCAGACCCGCCCCTGGGGTTTCCCCAGCTTGTCCACGAACAACACGTCGATCTCGTGCTCGATGGCCAGCAAGACGGCATCGGAACTGATGCGCGCCCCGCGGCTCACAGTGATGCTCTTCACTTCCCGGGGCGGGATGGTCTGCTTGCCCGCCGCCGTGCTCACGCTGAACAGGCCGTTCTCCTGGCGCAGGCTGGCTCCGAAAGAGTTCAGGACGAGGTGCATGACCGGAATGTTTGGTTACCGAATGGTTATACGGGGCTTGCGCGAGGCGGGTTTGTTGCCCCGATAGATGGGCTTGATGTCGAGCCGGCTCTGGGCGCGGGTGACGGCGGTGTAGAGCCAGCGGAAACGCTGCTCCGGCTCCATCCCTTCGAGGGTTTCGCTGAGGTTGAGGAAGCAGTGGGGCCATTCGCCCCCCTGAGCTTTGTGGCAGGTGACGGCGTAGCCGAACTTGGCGCGCAGCGCGTTGAGAAAGGGGTCCTGTGTCATGGCTTCCAGGTATTCGGGGGAGTTTTGCTTCAGCCCCTCTTCCCGGGCGCGCATGTCGAAGTCGATGAGCAGCTCGCGCGCCACGTCGTTTTGCAGGTTGGGGTCGGGGGAGTGGAGGAAGTCCAGCAGCAGTTGGGTTTTGA
>CAZBYX010000387.1:2605-3765 GCA_964496055.1 uncultured Saprospiraceae bacterium
ACGATGACCTGGTCGCCGTTGGCCAGGGGCACGTGGTAGCTGTTTTGCGCCACCAGCAGTACCTCGCCGACCCCCGGTTTGTAGGGCGAGCGCCCGAACAGGGCCATGCGAATGTTCTTGTTCAGATAGTAGGCCTGCTTGTTCGAGTGGGTGATGACGATGGCGCGCTCGAAGCCCCCGGCACGCACGGTCTTCAGGTACCGCTCGATCATGATTCTTTGGATGAAGGGGTGGTAGATGCCCGGCCCCTCGAGCTCCAGCAAGGGGCGCTCCCAGTCCTCCCACTGGCGTTCCTGCAGGCGTTTGCGCAGGGTTCCGGCGAGTTGCAGGATGGGCGAATCCGCCATCTGGCGCAGGATGTGGGTCATTTCGAAGCCCGTGGCTTTCCGACCGAAATGCTCTTCGATGAAAGGCGGATAAAGGGCGGGGGAAAAGGAACCGCTTTCCACCACGGGCGGCAACTGCGCCGGGTCGCCGATGAAGAGAACCTTGTTGGAGTCCCCCACGAAATCGAAGAAATCGCGCAGGGCACTGCCGCTGCCGAATTTCGCCACCGGGTCGCCCGGCCCGGGCAGGTGTGAGAGCATGGAGGCTTCGTCCACGATGTAGAGGATGCCCCTGTCTTCAGGCAGTTCGGGTGGGGTTTTGAGTTCGAAGTTGAGGGTGAGCTGCTTTCCGACGCCCGGCCGATCTGCTTTCGCCCGCCGGCCGGAGCCTTGCCCCCGATGCTTCTTGCGGGGCGGCGCTCGCCTTTCCACCCCTCCCGACGGGGGTATTTCCCGCTCCTCCACCACGTCGAAGCGGTAGATGTGTGCATGCAGGGTGGTTGCGCCCTGCCCCGTCTTCTCCGAAAGAATCCGTGCCGCCCGACCCGTGCTGGCCAGCAATACACAGCCCCAGCGCTTCCGTCGATTCTCCTTCACCCAGCGGATCACCTCTCCGGCCAGCGTCGTCTTGCCCGTGCCCGCGTAGCCCCGCAAGACGAAGACCTGCGTCTCCGGGTCGTCCACAAAGCGCTGGATGCGATCCATCGCCGCCTTCTGATGCCGCGTCAACTCCATGGCCTCAGTATTTTCGAAACCGCCGAAACCGAAACTCCGTCACCTTCCGCCCCCCCTCCTCCCGCGCCAACCGCTCCGTCGTGCTGGCCAGGCAGGGGA
>CAZBYX010000388.1:0-3730 GCA_964496055.1 uncultured Saprospiraceae bacterium
CACCCCCACCCCCCTCGACCCCATCGACGAAGTGGTGGAAAACACCCTGAAGCGCCTGATCGAGAGCGGCAATCGCCCCATCGACCTGGAATTGCTCAAGGAATACATCGTAACCCACAATCGGCAACCCTGGGTTGCCGCCCAAGTGGACGAAATCGTACGGCGCCTCGCCTCGAGCCAGGAAATCAAAATCCTCGACAGCGAGGTCGTCTACCATTTCTGATTTTTGACCCATCCCCCTGCCGCAGGCCGGTATGCACCCACCCGCGGCGGCGGGAACCATACCTGCTCACTCATGCAAATCGAAATCGACCAATTGCTCGACGAAGTGCGCAAGTCTTACGGCAAGGCGCTGGAACACCTGAAAAACGAACTGACCAAGATCCGCGCCGGCAAAGCCTCCCCAGCCATGCTGGACGGCATCCGCGTCGAATACTACGGCACGCCCATGCCCCTCAACCAGGTGTCCAACGTCACCACCGCCGACGCCAAAACCATCGTCATCCAGCCCTGGGAAAAAAGCATGCTGGGGCCCATTGAGAAGGCCATCTTCGAAGCCAACCTGGGCCTGACCCCCATGAACGACGGGGAGGTCATCCGCCTCAACATCCCCCCCCTGACCGAAGACCGCCGGCAACTCCTCGTCAAGCAGGCCAAACACCACGGCGAGGAAACCAAAATCAGCCTGCGCACCACCCGCCACAAAGCCCTCGAAATCATCAAAAAGGCCGTCAAAGACGGCTACCCCGAAGACGCGGGCAAGCGCCTGGAAGAAAAGGTGGAAGAGCTGACCAAGGAGTACGGCAAGAAAGTGGACGACCTGATCCACGCCAAGGAAAAAGACATCATGACCATCTAATCGCGCACCATGAAAGCATTCCCCTTCCTTTTGCCCCTCAGTCTCCTTGGGTGGGGGGTTGCCCTTGCCCAGACCCCCAACACCCTGAGCCCCGAAGAAAGGGCGCAGGGCTGGCAATTGCTCTTCGACGGGCACAGCACGGAGCACTGGCGGGGCTACAACCGCGAGACCTTCCCCGAGGAGGGTTGGACGGTGGAGGACGGGGCGCTGGTCGTACTGCCCGGCGGCAAAGGCGGCGACATCATCACCCGCGAACAATTCGGCAACTTCGAACTCCAGCTCGATTTCCTGCTCAGCGATTCGGCCAACTCGGGCATCTTCTACCTGGCGGTGGAAAAACCCGGCGAGCCCATCTGGTTCAACGCCCCCGAGTACCAGCTGCTCGATAACGCCACCTACCGCAGCATCCTGGGCGACGACCTCCACACCCACCAAACGGGCGATAACTACGACCTGCACGCCGCCCCCCAGGACTTCTCCCATCCCGTCGGCACCTGGAACCACGCCCGCATCCTCCACCGCGACGGCCACGTCGAACACTGGCTCAACGGCCACAAGGTGGTGGAATACGAGATCGGCTCCCCCGATTGGGAAGAGCGCGTGCGCAACAGCAAATTCGCCCGCTACCCCGGCTACGGCCGCGCCGAAATGGGGCATATCGGCTTGCAAGACCACAACCACCTGGTGCGCTTCCGCAATATCAAAATCCGGCGGCTGGACTGAGTGCCGGCCCCCACACAAAACCGAAACCAACCTATGGCCAGAAAAATCCGAATGGGCATGGTAGGCGGCGGGCGCGGCGCCTTCATCGGTGCCGTCCATCGCATGGCAGCCGCCCTCGACGGCAAAATCGAACTCGTCTGCGGTGCCTTCAGCAGCGACCCCGAGAAGTCCCGCCTTTCGGGGCAGGACCTCTTCCTCCCCCCCGAGCGGGTCTATGGGAGCTTCGCCGAAATGATCGAACGGGAAAAACAACTGCCCGAAGGCGAACGCATGGACTTCGTCGCCATCGTCACTCCCAACCACGTGCACTTCCCCCCCGCCAAAATGGCGCTGGAAAACGGCTTCCACGTCGTGTGCGACAAACCCCTCTGCTACAACATGGAGGAAGCCTACGAATTGCAACGCCTGGTGAAGGAAACGGGCCTGCTCTTCGCCCTCACACACAACTACACCGGCTACCCCATGGTGAAACAGGCCCGCGCCATGGTCCGCAACGGCGACATCGGCCGGATTCGAAAGGTGCTGGTGGAATACCCGCAGGGCTGGCTCTCCACCCGCCTGGAAGAAACCGACCAGAAACAGGCCGCCTGGCGCACCGACCCCAAACGCTCCGGCATCGCCGGCGCCATGGGCGACATCGGCACCCACGCCGAAAACCTCGCCGAATACATCACCGGCCTCCACATCCAGGAACTCTGCGCCGACCTGAGCACCTTCGTCGAAGGCCGCGCCCTGGACGACGACGGCAACGTCCTGCTGCGCTTCGACAACGGCGCCAAGGGCGTGCTCCATGCCAGCCAGATTTCCGTCGGCGAAGAGAACAACCTCAACATCCGGGTGTACGGCACCAAAGGCAGCCTCCAGTGGTTTCAGCAAGAGCCCAACTCCCTGTACGTGCGCTGGCTCGACCAGCCCATGCAGGTGCTGCGCACCGGCGTCGGCGAGCTCTACCCCGAAGCCCAGGCCCACACCCGCGTGCCCGCCGGCCACCCCGAAGGCTACCTCGAAGCCTTCGCCAACATCTACCGCAACTTCGCCATCTGCCTGCAAGCCCGCCTCGAAGGCCGCCAACCCGACCCCCTCTATACCGACTTCCCCACCGTGGACGACGGCGTCCGCGGCATGCAGTTCATCTACAAAGTGGTCGAGTCGAGCAACAGCGACCAAAAGTGGACGCCCTTCTGACAAGGGCTCCCCTCGAAAAGCAAAGCCCCCCGAACCGAACGGTTCGAGGGGCTTTTTCCTTTCTCGGGAAAGCCCGATGCCGGCTTATTTCGCCTTGATGGTGCAGCCGATGGCTTTGGTCAGCGGCGGGTCGGGGTCTTCGCCCCGCTCCAGAGCGGCGATGGCCTCTTCCACGTAGCGCCTGGAGACGGCTTCGGCATCCTGGGCGTTGTTGTCAATGGCGCCGATGTAGCGCACGCGGCGTTCATTGTCCAGCAGGAAGACATGCGGGGTGCGAGTGGCACCGTAAGCGGGATAGACCTCCTGCTTTTCATCGAACAGGTACACGAAGGGGAAGCCCTTCTCCTTGGCGCGCTGCTTCATGGCTTCGTAGCTGTCGCCGGGCTTGATTTCCGGGTCGTTGGGGTTGATGGCCACGACCGGGTAGCCCAGGTTCGCATACTTGTTGTGCAGTTGAATGAGGCGGTCTTCGTACATCACCGCGAAGGGGCAGGTGTTGCAGGTGAAGGTGACAATCCAGCCTTTGGCCCCCTGAAAGTCTTCCAGCCCCACCAGGGCATCTTCCTCGAAGGTCAATTTCCCGAAGGTGGAGGCATTGGCGTTTTTCAGCTTGAAATCGGGGGCGATGTCCCCGACCTTCAAGCCCTTATCGGGGTGCAGGGCTTCGTTCAGGGTGCCGCTCTTCCAGACGAAGGCACCCAGCCCGACGAAGAGGGCAACCAGTACGAACATTCTTTTCATGGCTTTCAAATTTTATTGGTGATGATGGATGGGTTTCGAGGTGTCAAGGTGTCAAGGTGTCAAGGTGTCGAGGTTTCACGGTCTCATGGTTTCACGGTCTCATGAGGGCACAATGGGTTTACGATGGGTGTGCAACCGGTAGTGTGGGTTTGTGTTTGAGGTGGGGAAAGGGGGTTGAAATACCTGGAAATACGTTGAGACATATGGAAATAAATTGTCCCT
>CAZBYX010000389.1:0-3730 GCA_964496055.1 uncultured Saprospiraceae bacterium
GTGGGGCGACAGCGGGCGCGGCGTGTGGCAGGTCGTGGTGGAGTGAGGGGGGCTCAGAACTCCTCCACCGCCCCGATGCGTTGCTCCGACTTGCGGGGGACGAACAGCTGCAGGGGCTGGTCGTTGTTGGCGACGAGGACGGCGCGGCGGCCGTCCGCCAGTTGGATGGGCTGCAGGTCGCGCACGTCGTGGGGGGCGAAAAAGCCGCTGCGCAGCACGTGAACGGGTCGGAAGGCGCCTTCGGGGGAGCCTTCCAGCAGCAGGCCGATGCCGGCGTCGGCGCGGGTGGTTTCCACTTCCGCGCCGAATTTGTTTCCGGCGATGAGCAGGTCGGGGCGGCCGTCCCCGGTGAAGTCCCCCACCGTCCCACCCGTGACGGGAGCGATCTGGGCTTGCAGGGGCAGGGGCTCGATGCGGTAGGAGTCGCCTTCGCGGCGCAGCAGGACGGTTTCGAAGAGGTGTGCCTCGTATTGGAGGGCTTCGTCGAGTTTTTCGCGGCCGAAGATGTCTTCGATGCCGGCGTCGGCGAAGGCGTTGAAGGTGGGGAATTTCTCCTTGATGAAGGGCATTTGCTCGCTGGAGCAGGTGCGCCCCCGCACGGGGACGTAACGCTCGCCGATGTTTTTGGCCAGCACGATATCGTAGGTGCCGTTGCCGTCGAAGTCGTTGCAGAAGACGCGGAAGGGTTTGTCGGGGGAGGTGTGGAACTTGTAGTTGAGCCCGAGGTTACCGGCGAGGAAGTCGGTGTCGCCGTCCTGGTCCAGGTCGGTGGGGAGGAGCTTGTTCCACCAGCCGCGGGTGCGCTCGAAGCCCATCTGGGCGGTGACGAGGGCGAGGCGGCCGTTCTGGTTTTCGAAGAACTCGATGTTCATCCACTCGCCGGCGAGGACGAGGTCGGGCAGGTCGTCGCCGTTGAAGTCGGTCCAGACGGCGCTGCAGACCATGCCGATTCGGGGGAGGTTGGGGTCCTGGGCGGGGGTGGCGTCGTGGAAGGCGTGGCCGTCGTTGCGCAGCAGGAAACTGCGCGGGGGGTAGGGATACTGGTCGGGGATGATGCGTCCGCCGACGAAGAGGTCGAGGTCGCCGTCGCGGTCGTAGTCGGCGGCGGCGACGCAGCCGCCGCTGGCGCGGATTTCGGGCAGGGCTCCGGCGTCGAGGCTGAAGCGGCCGCGGCCGTCGTTGCGGTAGAGGCGGTCCTGGTAGGCGCTGCTGCCGGCGGGCCACTCCACCCCCCCACTGACGACGTAGAGGTCGAGGTCTCCGTCGCCGTCGGCGTCGAAGAACAGCGCACCGGTGTCCTCGAAGGTGCGGTCCTTTTCGAGGTGGGGGCTGGACTGGCGACGGAAGCGTCCTTCAGGGGTCTGGAGGTAGAGGGCGGCGGCCTGGTCTTTGGCCCCGCCGACGAAGAAGTCCTCCAGCCCGTCGCCGTTGACGTCGCCGACGGCGAGGGGCGGCCCGTTCTGGGACTGGCGGTGCGGCAGCAGGATTTGCTGGCGGAAGTCGTCGAAGGCGTTTTCCCGATGCACGAAGGGCGGTTCGAGGCGCGTGGCGCTTTCTTCGGCGAAGAGCGGCTCGGGGTGGGCGGGCGGTTGCCAGTCGGGCAGCTCGGGGCGATAAGGCACCCGGAGGGTCTGGTCGGCGGGAACGTCCTCCAGGCGGCTCAGTTTGCCGTCGGGCCAAACCACCTCGAGGATGGGCACCCGCTCCTCCTGCCCCAGCCCGAAATGGACGATGGGCTCGCTGGAGGACATGTAGCCCCGAACGGGGGTCATTTCGGCGCTTTGCCAGAGGCTGCCGTCGGCTCGGCGCAGGAAGACGCGGGCGTTCAGGGCGGTGGTGTTGGGGGCGGGTTGGAGTTGGACTTTGAGGAAGTGGCGCCGGCTGCGCTCGGCGGTGTTTTCGAAGAGGAAGGCCGGTTCGTTGCTGTTGTTGGTCACGATGTCGAGGTCGCCGTCGTTGTCCAGGTCGGCTACGGCGGCACCGGTGGAGAAGGAGGGCAGGGCGACGCCCCAGGCCTCGGAGACCTTTTCGAAGGTCAGGTCGCCGCGGTTGCGGAAGGCGTAGTTGGGCAGCTTGTGGGAGGGGATGAGGTGCTCGAACTCGCTGAAGCGGGGCGGGCGGCCCAGTTGTTCCTTCAGGGCTTTGATTTTGGCCTTGTAGTCGCGTTCGGTGACGTCGCGCAGGATGCCGTTGGAGACGAACAGGTCGCGCCAGCCGTCGAGGTCGAAGTCGGCCAGCAAGGCCGACCAGCTCCAGTCGGTTTTGGTGATGCCCGCCAGCTGGCCGATTTCGGAGAAGGTTTCGTTGCCGTTGTTCAGGTGCAGGACGTTGTGCATGTACTGGTAGTTGTAGCCCCACTCGACGGCCTGGAAGAAGGCTTTGGGGTCCACCATTTCCATGGTGATTTTGCTGCGTTTGTAGTCTTCGGGCAGCATGTCGAGGACGAAGAGGTCGTTCCAGCCGTCGTTGTTGATGTCGGCCACGTCGGCGCCCATGCTGTAGAAGGAGGTGTGTTTGAAGAAGTCGCGGTTGCGTTCGCGGAAAGTGCCGTCGCCCTGGTTGATGTAGAGGGCGTCGGGGGTCATGAAGTCGTTGGCGACGTAGATGTCCGTCCAGCCGTCCTGGTTGAAGTCGGCGGCGACGACGCCGAGGCCGAAGCCGATGTCGGAAAGGATGCCGGCTTGCTCGGTGACGTCGGTGAAGCGGTTGCCGTCGTTGCGGAAGAGCCTGTCGTAGCCCTTGAACCGGCGCAGGTCTTTGCTCTGGTGGACCTGGTCGAGGGGCAGGAGGACGGAGGTGAGCTCGAAGGCGACGGGGGTGTTGACGAGGAAGAGGTCGGCGTCGCCGTCGTGGTCGTAGTCGAGGAAGGCGGCCTGGATGGAGGGGGCGTCATCGTCCACGCCCCAGGCTTGGGCGCTTTCGGTGAAGGTGCCGTCGCCGTTGTTGAGGAAGAGGAGGTTGCGGCGGGGTTCGGGGTGTTGGAACCAGCCCGAACGACAGAGGTAGATGTCGAGCCAGCCGTCGCCGTTGACGTCGGCCATGGCGGCGCCCGTGGAGAAGCCCGGCACCACGGCGATGCCCGCTTGGGAGCTCACGTCTTCGAAGCGCAGCTCGCCCCGGTTGAGGTAGAGCCGCGGCTGCCCCAGATTGCTGACGAAGAACAGGTCGCTGAGCCCGTCGTTGTTCACGTCGCCCGCGGCCACCCCGGCGCCCATGTACATGTGCATGAAGCTGAAGTAGTTCACCGTGTCGTTCTCGACGATTTCGTTGACGAAATCCAGACCCGTCTCCGCTGCAGCGCGAAGCTGAAATAGAGGAGAGGCGGTGCTCACGCCTTCTTCGACGGGTTCATGCTGACAGGAAAAGGACAGGACCAGGGAAACGAACAGGAGTCCACGGAAAGCGCTTTTCATGGGATGTATGATTTGAATCCACCTGAATTTCAGAGCAATCAGGATAGGGTTATTGCAAATGTAACAAAAGGCGGGCCTTCTCTCTGTCAAATCGTGAAATCGTGACGGCGTGACGGACGTGACGGACGTGACGGGAAGCTGTCAAATCGCCAAATTGTTAAATCGTAAAATTGTTAAATCGTAAAATCGTCAAATCGCCAGGGGGGTATTCGTTGTTCGTTGTTCGTTGTTCGTTGGGTGGGGGTGTGAGAAAGTGGAGAGTTTAGAGTGGAAAGTTTAGAGTTGGGTGGGGGTGTGAGAAAGTGGAGAGTTTAGAG
>CAZBYX010000390.1:0-3706 GCA_964496055.1 uncultured Saprospiraceae bacterium
GGTTTGGGGGGCTTCGCCTGCGGTGCTGGCGGGGCTGCAGCGGGGGGCGAACTCGGCGCAATAGGAGCGCTCGGGCAGGGTGCAATCGAGGACGAAGGGGTTGGGGTTGCCCTGGTAGGCGGCGATTTTGAAGGTTCGTTCCCATTCGAGGGCATCGACGGGGTCGAGGAAGTGCCACTGGCAGAGGGTGGGGCGCTGGCTTTCGAAGAAGGCTGCGTTGGCGGCGTCGGCCTGTTCGCGGTAGATGGTGTAGAAGTAGAACATGGCGCGGGCGACGTTGCCCTTGTGGTCTTCGCGGGGTTCGAAAGCGTCGGGGCGGTCTTCGCTGTAGCGTTCGCGGTGGGTGGCCGGAGGGGTGGTGAGCACCTGGTCGAGGTAGAACCAGCGCTCGGTGCTTTCGTCGGGGATTTCGGCGAAGGGGTCGTTGGCGCGGGCGTCGTTGGCGCTGAGGCGGGTGGGGAAGAGGTGGTGCATGTCGGAGCGGGCCAAGCCGGTGGCGCCGAAGCTCTGGGGGTAGGTGTGTTCGGTGTTGATGGCGTCGGGGCCGCCGTTCATGAAGGCGGCCTGGGTGGGGTCTTGGGTGGGGTCCAGCCAGATGGTGAAGCCGGTATAGACGCAGGTGAGGCTGTCGTCGTGGTTGTAGATGCGCGCGAAGAGGGTGTCGCGGGCGTCGGCGTTGTTCAGGATGGTGGTGGGGGAGTAATGCGCCCGCAAGCTGTCGAGCAAGGCATCGCCCGTCAGGCCCGGGAAGACGGGTTGGTGCCCTTGCCCCAGGGCGAACTGGGCGCCAAAAAGCAACCCCCAGAAAGCGCCCGAACGCAGGAGATTTCCGGGGGCGGGCATCAGGTGGCCCAGGTTTTTCCACCCACCGATTCCAGGGGGATGCAGCCGTCGTAATTGCCCGGCACGGGGTCGTAGTTCAACACCTCGGTGGCGCCCACCTCGGAAGTGAAGAAGCCCAGCAGGGTGACGCTCTTCATCAGGTAGAAGAAGGGCTCTTCGCGGGGGTTGCGTTCGGGGTTCTGGCGGGCTTCGAAGGCGGCCTGGTCGTGCCTGGCGAGGATGGCGTCCATCTCTTCGGGGCTGAGCTCGACGAAGGATTTGCCGTGCGCCTGCCGGGCGTCGTTTTCGACGGCGGCCAGTCCCTCGAGCAGGGTTGTTTTGTCCTTTTCCTCGAAGTAGCCGGCGAGCATGCTGTCCACGAAGCGCACCACCCCTGCGTCTTTGGCGCCCGGGGTGTCGGTGGCGGGCAGGATGCGTTCGGTGATTTCCTCCACCAGTCGGACTTGCTCGGGGCTGAGGGCTTCGGGCTGCCATCCCTCGGCAGGCGGGGCCTGGCAACCGCTCAGCACCGCCGAAACGGCCGGCGCCGCCGCCACTGCTCCCAGGATTAGCGAGGTGCGCTTGATGGCTTCTCTGCGCGATATCTTTTTCATGAGTTGAGAGTTGAGAGTGTAGAGTTGAAAGTTTGGAGTTGTGGGTTGTGGGTTGTCGGTTGTTCGTTCGGGTGGGGGGGTGATAGAGTGGAGAGTTTAGAGTTGGGTGGGGGTGCGGGTTTGGGTTTGATTCAACCACAGAGGGAGCAGAAAAATGACAGAGTGAACAGTCTCTCTTCCTACACGCAAACCCGCTCCCGGACTTCACCATGCGGGTTTGGGGACAATTTGTTTCAACTTGTCTCCATCTATTTCCAGGTGTTTCGATGTCTTGCCCATTGCGCACCCACCGCATACCCATCGCATACCCACCGTATACCCATTGAACACCCCCCTACAAATTCATCTTCTTCAGTTCCTCCACGGCATAGTTGGCGGCGCGGGCCGTCAGGGCCATGTAGGTGAGGGAGGGGTTCTGGCAGGCAGAGCTGGTCATGCAGGAGCCGTCGGTGATGAAGACGTTGGGCACGTCCCACATCTGGTTCCATTCGTTGAGGACGCTGGTTTTGGGGTCGCGGCCCATGCGGGCGGTGCCCATTTCGTGGATGCCGAGGCCGGGCCAGGAGCCGGCATCATAAATCTGGACGTCTTTGAGTCCGGCGGCTTCGAGCATTTCGGCCGCCTGTTGGCCCATGTCCTTGCGCATTTCCAGCTCGTTTTCCTTCCATTCGGCGTCGAAGGTGACGGTGGGTTGGCCCCATTTGTCGAGCACCTCCTTGTTGAGCATCATCTTGTTTTCGTGGTAGGGCAGGCATTCACCGAATCCGGTGAGGCCCATGCGCCAGGGGCCGGGTTCGGTGATGAGTTCCTTGAGTTGCTTGCCGAAGCCCAGTTCGGCGACGGCGCGATACCAGCCTTCGCGGCTGGCGCCGCCCTGGTAACCGTAGCCGCGCAGGAAGTTTTTCTGGCGGGTCTGCTCGTCGAGATTGCGGAAGCGCGGAATGTAGATGCCGTTGGGGCGGCGGCCCTTGTAGTATTTGTCCTCGAAGCCGTCGTAGCGGCCGTGAGCGCCGACGCGGAAGTGGTGGTCCATGAGGTTGTGGCCCAGTTCGCCGCTGGTGTTGCCCAGGCCGTCGGGCAGGTCGCCTTGGTCGATGGAATTGAGCAATATCCAGGTGGAGCCGACGGTGCTGGCGCAGAGGAAGATGACGCGCGCTTCGAATTCGAGCACTTCGTTGGTTTCGGCATCGATGACGCGCACGCCGCGGGCCCGCTTCTTCTCCTTGTCGTAGAGGATGGCATTGACGATGGAGTTGGGGCGCAGGGTCATGTTGCCCGTTTTTTCGGCGGCGGGCAGGGTGCTGGCGTTGCTCGAGAAGTAGGCGCCGTAGGGGCAACCCCGGATGCAGAGGTTGCGAAACTGGCACTTGCCGCGGCCGTTGTGCGCGACGGTCAGGTTGGCCGAGCGCCCGATGGTCATCAGGCGGTCGGTGTACTTTTGGGCGATTTGCTCCCGCACGTGTTCCTCCAGGCAATTCATCTCCATGGGCGGCAGGAATTGCCCGTCGGGCAGCTGGGGCAGGCCTTCTTTTTTGCCGTTCACCCCGATGAAGGACTCGACGTAGTCGTACCAGGGGGCGATGTCCTTGTAGCGGATGGGCCAGTCCACGGCGATGCCTTCTTTGGCATTGGCTTCGAAGTCCATCTCACTCCAACGGTAGCTCTGGCGCCCCCACAGCAGGGAGCGCCCCCCCACGTGGTAGCCCCGAATCCAGTCGAAGCGCTTGATTTCCGAGTAGGGGTTCTCGTCGTCTTTCACCCACCAGTGCTTGGTGGACTGCCGCACGGTGTAGCCCGTGCGGTTTTGCTTGAAGTAATGCTTCTTGATTTCTTCGGGGGGCACCCGGTCGGCGTACTTCAAGTCCCAGGGGTTCATGTTCATGGTCGGGTAATCGACCACATGGCGGACCATGCGTCCCCGCTCGAGGACGAGGGTTTTCAAGCCCTTCTCGCAGAGCTCCTTGGCGGCCCAACCCCCACTGATGCCCGAACCCACGACGATGGCATCGTAGGCTTGCTCCTTCGATTGCTGGTTTGGTTTGCTCATCTTGTCGGGAGAATTTTGGCGGTTTTACTGGCAGGACGGGATGGAGTTTTCTCCGCCGGAAAGGTCTGCAATAAAATTAAATTCTCGAAAACCTGATGGCCATTTTCTTCCCGTTGCCCCGACAATGCCCCACATTTGCGCGACGAACCGGGAACCCCTGGAGACCGGCCGCGACGGATGGAAACAGGCCAGAGGGTGGGCGCCGAGGAGGATAGGAAGGCGC
>CAZBYX010000391.1:0-3643 GCA_964496055.1 uncultured Saprospiraceae bacterium
AGGATGGCGGGCAGCCCCCCATCCATCAACGACATCCACCATGAATCCACAGAAAAACAAAGGTTTGCGCAGGTTTTTCCTCTCCACCTTCGCGGTGGACAACGCCACCAGCATCTTCATCCTGACGGCCATGATTCTCATCTTCGGGGTGCAGTCCTACAAGAGCATGCCCAAGGAACGCTTTCCCGAAGTGACCTGGCCGACGGTGTACATCAACACCCCCTACTTCGGCAACTCCGCCGCCGACATCGAGAACCTCATCACCCGCCCCATCGAAAAAGAGCTGCAGTCCCTCAGCGGGGTGAAGAACATCCGCTCCACCTCCATCCAGGACTACTCGGTCATCACCGTCGAATTCGAAGCCGATGAAGACCTCGACGACGCCGTGCGCCGCGTCAAGGATGCCGTGGACCTGGCCAAACGAGAGCTGCCCAACGACCTGGACCAGGACCCCACCGTCCTCGATATCGATTTTTCGGAAATCCCCATCATTACCGTCAACGTCTCGGGCAATTACCCCAACCCCCAGCTGAAAAAGTACGCCGAACGCGTGCAGGATGCCATCGAGGACATCCCCCAAGTCAACGAGGTGGAGATGCGCGGCGACCTGGAGCGGGAAGTCAAGGTGGACGTGGACCTGCTGAAAATGGAGGCCCGCCGGGTGAGCTTCCACGACATCCAGAACGCCATCGCCAACGAAAACCTCACCATGTCGGGGGGCGAGCTCTTGACCAACGATTTCCGGCGGGCCATCCGCGTGAAGGGGGAATTTGAAACCCCCGAAGAACTCGAGAACCTCATCGTCAAGAGCGAAGGGCAAAACCCCATCTACCTGCGCGACATCGCCAAGGTGACCTACGGCTTCAAGGAGCGCACCAGCATCGCGCGCATGGACCAGAAGCCCGTCATCAGCCTGGACGTCATCAAGCGCAAGGGCGAGAACCTGCTCTACACCATCGACCGCGTGCGGGAGGTGGTCCGCGAGGTGGAGCGCACCCTGCCCGCCGACATCGAGGTCAGCTTCTTCAACGACCAGTCCATCCACACGCGCAACGAAGTGACCAACCTGGAGAACAGCATCATCTCGGGGGTCATCCTCGTGGTGTTGGTGCTGCTGTTCTTTCTGGGCCTGCGCAACGCTTCCTTCGTGGGGCTGGCCATCCCCCTGTCCATGCTCATGGGCATCATGATTTTGCACATGACGGGCACGACGATGAACATCGTGGTGCTGTTCAGCCTGATTCTGGCGCTGGGCTTGCTCGTGGACAACGCCATCGTGGTGGTGGAGAACATCTACCGCTACATGCAGGAGGGGTACCCTCCCATGGAGGCGGCCAAATACGGGGCCAGCGAGGTGGCTCTGCCCATCATCGCCAGTACGGCGACGACCCTGGCGGCTTTTCTGCCGCTGGCCTTCTGGCCCGGCATCATGGGGGAGTTCATGAAGTACATGCCCATCACGCTGATGATCGTGCTCACCTCCTCGTTGTTCGTGGCGCTGGTCATCAATCCGGTCATCGCCAGCCGCTTCATGAAGGTGGACGAAAAAGCCCCGGAGGCGGCGGTCCGTCGGCGCAAGCGCCGCAACGTCTTGCTCGGCGCGGGCATCATGGCGGTGATGGCGGTGCTGTTTCACCTGGCGGGCGTAGCCTGGATGCGCAATTTGCTGGGCTTCACCGTGGGCATCACCCTGCTCAACTTTTTCGCGCTGCGCCCGGCTTCCTTCTGGTTCCAGAACACCGTGCTGCCCATTCTGGAGCGGGTGTACGACCGCTTCATTCGGGGGGCCTTGCGCGTTCCGGGGCTGGTGCTTTTGGGCACCTTCGCCCTGCTGATTTTCGCCATCCTGCTGTTGGGCGCCAACCCGCCCAAGGTCATTTTCTTCCCCTCGGCGCAGCCCCTCTACGTGAACGTCTTCGTGGAATTGCCCCTCGGCAAAGACATCGAAGCCACCGACCGCCTCGTAAAAGACCTCGAGCTGCGCGTCATGGACGCCATCGAACCCTATGAAGACATCGTCGAGGCCGTCCTGACGCAAATCGGCGAAAACACCTCCGACCCCAACGCCCCCCCGGAACCCGGAATCTCGCCCCATCGAGCCCGCCTGACCGTCTCCTTCGTGCCCACCGAAGAGCGGCACGGCATCAACACCTTCGACGTCATGGAAGACATCCGCGAAGCCGTAAGGGGTATTCCGGGGGTGCAAATCACTGTGGCCAAGAACGCCGACGGCCCCGCCACGGGCAAGCCCATCAACCTCGAAATCCAGGGCGATGAGGTGGACCGCCTGCTGCTCGTTGCCGACGACGTCATCCAGTACCTCAACAGCAAGAATGTGCCCGGGGTGGAGGAACTGCAGGCCGACGTCAAGCTCGGCAAGCCCGAGCTCATCGTCAACATCGACCGCGAAGCCGCCCGCCGCTACGAAATCTCCACCGGTCAGATCGCCAGCGCCATCCGCACGGCCGTCTTCGGCACGGAAGTCAGCAAATTCAAGGACGGCGAAGACGAATACCCCATCGTCGTGCGCCTCGACGAGCGCTACCGCAACAACATCGACAACCTGCTCAACCAGCGCATCACCTTCCGCAACCCCGCCAACGGGCGCATCAGCCAGGTGCCCATCAGCGCCGTGGCCAGCGTGGAGTACACCTCCACCTACAGCGCCATCAAACGGAAAAACCTCGACCGGGTGGTGACCATCTACTCCAACGTTTTGGAGGGCTACAATGCCAACGAAATCATCCAGGAGCTCGACGCCTACATGCAGGAGTACGACCTGCCGCCGGGCTTCAGCTACGAATTCACCGGCGAGCAACAACAACAGCGCGAAGACATGGGCTTCCTGGTCAATGCTTTCGCCGTGGCCGTCTTCCTCATCCTCATCATCCTGGTGGGGCAGTTCAATTCCGTTCTTTCCCCCGTCATCATCATGCTCACGGTGCTGTTCAGCACCATCGGGGTCTTCCTCGGCTATGCCCTCACGGGCCGAGACATCTCGGTCATCTTTTCCGGGGTGGGCATCATTTCCCTGGCGGGCATCGTGGTCAACAACGCCATCGTGCTCATCGACTACATCAACCTGCTGGTGAAGCGCCGCCGCGAGAGCTTAGGGCTGGAAAGCATGGACCAACTCGAACGGGAGGACGTCCGGGAAGCCATCGTCAAAGGCGGGGCGACCCGTCTGCGCCCCGTCCTCCTGACGGCCATCACCACCGTCCTGGGGCTCATTCCCCTGGCCATCGGCTTCAATTTCAACTTCTTCACCCTCATCAAAGAGCTCGACCCCCACTTCTTCATCGGCGGCGACAACACCGCCATCTGGGGCCCCATGGCCTGGACGGTCATCTACGGGCTCATCTTCGCCACCTTCCTCACCCTCATCGTCGTGCCCTCGATGTACTGGCTGGCCTACCGCCTCAAAATGGGGGTGAAAAACCTCCTCGGCATCCGCAAACCGGCCCCGGTGACGGCTTGATGAGAGGGAGGAAATTCGTGTCGGCGTGACTCCGATAGTCACGCCGACACTGCGTTGAATGAAACACATGGAAACAGGGGGAGACAGGGAGAGCGGTTCCAAGGTGTCACGGTTTCGGGGTTTCGAGGTTTCGGGGTTTCGAGGTTTCGGGGTTTCGAGGTTTCG
>CAZBYX010000392.1:0-3641 GCA_964496055.1 uncultured Saprospiraceae bacterium
AGCCCGAAAACCGCCCACACAAAAGAGAGAGTAAATTTTTTCATGGTTGAATTTTTAAAACACAGACACACCTGCAATGCGCCTTGTGAATTTTTATTCCACCACAAAGGCATATTGCAGACAATCATTTGCTTTCGAAGGTGAAAGTATAACAGGAGGGTCAAAACCAGGGCTGTACATGGAAATCCAGGGCGGTGGACTCAACCCGCATTTCGAGCAAAAACCCTGCACAAAAAGCTATGATTCAGCCTTTTAAGAAGAAAAAAAACAGGTCGGACTTTTCATTTGCCAAGGAGTTCGTTTGCCAGAAAGTCTCGCAGGAGGGAATTCACTTTTTCAGACTGCTCCCAATGGACGAAATGGCCTGCCCGGGACACCATTTCCAGACGGCACTCCGGGATCCGACGAGCCCCACTTTCTGCCACCGCCCGGGTGGTGAGATTGGGGTGCAGCAGGCGGTTGGGTATCAGGAGGTCGTTTTCACCGAAAACCACCAGCGTGGGCACCCGGATATCTTGCAGTCGTTCGTAGACGGGCTCGCGGAGCATGCCTTCCACACATCGGGGAATCATGTTGCAATAGTGGTCGTATTCGGGCGATTGGCGCATCAAAAGGCGGTCGGAGATCATGAAACGCGCGTCCTCGGGCATGTCGTAAAAGTTCATTTCGAAATTCTTCACGATCTGCTCTTCCGGCAGGGCTTTCAAAATTTGGGGGGTGAAGACCGCTTGAAACCAGGCCCGGTCCTGCTCGGTGAAAGTCTCGAACCCGGCCGGTGCGATGAGCACCAGCCCTTCGATTGCCGGGAATCCGCTCAACACCACGTGCAAGGCGATTTGCCCGCCCATGGAATGCCCCACCAGCACCACGTTTTCCAGCCCGAGCGAATCCATGAATGCACCCACGGCATCGGCAAAGAAGCTCATGTGGAAGGAGTATTCGCCCTTGCCCGACTTCCCATATCCCGGCAAATCCAGGGCAATGCACCGATAGTCGCTTTTCAGATCGTCGATGGTTTTTTGCCAGGCTTTCAGATTGCTTCCCAAACCATGGACGAACACCAGCGTCCGCTGTCCGGCCCCCTCGTCCACATAGGCGATTTCCTGCCCATCGCTCAACGCCAGAGTATGCACTTCATAGGGGTATTGCCATTCGACCATGGAGTTCGATTTTTCGTTTTGTGCCAGAAGAGAAGAGCCCCCCAGCAAAAGCCCGCCCAAAATTGAAACCATCTTTCCCATATTCCTTTTTGCACAAAAATAGAAGCCTGCTTTTGTTGGAATCGCAAAACAAAGTACCTTGCCGAAAGGGAGTCCAGGGGAAAATAATACCCCATAACCAATTGATTTTTCGAGCCTTACCACATCGATCACGGTAAAATCACGCTGAAGTCAACCCCTGCAGATATCGGCAATTCGGGAAGGTCGTCCAGGCACCGTCTAATTTCACCCGAAAAAACATGAAGCGACTGAGTGGAAAAACGGCCATCATTACGGGGGGAGCCCGCGGCATCGGCAAGGCCACGGCCCGCAAATTCCTGGAGGAAGGGGCCCGGGTCGCCCTGTGGGACATCGACGAAGAAGCCGGCAAGGCGGCCGCCCAAGAGTTGAAAGCCAAAGATGCCCACCTGCGGTTCTACAAAGTGAACACCACGGACTTGACCGCCGTAACGGCCGCCGCCGAAAGGGTCGCCAAAGACTTCGGGGGCATTCACATCCTGGTCAACAACGCGGGCATCACCCGCGACGCCTCTCTGAAGAAAATGACCCCCCAACAATGGCAGCAAGTCCTGGACGTGAACCTGACCGGGGTTTTCAATTGCACCAAGGCGGTCTTCCCCTTTCTGGCCGAACAAGGCTGGGGGCGCATCCTGAATGCCGCATCCGTGGTGGCTCATTACGGAAATTTCGGGCAGACGAACTACGTCGCGACCAAGGCGGGCGTCATCGGCATGACCAGAGTCTGGGCGCGCGAGTTCGGCGGCAAGGGCATCACCGTCAACGCCGTCGCCCCGGGCTTCATCGACACGGAAATGGTTCGGTCCGTACCCGAAGACATCCTCGGGCAATTGGCGGCCCGAACCCCGCTGGGCCGCCTGGGCCGCGCCGATGAGGTGGCCAACGCCTATCTGTTCCTCGCCTCCGAGGAAGCCTCCTTCATCACGGGTGCGGTGCTCAACGTCGACGGCGGGCTGACCCTCTGAGCTGCAGAACCATGCGCACACCGCTGAAGAAATTCACCGAGTTTACAAACGAACTCCTGCCCAACGAAACGGAGTACCTCCTTTCGGTGCAGAATTTCCAGGACGAAGAACGACTCGACATCCTCCGACTGGTCGATTTCAACGCCCACCACATCGACCAGTTCACCCCCTACGATACCACCATCGACAAGCGGAAGTACAACCACCTGCAGAACTGGATCGCCGCCCGCCTCCAGGCCATCGACGTGGACGAACAGCTCAAACAAATCCTCAGCTGGGAGGAGAAAATTCTGACCGATTCCATCGACGCCGAGGAGGAGAAAAGGCTGCTGAACACCATCAAAAATTACCGGCACCCCGGTTTCAACTTTTCCAGGTTTTACGAGTTGGCGGAAAGCTACCGCCATTTCCTCCTGATTCGCCTGCGCTACGAAGACCACCAGCTGGTGGACGATTTCCTCCAGACCTACCGCACAGCCTACCTCGAAGCCCGCCAAATCAAGGGCAAGCTACACGAAGCCTCTCTGGCTATCGTAGGGCAATATTCCGGCAAGGGGGGGGAATCAAAGCATTGGGAACAATGGCTTTCCGATGTCTTCTACGATGAAACCCTCGAAGGCCACATTCGCTACCTGGCACTCGTGCGCCTCGTCTTCATCTGCCACAACTACCGCAAGTACGACCTGCTGCGCCCCAAATTCGATTACCTCGACAAAAAGCTCGCCCAGGGGCTTTACTACTCCAAACGCCTGTTGCTCAACTACTACAACAACCGGCTCATGTTGCATTCCCACTTTCGGGAGTACGACCGGGCCGTCTATTACGGCTACCTGTCGGTGCGCGCCAAAACTCACGACTACCTACTGTACGTCAACAATTTGTGCGCCGTGCTCCTTCGGCTCAACCGAAACGATGAAGCCCTCCAACTGATGAAGAAAGCCCTGCCGGAAGCCAAAAAGACCCAGAACTTCCACAACCGCATCGGCTTCGTGGCTTTTTACATGAAAACCCTGAACAAGAACGGCCTTTTCAAAAACGCCGCCCAGTACGGCGAAGCCTTCCTGCGGGGCTACCGAAAAGAAATACTCCAATACCGCTGGCATCTGTTCTTCTCGGTGTACTTCGAATCACTGTTTCAGCAGGGACGCACGGAGACGATCTTGAAGGATTGTAAGCGCTACCGCCTGCTGGAACGCGACAAAGCCTACCGAAGCAACCCCAATTACCTGCCCGTCCTTCCGGTTTTTCATCAGGCGGCCGCCCTCCTGGAGGGGAGGGTATCCAAACAGCGGTTTTTCACCGCCCTGAACGATCTGAACGATGCCGATGCCCTCCGCACCCACCCGACCCTGCGCAATCTTCTGGAGGGACTAAAGGGTTGGATTCCTGCCCTGAACCCCTGGCTGGAAGGAGCAGAAAAGTGAGTTCCAAATCATAC
>CAZBYX010000393.1:0-2335 GCA_964496055.1 uncultured Saprospiraceae bacterium
ACCATGAAACCGTGAAACCTTTTTCGACCAAGTGTCGGCGTGACTTCGAGTCACGCCGACACTTTTATTTCCCCTTGTCTCCACCTATTTCTACGTATTTCAAGATGAGTCCCTCGTCCATCATCACCCTTCACCCCTTGGAGGACGGCCGTGTGGGTTCGAGGGAGGGTTGGTGGACTTTTCCGGGTTGGTGCACCTTGCGGATTTTGTAGGGTTTTTTTTGCTGGGATTCGAAGTAGGTGCGCATCTGGATTTCGACGACGATGCCGATGGTGATGAACTGGATGCCCCCGATGACGAGCATGAGCCCCAGCAGGAGCAGGGGCTTGCCCCAGATGTCTTGCCCGAGGATTTTCAGCCAGGCCAGATAGAGGTTGATGAGGGCGCCGATGCCGAAGAGGATGACCCCGATGTTGCCGAACAGGTGCATGGGGCGCTGGAGGTAGCGCTTGAAAAAGAGCATGAGCAGCAGGTCGCTGATGACCTTGACGGTGCGCCCCAGCCCGTACTTGGACTTGCCGTAGCGGCGGGGGTGGTGGCGCACCTCCATCTGGGCGATGCGGGCACCTTCGAGGCTGGCCAGCACGGGGATGAAGCGGTGGAGCTCGCCGTAGAGCCCGAGGTCTTTGGCGATGTCTTGTCGGAAGACCTTCAGGGCGCAGCCGTAGTCGTGGATGCGCACCCCGGAGGTCTGGCGGATGATCCAGTTGGCGATTTGGCTGGGGATTTTGCGCAGCAGCATGTCGTCCTGGCGCTGGGCGCGCACTCCCGTGACGAGGTCGAAGTTCTCTTCCTCGGCTTTGCGCAGCATGGCGGGCAGGTCGCGGGGGTCGTTCTGGAGGTCGCCGTCCATGGTGGCGATGAAGGCTCCCTGAGCCAGGTCGATGCCGGCCATCAGGGCCAGGCTTTGTCCGTAATTTTTGCGCAGCTCGACCACCCGGAGGCGTTCGTGGGGGATGGCGCGAAGGCGTTGGAGCGTAGCGTCGGTGGAGCCGTCGTCCACGATGATGAGCTCGTACTCGAGCCCGTCCAGGGCCTGGCTGATTTGTTCCACCAGGGGCTGCACGTTGTCTTCTTCGTTGAAGACGCTGACCACTACCGAAAGGTATGGGCTCATTCGTGGTTGAGATTCATGAGGGGCTTGGCGCGGGGCTCACCCTGCACCCTTCCTTCAAAACCCGCCCCGCAGGGAGAGGATGAAATTCCGCCCCGCAGCGGAGACGCCCGAAGAAAAGGGGCGATAGTGCAGGTCGAAGAGGTTCTCCACGGCAAAGGTAAGCCGCCAGCGGGGAGTGAGGCGGAAAGCGGAATAGAAGTTCCAGACTTGCCAGGCGGGTGTCCCCTCGAAAAGGCGTTGGGGTTGGGGCTCGGTGGTGTCTTCCACCCAGTAGGATTGCTCCAGGTTGTCGGAAGTGCCCTCGCGGATGAGGACGAGGCCGCCGGCTTCGAGGCGCACGTCGTTGACGGCGTAGCGCTCCAGGGGCTTGGGGCCGTTGTAGCGCAGGTTGAGTGCCAGTTCCCAGGATCCTTTTTCGAAGGTGAGCGTGGCCTGGCCGTAGGTGGGGGGAATGTGTGCCATGGGCAGCAGGGTGTCGAGCAAGCTGCCGGGCTCGAGTTCTTTTCGGAAGGAGGACCTTCCCCGGGTGAAATTGTAGGAGGAGCGGAGCTTCCAATGCGGCCCGAGCACCGCTTCGAGGCGGGCGTCGATGCCGAAGACGCGGGCGCTTTCGGTGTTCACGTTGGCGATGGTGGTGAGCGCCTCGCCGTCCATGAAGAGGGTGGTGCTGCCGTCGGGCAGGGGAAAGACGCGCCGGATGATGGCGTCTTCCAGCCAGGTGTGGTAGGCCGAGAGGCTGAGGTGGAGGTGGAAGCCCTTTCCGGCAGCCGGGCTGCCAAAAGATTTGGCCAGGGCCGCTTCGAGGCTGAGGGAGCGTTCGGGTTGGAGGTTGGGGTTGGGGATGGTCACGAAGCCATCCTTCTCTCGGATTTTGGCGAAGTCGTCGATGTTGGGGGAGCGGAAGGCCGTGGCGGCGATGCCCACCAGGCTGAAACGGCCGGGAAGGTTGAAACGCAGGGAGCTCGCCCAGGTGAGGTTCTGGTTGTTCAGTTCGAGGCCGGGGTCGAAGTAGTGCGGGGGCCAGAGGATGATGCTGTCGTTGCGGAAGCGGGAAAAGAGGTGCACGAAGGACCAGCGCGCACCCGCCTGAAAGACGGCCAACGAGTCGCGGGAACTTTTCTGGAGGTTGAAATAAGCGCCGAGGGTGGTCATGCGGTTTCCGTTGCCGGGGTAGCGCGTCAGTTCGCGGTCGTCGGTTTCGCCGCTGAGGAGGTTTTC
>CAZBYX010000393.1:2435-3635 GCA_964496055.1 uncultured Saprospiraceae bacterium
TGGGGGCCGTAGTACCATTCGGCGAATTTCAGGTCAGAGGGGTCGGCGCTGAGGGTTTCGGTCAGGCGGTCGTAGCGAGGGATGTCGGTGGAGGTGGAATACTGGAGGTTGGCGATGAAATAGAGGCTTTCGTTGGGCTGGAAACGCAGCTTTTGCATCAGGTCGAGTTGGGCATAGGCGGTTCCCACCTGGCGGTCGGGGTCGGTGTTGGGCAAGACGGTGTCGCGATCGGTGAGGCGATCGGCGTAGAAGAGGCGCTTTCCGAATTCGGGGTAGGGGGCGGGGCGTCGGCTGCCGGCGCGCAGGTCGTCGTAGTCGGTGAGGGTGATGCTGCTCAGGGCGGCCCAGCGTCGGCCGGGCAGGTTGATGTCGGTATGGAAGCTCTTTTCGCGGTTGGCGCTGGCGAAGCGGGTGTAGAAATTGATTTCGGGCTGCGGGCTGTCGGGTCCGTAATGGAGTTTGGGGTCTTTGGAGCGGAAATGCACCACCCCGCCGAGGGCGTCGCTGCCGTACATGAGGGAGCCGGGTCCGAAGAGGACTTCCGCCTGCTGGAGCATGCCGGCGTCCACGGTGATGGCGTTTTGCAGGTGGCCTTCCCGATAGATGGCGTTGTTGAGGCGCACCCCGTCCAGCACCAGCAGGATGCGGTTGGCTTCGAAGCCCCGAATGATGGGGCTGCCCCCGCCCATCTGGCTCTTCTGCACGAAGACCCCTCCGTGTGCCGCCAGGGCATCGGCGCTGGTCTGGGGGTTGGTCAGGGCCAGTTCTTCGGCACGAATGGTTTCCAGGCGATAGGGCACCACGGAGGGCCGGTCGTCGCGGCGGCCCACTACCAGGACCTGTTCAATCGTGCCGGACAATTCACTCAGCAAAATGCGGCCCTCCCGGGCGCGGATTTCAGCAGGGGAGAGCGCCAAAACCTCATAGCCCAGATAGGAAAAGTGCCAGGTGGGTTCCCCGGAAAGCAGCGGCAATTCGGCACGCCCCTGCCGGTCGGTACTGAGCACCAGCCGTTCCCCTTCTTCGGTGAAGATGTTCACCCCTTCCAGGGGTTGCCCCTGGGGATCGAGCACGACCACCTCCAGACTGCCGCTTTGATTGCCGGGAGATTGCCCGAACGACCCGGGCGGCGCTGACAGCACAGCGAAAGAAAGAAAACCAAGCAGGATGAAGCGTTTTTTCATAGCTATTCAGTCGGGT
>CAZBYX010000394.1:0-3612 GCA_964496055.1 uncultured Saprospiraceae bacterium
GGGGAAGGGGTTGAGGTTTGGGCTTGGGAAAGACGGGCGGAACCGGCCCACCGCTGCGGAATGCTGCGCTGAAAACCCTCCCCCAAACTCCCGTTCCCGGCAAACCGCCTTCCTCAAACCCATTGCAAAGCAATCGTAAACCAACCGTCACAAACCCATTGCAATGAAGAAACTTCTGATGTTCATCGGGCTGTGCCTGCCCACTCTGAGCTTCGGGCAATACCTGGAAGCGGGCCTGCTTTTGGGGGGCGCCAACTATCTGGGGGACCTGTCGAACAACAGCAGCCGCCTGTACCTGAAAGAAACGCGGGCGGCGTTCGGCGCTTTCGGGCGCTACAATTTGAACGACTTCATCAACTTCCGCTTGGGCGCGAACATCGCCTGGATCGGCGGCGAAGACGCCAACGTGGACAACGACGAATCCATCCGCCAACGCAACCTCAGCTTCCGCTCCCGCATCCTCGAAGGCTCCCTGACGGTGGAGTGGAACATCCTGGGCTACCAACCCTATGCCCTGGCCCGCACCCTCAGCCCCTACCTCTTCGGGGGCATCGCCGTGACGAATTTCAACCCCAAAGCCCGCTACCAGGGCCGCTGGGTGGAATTGCAGCCCCTCGGCACCGAAGGCCAGGGCATGGAGCAATTCCCCGACCGCAAGCCCTACCGCCTGACCGAGCTCTCCGTCCCCTTCGGCGTCGGTGTGAAATACGCCCTGACCGACAAGTGGAACCTCGGATTCGAAATCGGCGCCCGGCGCAGCTTCACCGACTACCTCGATGACGTGAGCACCACCTACGTCGAATACGGCGAATTGCTCGCCGGCAATGGAGAACTGGCCGCTGCCCTGGGCAACCGCACCGGCGAACTCAGCGGCGGCGAACCCGTCTCCGTGCCCACCGGCACCCCTCGCGGCGACGACAACCCCGCCGACTGGTATTTCATCGCCGGATTCACCGTCTCCTACAACTTCCTCGACAACGGCCTGATGGGCAGCCGCCGCCGCCTGCGCTCCAAAGCCGGCTGCCGCGTCAACTGATGGCCCCGCGGGCCGCTGCAGCACAGCGCGTTGGAAGGAGTGGGGTTGGAGAAAAGAGGTCGGGCGCACCTTCCCGGTGCGCCCGACCTCTTTTTTCACCCGACGATTCAATTCCCCAGGGCGGGAGGCGTTTCGGCAGGAGCGCTTGCAGAAGGGAGGGGCCGGGGTTGGAGGCGCAACAACACCAACGTGGCCGCTACGGCGCCGGACAGCGTAGCCAACACCACGCCCACCAGCGGCAAATACATGAGCCAGTAAGCCACCACACCCACCGCTACCGCAGCACCTGCCACCTTGCGCGTGTTCTGGATGCTTTCCGATATGCTGTCGCCGTACACCTCGTTGTAGTTGTCCATGAAAGCCAGCCCGATGTAGTAGCACTGGATGAAGAAACTCGCCAGGCCCTTCAGCCAGCCCAACAGCACCACGGACAGGGCAATATTGACCAAAATGATGGTGATGGATTCGCCGATCCAGGAGCGCAACGCCACCCGAATCATGCGCCATTCGGCGTGCAGGAAGGCGCGGAAGGAAGAGTCGGTCTCGATGCCCGTTCGCAGCTCGAGGGTCTGCCGCGTCACATGAAAGACCAGTATCTCTAAAAAGATGAGCACCAGGTACTTGTAGCCGTTACCCATCACCCATTCGAATTGCTCCCACTCCAGGGCGGGCAGGCTTTTGCCGATGCCGGCCTCGCTCACCGCTCCCTGGGCGGCCACCGCTTCCGGGGCGACCTGCAAGAAGGCCACCAGCTCGCTGAGGAACAACAACCCCACCACCAGCGCCATCCCCCCCAACAGCATCACCGCCCAGCGATAGCGCCAGATGCCGCGCCAAGGTCGCTCGGCTCGCAGAAAGCGAAATGCTTCCACGTGGCCGATGAGCCCGAGCATCAGTTGCCGAATGAATTGGTAAGCGTACTCGCTGTACTTCATGCTTCAGGGAGATTTTTTCAGCCACCCCTGCCGAACCGCGATGGCTTCCACCCGTTCTTCGAGGGCTTTGAGCTCCTCCGGGGTTCCGTAGTAGTCCTTGATGCGCTTGCTGCGTTCCCCATCCGAATAGGTGAGATAGATGGTGGGCAGGTCCACCACGTTGGGGTCGTCGTAGGCGTCTTCGAAATCCCAGAACCGACTGGCTTCGAAGGCGTCGAACAGCTCGTTCGTTTCCTTGGGCCCCAGCAAAGCCTGGTGCTTGCCTTCCACCTCGACGAAGCGCTCCCCGTGATAGCTGACCTCCCCCACACCGTTCACCCTTAACTGATAGATGGGGCAGGTGCCGAAACACCCTCCTTTTTCCAGGAGGATGAAGCTCTCAGCGCCGTAGCGATACCGGCGGTCCTTACATTTGGCGGCCAGCAACACCAGCGGCAAAAGAAGCAACAAGATTCTCGTTTTCATGGCTTTTTTCGTTTTGGAGTGCCTGGTTTTGGACGAAGCACCTTCCCGGGCGGTCAAGTTTCCCCCGCCCCTTACCTTTGCCGGAAGATAATTCAAACCCGTCAATCATGACGCACGAGCCCCCAACGGATTTCGAAAAGGCAGCCGCCCTGCGCGAAGCCCTGATTGCCGAGGTGCGGCGCCGGCTCTTCTCTGAGGGCATCCCCCGCCTGCGCAAATGCCTGAGCCTGCTGAGCGAGGAGGAAATCTGGTGGCGCCCCAACGCCCACTCCAACAGCGTGGGCAACCTGGTGCTGCACCTGTGCGGAAACGCCCGCCAGTGGATTTGCTCAGGACTGGGCAAACAACCCGACCGCCGCCGCCGCTCCGTAGAATTCGCCGAGCGCGGCCCCCTGCCCGCCGAGGCACTGCTCCAACAGCTCGAACGCCTGCAATCCGACGTCGAAGCCGTCTTGCAGGGGCTGCGCACCGAGGATTTGCTCCAGGAGCACCCCGTCCAGGTGTACCACGAGAACGGCGTGAGCATCCTGGTGCATGTGGTGGAGCACTTCTCCTACCACGTGGGCCAGGTCACCTACCTGGTGAAATGGCTCAAAGACCTCGACACGGGTTATTACGCCGGGCAAAACCTCGAAAGCCCCCCCGCATGAAAGCCCCCGCCCGCCATGCCGCTTTGCTCAAGGCCGAAGCCCGAAAGCTGGGCTTCTCCTTCGTAGGTATTGCGCGGGCCCGCCGCCTCGACGAGCAGGAAGCCCTGCTGGAGGAATGGCTCCAGCGCGGCTACCACGGCCGCATGGCCTACATGGCCAACCACTTCGAAAAGCGCCTCGACCCCCGCGAGCTGGTGCCCGGAGCCCGCTCGGTGGTCTGCCTGCTGTACAATTACCACAACCCCCGGAAACAAAAGGACCCCGAAGCCCCCAAAATCGCCAGCTACGCCTACGGGCGCGACTACCACTTCGTCCTCAAGCGGAAGCTGAAAACCCTGCTGCAACGCCTGCGCGAAGAGGTCGGCCCCATCGAGGGGCGCTGCTTCGTGGACTCCGCCCCCGTCCTCGAACGGCAATGGGCCGCCCTCAGCGGCCTGGGCTGGACCGGAAAGAACACCCTGCTCATCCATCCCCGGGCGGGCTCCTACTTTTTCCTCGCCGAGCTCATCCTCGACCTCGAACTCGA
>CAZBYX010000395.1:0-3610 GCA_964496055.1 uncultured Saprospiraceae bacterium
CCGATTTCCTGCACAAAGTCAGGGTAAATTTCCCAAAATCCTGCACAAAGTCAGGGCAACGGGGTTCTCGTCCCCCGGGAAGGACGCTCATCCGGGGGGAGGGATTTGCGTGCCATTGGTAGAAGGAAAGCGGCCGTTGGTGGAAAAGGGTCGGGGAGCGGGCCGGGTTTGGGTGTAGGGAGACATCGTTGCTGCGAATTTTGGCGGAACTTTGCCCCCTGAAAACGATTCCTACGTCATGATGAGACCCCTTGCCGCGCTTGTTTCCTGCTTGATTCCTCTTTTTGTCCAAGCTCAGGACGCCGTCAGTCTGAGTGGTACCATAACGGATGCCGCCAGCGGGGAAACCCTCATCGGCGCGACCATCAGCCTGCCCACCCGCAACGAAGGCACCACCTCCAACGAGTACGGCTTCTACGCCCTCACCCTGCCCCCCACCCCGGACACCCTCCTGGTGGAGTTTCGCTACATCGGCTACCAGCCGCAGACCTTCTTCTGGGTGCCCCTGAAAGACAGCGTTCTGAATGTGGCGCTGAGCGAGGGGGTGGAGTTGGAGGAGGTCGTCGTGAAGGCCGACCCCGTGGAAGAGCAGTTTCGCTCGGCGCAAATGAGCGTGGAGGCGCTGAGCACCCGGGAGGTGAAAGTCATCCCTGCCCTGCTGGGCGAAACGGACATCCTGCGCGTGTTGCAGCTCAAGCCCGGCATCCCCTCCGGGGCGGAGGGCACCACCGGACTTTACGTGCGCGGCGGCAACACCGACCAGAACCTCATCATCCTCGACGAGGCGGTGGTGTACAACCCCAACCACCTCTTTGGTTTCTTCAGCACCTTCAACACCGATGCCGTCAAAGACCTCAAGATGTACAAAGGGGGCTTCCCCGCCCAGTACGGGGGGCGTCTCAGCAGCGTCATCGACGTGCGCATGAAGGAGGGCAACAACCGCTCGTTCTCGGGCGCCGGCGGCATCGGCCTCATCACCTCCCGCCTCACGCTCGAAGGACCCCTCCAGAAGGAGCGCTCCTCCTTCATCGTTTCGGGGCGGCGCACCTACGTGGACCTCATCACCCGGCGCATCAACAAAGCCAAAGAAGACGACCCCGACTACGAACCCATTCCCGATTACTTTTTCTACGACCTCAACGCCAAGGTCAACTACCAGCTCGGCGAGCGCGATCGCCTTTTCCTCAGCGGGTATTTCGGCCGCGATGCCTTCGGCTTCGAGGGGGATTTCTTCGACTTCAGCTTCAACTGGGGCAACGCCACCGGCACCGCCCGCTGGAACCACGTCTTCTCCTCCCGCCTCTTCGCCAACACCACCTTCACCTATTCCGACTACGAGTACAACATCGAGACCAAGGTCACGGGCTTTTCCTTCAACATCGGCTCCGACGTGCGAGACATCAACCTCAAAAGCGACTTCTACTTCGCCGCCGGCGCCGGGCACACCCTGCGCTTCGGGGGCAACGTGACCCATCACCAGTTCGACGTGGGGCGCCTGCAGGCCGGCAGCGACGACGGCACCGTGAGCTTCTCGGCCGGCGACCGCTTCGACGGCGTGCAGTTCGCCGCCTACATCGGCGACGAATGGAAGCCCGACGAGCGCTGGAACCTCAACGGCGGCCTCCGCTTCAGCGGCTTTTACAACGACGGGCACTGGTTCGCCGGCATCGAGCCGCGCCTCGCCGCCCGCTACAGCCTCAACGAGCGCCTGGCCCTCAAAGCCAGCTACGCCCACATGCGTCAATACGTCCACCTCGTCTCCACTTCCGGGGTGGCCCTGCCCACCGACATCTGGTACCCCTCCACCGCCCGCGTCAAACCCCAGTTCTCCCACCAGGTGGCCCTCGGTGCCTCCTTCCTCCTCGGCAAGGATTTCATCCTGACCAACGAATACTACTACAAGCGCCTGGGCCGGCAGGTGGATTTCGTGGACTGGGCGCAGCTCTTCGTCAACGAAGACCTCGAAGGAGAGTTCGCCATCGGCAAGGGCTACGCCTACGGCATGGAGCTGGGCATCGAGAAAAAGGTGGGCGACCTGACAGGCTGGATCGGCTACACCCTGGCCTGGGTGCGGCGCGGCAAGTTCCAGCCCGTGGACCCCGAACGATTTTACAGCAGCGCCGAGGTGTACACCCCGCCCCGCTTCGACCGCCGCCACGACCTCTCCGTCGTCCTTATGTATCAGCTCAACCGCCGCTGGAGCTTCACCGGCACCGCCATCTACGGCTCCGGCGACCTGACCTGGGTGCCCGTCGGGCGATTTGCCTTCCAGGACATCCAGGGCGGGCAGCTCGAACTCATCGTGCCCGATTTCGGCGAGGAGCGCAACAACCTCCGCCTGCCCTATTTCCTGCGCTTCGATTTCGGGGTCGTGTACCGGCTCTTCCCCAAATGGGGGCAAAGCGACCTGACGCTCAACTTCTTCAACGTCACCAACCGCCGCAACGCCTTCTTCATCTACCTCGAACCCGAATTCGAAACCTTCAACCAGGGACCCTTCCAGGCGGATATCCCCGTTGGAGTGAAGGCCAAACAGGTCTCCCTCTTCCCCATCCTGGGAGCCCTGACCTGGAACTTCAAGTTCTGAATGATTCTGTTTGGAGTTTAGAGTGGAAAGTGGAGAGTTTGGGAGTGGGTTGGGAGGTTTGAGTTGGGAGGGGGAAGGAAAACGAAGCGTAATCGTCGAATCGAAAAGAACCCGTGAAGCCATGAAACACATCAGTCCCTTGCTGTTCGCCGCCGTGTGCATCCTGTATGCCTGCGGCAACCTCGAAAAGGAAATCACCCTGGAGCTCCCCGCCTACGAGCCCAAGTACGTGGTGGAGTGCTACCTCGAGCCGGGGCAGCCGTACACTTTGCTGCTGACCCGCAGCAATGCCTATTTCGACCCCTTCACCTTCCAGGATATCAACTTCCTCACCACCCTGCTCGAAGACAGCGCCGAGGTGCGCATCCGTCACGACGGGCAGGAGGTGGTGCTCAAAAACCAGCTCTTTTTCAACCCCTTCAATCAGAAGGTCTTCAACTACGTTTCCCAGGAAAAGGTGCCCGCCGACTACGACAGCGACTTCGAGCTGGAAATCCGAACCCGCCACGGCAAGACCCTGCGCAGCCGCACCCGTCTGCTTCCCGTGGTGCCCATCGACAGCGTGGTGGTCGAGTTCAGCGAACGGAACGACACCCTGGCCCGCGTGCTCACCTACTTCACCGACCCTCCCGAACCCACCAACTTCTACCGCCGGATGCTCCACCACCACTCCCTGGATTCCATCCCCCTGCAAGACTTCGCCACCAGCGACGACTTCGTCGAAGACAGCACCGTCGTCTTCGGATCGGGCTACGACTTCGCCCCCGGTGACACCGTCTACACCACCCTGGTGCACATCGAAAGCACCTACCACGACTTCCTGGAAAGCGTCTTCGGCGCCATCGATGCCAACGGCAACCCCTTCGCCCAGCCCGGCGCCATCCTCTCCAATGTGTACAGCGACGATGCGCCCGTCATCGGCATCTTCACGGGGCTGAGCTACGACCGCCGAAGGGTCATCATCCACAAGTGAGCCGAGGGAAATCGTGACGAAGTTCGTTGCTCGTTGCTCGTTGTTCGTTG
>CAZBYX010000396.1:0-3599 GCA_964496055.1 uncultured Saprospiraceae bacterium
ACTGTCAACTGCCCACTGCCAACTGAGAACTGCGGCCAACTGCGAAAAAAGCTGCAGAGCAATGCGGTTCAGTATCCCCAAACTCACACCATCCACGTCAAATCCTCGGTTCCTCGAATCCCCAAATCCTCCTTCTCCATCATTCGTCCTTATTCACCGGCGCTATAACCCTTCTTCAGCTCGCTCCTGCCCCCTCACGCCCCTCCTTGCGGGGTGTACAGGGGTTCCCATTTCCCGGGTTGCAGGTGGGCGGCGACCCCCCGCAGGAAAGCTTTCCGGTGGTCGGCACTTTTTCGGTGGCGAAACAGGTTTACGGGCAGAGCCACCCCCAGGAAGTAGGACCAGACCAGGGGTTTCGCCCAGGAGGGAAAGTGCTTGCGGGCGAAGAGCAGGCGGTTGCGGGTTTGCCAGAAGCACTTCAGCGGGCTGCCCGTGCCGATGGAATGCGATTCGTGGTGGAAGACCCGCGCCCGCGGTTCGAGGTAGATGGTCCAGCCGGCTTTTCGCATGCGGGCACACCAGTCGAGCTCTTCGTAATAGAGGAAGAAGTCTTCGCTCAGGGGCCCGACGGCTTCCACCACCCGACGCGGAACGAGCATGGCGGCGCCATGGGCGAAGGGGATGGGGTGGGGGTGAGGGGGCAGTTGGTCGGGGCGTCGGTCGCGGCCCAGGGTGCGGTTGCGGGCGGTCAGGAGGTTCAGGTCGGTGGCGCCGGCGAATTGGACGCGGGTTTCTTGACCCTCTTCGGCGGGGAAGCAAATCAGCGGGCTAACGGCCCCGGCGTCGGGGTGGGTTTCCAAAAACCGGACGAGGGTGCTGAGGGCGGAGGGCTCGGGCCAGGCGTCGTTGTTGAGCAGGAAGAAGAAGGTGCCGCGGGCTTCGCGCAAGCCCAGGTTGTTGGCGCCGGCGAATCCCAGGTTCCGCTCCGAGCGGAGGACCTTCACGGCGGGGTGGCGCGCCCGAAGCACGGGGCTGGGGTCTTCCTCGGAGGCATTGTCCACCACGATGATTTCCTTTTCGGGGTAGGTGCAGCGTTCCAGGGCGGCCAGCATCTCGAGTAGGAGTGCCGTGCCGTTGTAGTTGACCGTGATGATGCTGACCAGTGGAGGCATGCCGGTTTAGACTTCCTCATCCTGAATCATGGCCGGAATGGTCTTCAGGATGATTTTCAGGTCCTGAAGGAAGGAAAAATTCTGGGCATAGGAGACATCGAGCAGGATGCGTTCTTCGGCCGACATGTTCTTCTTGCCCCGCTTGGACACCTGCCACAGCCCCGTCAGGCCGGCGGGGGCGAGGAAGCGCTGCGCCCAGTGGTCGCGCGTGAGTTGTTCGGCTTCGTAGAGGGGCAGGGGGCGGTTGCCCACCAGGCTCATGTCGCCGCGCAAGACGTTGAACAGCTGGGGCAGTTCGTCGAGGCTGGTTTTGCGCAACACGCGGCCGATGCGCGTCACCCGGGGGTCGCGTTGGAGCTTGAGGAAGGGCTGGCCGTTCTTGCCGTATTGGTTGAGGTGTTTCAATTCTTCCAAGCGTTTGTCTGCGTCCACGTACATGGTTCGAAACTTGAAAAAATCGAACACCTCGTAGCCCGTACCCACCCGCTTGGAGCGGTAGATGACGGGCCCGCGCGACTCCAGCTTGATGGCCAGGGCGATGAGCAGCATCAGCGGGGAGGCCGCCAGCAGGGCCAGCCCCGCGAAGACGAGGTCGAAGATGCGTTTGCCGGGGGGGAGGGCACGGGGCGGGAGGGTCTCTTCCGGTGGAAGCAGGTTGAGCAGCAGCGCCTTGTAGCGCTGGAGGAAGGCCAGCCGCTTGCGCAGGCGGGGCCAGGGCAGGGGCGTGTGGAAGCAGTCGTCCACGCCCGGGCGAAACGCCAGCTCGCGCCGGTCGTCTTCGGAGCGATCGACGACGATGAAAGGAAGGGTGCGCAGGTAGGGGTTGCGCTGCAGGCAGTTGAGCAGCAGGAAATTCTCTTCGAGCAATTGGTCCAGATCCACGAACAGGGCTTCGGGCAGTTCCTCGGGGTTTTCCCGGCTCTGTCGGTCCAGCCAGATGAAAGCCGAATAGGCATTGGGAAAAAAGGAGGGTTCGCCCGTAAGTTTGTTGTTGGGGTCGAAGGTCAATACGGACTCTTCCCCGGGAGCGAAGCCTACGAATACGATGGGCTTGCCCTCGGTTTGGACTTTCACTTGGCTGTACATGTTCATGTCGCGGTCACACTTTTTGTGAACCGGTAGAAACTACCGGGATACCTTGGGGATGAACGCAGCACCGAAATTTGGGGACCTCAGCCGGTCTTGAGCAGGGAGCCGCCCGCGCGTTGCAGGGCCGCTTCGATGAGTCGTTTCAGTTGCAAGGGGTTGAACGGCTTGCACACGAAGGCTTCGATGCCCTGGGCCTCGGCCATCTCCTGGATTTCCGGCTCTTCCAGCCCCGAAACGACGATGACCGGCAAATCCTCGAAAAAGCCGCTGAGGCGCAGTTGCTTGAGAAACTCCATGCCGCCCAGCCCGGGCATTTCCAAATCCAACACCACCAGGTCGGGGCGATGGCCCTGAGCCAGCCAGGCCATGGCCTCCAACCCGTTCTTGCGGGTGATGACGGAATAGGATTTGCTCAGCCATTGGCCCAGCAAATGCCGAATGCTGGCGTGGTCCTCGACCACGAGAATGCACTTTTGAGTCAAGTCCATGTTCATGGTTCAAAGTTTTTGCAGGTATCCCAAGGGCAATGCGGGGCCGACGACGCAAGCGGGTGCATCCTCGGCCGGAAGCCTGGGAAGACCAGTAGGAATACCATTTCAAAATCCAGACTCAGGAAAGTGAAATGAAGACCAATTGCAATGTGGTTAAGACTCTGCGCGCAAACGGGGGGAGGAATGCGACGGGTTTACTACACGCTGGCAGTGAAACAAAGTTAAGCTCTTTTGGGCGTTTACCGTCGAAATTCCATTTTTCCGCAGCTTATCGCCCGAATTCGGACGCTTTTCAGGGGTTTTCGACTTCTTTGCAGGGGTGGCGCCCCTTTCTTTGGTTTGCAGGAGCCACCCCGCCCGGCGGGGGCAAAGGCTGTCCGAAACCTTGAATTCAAAAAACGATGGCATGGAGTTTCTCTTCTGGCTGGCTTTCGGGGTGGTTTTCTACACCTACCTGGGTTATCCCTTGCTGCTGCGGCTTTTGCTTTCGCTCAGCAATAGGACGGAGCCCCGGCCCCCACCCCAACTTGATACGCAGGGAGGGCCGGAAGTCACCTTCGTCGTGGCGGCTTACAACGAAAAGGACTGGCTCGGCGCCAAAGTGCAGAACTGCCTGGAACAAGATTACCCCCGCGACAAGGTCCGCTACCTCTTCGTGACCGACGGCTCCGACGACGGCAGCCCCGAATGGCTGCGCAACCTGGAATTGCCCCCCGATTTCCGATTCGAGGTGGCGCATCACCCCGAGCGGCGGGGCAAAAAGGCGGCCATCGAGCGGGTCTTTCCCTCCATCCATACCCCGGTGGTCGTGTTTTCGGATGCCAACGCCATGCTCAATCCGCAGGCGGTGCGTCGTCTGGCCCGGCACTTTCTGCGCCCCGAAGTGGGGGCGGTGGCCGGGGAGAAG
>CAZBYX010000397.1:0-3599 GCA_964496055.1 uncultured Saprospiraceae bacterium
CACCCCCCCAACCCGCCACCCTCGACGCCCTGCTGGCGGAGCTGCGCCTCAGCATCTCGGGCTTCAACCAGTACCTCCGCTGCCCCCTGAGCTTCTACTACGAGCGGGTGCTCCGCTTGCCCTCCGTAACCAGCGAATACGCCGCCTACGGCCTGGCCATGCACGAGGCGCTGCATCGGGGCTTCGGGCAAATGCTCCAGCACCCCGAAAGAGCCTTTCCCCCGCCCGAAGATTTCGCCCGCCACTTTGACCGCGCCCTGAAGCGCCGCTCGGCCCTCTTCGGGGAGCAGGCCTTCCGTCGCTACCTCGAAAAGGGGCGCCACAACCTCCAGGCCTACGTGCTGCAGCAACGCGACACCTGGTGCAAAAACGTGAAGCTCGAGCTCCTCATCCGCGACGCCGTCGTGGATGGCGTGCCCCTCATCGGCATCATCGACAAGGTGGAATTTCCCGAGCCCGGCATAGCCCATGTGGTGGATTACAAAACCGGAAGCCACCGCGCCGACAAGCTGCGCCCCCCCTCCGACAAGGAACCCCACGGCGGCCCCTACTGGCGCCAGCTCGTCTTCTACAAACTGCTCTACGAAAGCGCTTCGGGCAAACGCGGAGTGGTGCGCAGTGGCGAAATCGCCTACCTCGACCCCGACAAGCAAGGGCATTTCCCCACCCACCCCCTCGAACTGGACGCCGCCGCCGCCGACTTCCTCCGGGAGCTGCTGCGCGAGACCTACCAGCGCATCCTCGATCGCCAATTCTTCGAGGGCTGCAACGAACCCCATTGCCACTGGTGCAAACTCCTCAACCGCCAGTACGAGCTCGGCTCCCTGGCCGACGCCCTCTCCGAAGAACTGGACGACCCGGCTCGCTGAAGCCCCACCAACCCGCCCCCGCAATTCCTTTTTTCTGCCTACATTTCGGGGGCAATCCGCTTCGGCCCAACCAATTCCCACGCTCCACCCTTTCCGACCATGCTCCTCAAACTCGCCTGGCGCAACATCTGGAGAAACCGACGACGCACCTACATCACGGCGGCTTCCGTGCTTTTCGCCGTCGTGTTGGCCGCCTTCATGCAGGCCATCCAGAAGGGCGCCTGGGACCAGATGGTCCAAAACGTGGTGAATTTCTACTACGGCTACGCGCAAATTCACAGCAGCGGCTACTGGGAGGAGCAAAGCCTGGAAAAAGCCTTCCCCGAAAGCGAGCGCTGGTCGAAGCTGCCCGAACAGTTCGAGGGCTTGCTCGGCGTGGTGCCGCGCATCGAGTCCTTCGCCCTGGCTTCGGCCGGCAACCTCACGCGCGGCGTCCTGCTCATCGGCACCGACCCCGCCCGGGAGGACGCCATGACCCGCCTGTCGGAGCGCCTGACCGGCGGCGCCTACCTGCAACCCGACGACGCCGGCGCCCTGGTCGCCGAAGGGGTGGCCGCCTTCCTCAAGCTCGGCGTCGGCGACACCATCGTCCTCATCAGTCAGGGCTATCACGGGGTCAACGCCGCCGGCAAATACCCCATCCGGGGCATCGTCAAGTTCGGCTCCCCCGAGTTGAACAAGCGCATGGTCTTCCTGCCCCTGCGCCCCGCCCAGCAGTTCTACGGGGCCGAGGGCTTGCTCACCTCCCTGGCTCTGCACGTCGCCGACAAGGACGCGGTGCCCCATCTGGTGCGCAAGCTGCGCCGCTTCCTGGGGCCCGAGTTCGAAGTGCTCGACTGGCAGGAGATGATGCCCGAGCTGGTGGAGGCCCGCGAAATCGACACCGCCGGCAACTACGTGGTCATGTTCATCCTCTACCTCATCATCGCCTTCGGCATCTTCGGCACCATCCTCATGATGACCAAGGAGCGGGAGTACGAGTTCGGCATCCTGCTTGCCATCGGCATGCACCGCCGGCAGTTGGGCTTCGTCGTGTGGCTGGAAATCCTGCTGCTCGGCTTCCTGGGGGTGCTGGCGGGCCTGTTGCTCGCCCTGCCCCTCATCTACCATTTTCACGTCAACCCGCTGGACTTCACGCAGATGTCCGACCAGATGGCCGACGCCTACGAGAAGTTCGGTTTCGAACCCATATTCCCGGCCGCCTTCGAGTGGCTGGTCTTCGGCACTCAAATGACCGTGGTCTTTCTCATCACCTCCGTGCTGGCTTTTTATCCCTTGCTGAAAATCCGCACCCTGCAGCCCGTGGAAGCCATGCGCCGATGAGTGAACCACTCCGGGGGAATTGAATTCACCCCCGGAATCGCCCCCGAACCCCCACCGCCAACCGCCCACCATCCCCCGAAACCTTTCCCCGGACGGGGGAGGGAGGGGGGGCGCCCAAAGCAACGCGAACATGCTTTTCAAAATCGCCTGGAGAAACATCTGGAGGAGCCGCACCCGCAGCCTGGTGGTGATGGGCGCCATCGCCGTGGGCGTGTGGAGCGTCATTTTCCTCATCAGCTTCTCCTCCGGCATGGTGGACAGCTACGTGCGCAACGCCATCGAAAACGAGGTGTCCCACCTGCAGGCGCACCACCCCGAGTTCCCCCGCGATGAGGAGGTGCACTTCCTGCTGGGCGCCACCCCCGAGGATTTGCAGCAAATCGAGCGCCTGCCCGGCGTGGAAGCCGCCACCCTGCGCACCATCGTCCAGGCCATGATCTCCAGCGGAAAGACGACCACCGGCGCCCGCGTGCGCGGCATCGACCCCGAACGGGAGCACCGCGTGACCCACCTCGACGAAAAAGTCGTCGAAGGCGAGTACCTCGATGCCCCCCGACGCAACGCCCTGCTCGTCAGCACCCGTCTGGCCGAGAAGCTCAAGGTGCGCCTGCGCTCGCGCGTGGTGCTCACCTTCCAGGATCTGGAAGGCAACATCACCGCCGGCGCATTCCGGGTGGTAGGCCTCTTCGATACGGGCAACAACGCCTTCGACGAAAGCACCGTCTTCGTGCGCCAGGGCGACCTCAATCGCCTGCTCGCCCGCCCCGACGCCAACCACGAGCTGGCCGTCAAGCTTCGGGAAATCGCCTTCGTGGACTCGGTGCAAAGTGCCATCCAGGCGCTCCATCCCGGGTGGCTCGTGGAAAACTACGCCCAGATCGCCCCCGAAATCGAGTTGTTTCAGTCGCAGATCAAGCTCTCGGCGCTCATCTTCACGGTGGTGGTCATGCTGGGGCTGATTTTCGGCATCATCAACACCATGCTGATGGCGGTGCTGGAGCGGGTGCGGGAGCTGGGCATGCTCATGGCCATCGGCATGAACAAGCCGCGCGTCTTCGCGATGGTGGTGCTGGAGACCCTCTTTCTGGGGCTGGCGGCTGCCCCGGCCGGGCTGTTGCTGGGCTGGCTGACGGTCCGCATCCTCGGCCGCACGGGCATTGACCTGTCGGCCTGGTCGGCGGGCGTGCGCGAGTTCGGCATGTCGGCCGTGGTCTATCCCAGCCTGCAGGGCCAGGTGTACGGCCTGCTCACCGTGGCGGTGCTCGTCACGGCTCTGCTGGGCGCGCTTTATCCCGCCCTCAAAGCCATCCGCCTGCGCCCCGTGGAAGCCCTGCGGAAAATCTGATCACCCCGCAAGGGCAAGATCGTGACGGCGTGATCGGCGTGATCGTCGTGATCATCGTGATC
>CAZBYX010000398.1:0-3564 GCA_964496055.1 uncultured Saprospiraceae bacterium
ACCCTGTGGTTCAATCTAACCCAAACCTCAAACCCCTCCCTTCGATTTTACGATTTTACAGTTTTACGATTTTACAGTAATGGGCGCTAGTGCGAGACAATTTATTTCCATTTGTCTCCATGTATTTCCATTTGTTTCGATGATATTTCCATTTGTTTCGATCTCTTTCCCACCCTCCTCATCGTTTTCTTTCCCCGATGACCTGCACGCCGCCGCCGTTGTGGGCGATGAGAATCCACCGGTGGTTACGGCCGTGGAGGAAGGCCAGTTCGCGGGCTTCGCCGAAGGCGGCGAAGCCGCTGATGCGCGGCTCGATGCTCTGCCATTCGGCGGTGCTGCGGGAAGCCAGGAAGGTGCCGAAGGAGGCATCGTAGCGGCCGATGCTGGGGGGATTCTCGAAAAAGTTGCCCACGGCGAGGATGTCGGGGCGGCCGTCCCGGGTGAAGTCCTCGGTGAGGAAGGCGTAGATGGGGGCGAACTGAGCCGCCCGGGGCAGCGCATGGGCGACAAAGCCCGCTTCGCCGCGGTTTTCGAACCAGCTGGAGGCGAAGGTCCGGGCTTCGCGGCGCACGGCTTTTTCCAGCAATTCGGGGCTGAAGACCTGCTCGAAGGGGCTCTGGGCGAAGCGGTGGTATTCCACGAACTTTTTGCGCAGGGGGGTGAGCTGTTCGACCAGCTCGTCCTTGCTGACGTAGATCCACTCCCGGCCCTGGCGGAAGTAGGTGAGGATGGGGTCCTGGAAGAGGTTGTTGTCGTAGTCGGCCACGTATAGGCGGACGGGCTCCTCGGGGGAGGCGCGCAGGTTGGAGTTGAGGCCCATGTTTCCGGCCAGGAGGTCGGTGTCGCCGTCGCCGTCGAGGTCGGCGGCGTGGAGGGCGTTCCACCAGCCTTCGGAATCGGGGACGGTGGTCTTGCGGAGGCCCGCCTCGGTGAATTCGAGCAGGGTGAGGGGCATCCACTCGCCCACGACGGCCAGGGTGCGGCTGTCGGGCAGCCAAACGGCATCGGTGACCATGCCGAGCTCGCGCACGGCGGCGGAGAGGGCTTCCGGGGCGAAGTCGAAAACCCCGCCCCCCTGATTGAGGAGCAGGAAGCTTGGGGGGCTGAGGCCGTAGCTGCCGGGCAGGCTGCGCCCGCCGACGAAGAGGTCGGGGCGGCCGTCGGCGTTGAAGTCGCCGCTTTCGACGCAGCCGGTGTTGAGGAAGAACAGGGGGAGGGCGCCGGTGCGTTCGCGGAAGTTGCCGCGGCCGTCGTTGAGGAAGAGCTGGTCTTGCAGGGCGGGGTGGTCGCCGGTGAACTCACCACCTCCGTTGGCCACGTAGAGGTCGGGGTCGCCGTCGCCGTCGGCGTCGAAGAAAAGAGCATCCACGGCTTCGTAGGCGCTGTAGTTGCGAAACAATTGCTCGGCCTGCGGGGAGGGGCGCAATCGGGGAGCCCGCCCCTCAGCGGGTTCCTGCAGCAGGAGGGCGTTGGGGTGCCCCTTGGCGGCGCCGAGGAAGACGTCGTCCAGGCCGTCGCCGTTGACGTCGGCTATGGCCAGGGCGGGGCCTTCTTCCGCCAGGCTGTGGGGCAGCAGCTTCTCCACGTTGAAGTCGGAAAAGGGGTTTTCCTGATGGGCGAAGGGCACGGCGGTTTCGGCGCTGAGGTCTTCGAACAGGGGCGGTTCGGAGGGCTTCAGCAGCTCCGGCGACCATTCCCCCTGCGGGGCGTATTCGATTTCGAGGCGCTGGTTCACTTGCTGTTCGCCCAGCCGTTGCAGGCGGCCGTCGGGCCAAACCACCCAGAGGCTGTCCACCTTTTCGCGGGCACCGAGACCGAAATGCAGCAGCCCCTGCATGGAGCTGAGCCAGCCCCGCACGGGAAACAGCTCGCGGCTCTGCACCTCCCCTCCCGACCAGACCCACACCCGCGCCCCCACGGCGAAGGGGTTGGGGGCGGGCCCTTTCAGGCGGACCTGCAGCCAGTGGCGCCCTTCGTCGGAGAGGGTGTTTTCGTACAGGGTGGCCGGTGCGTCGAGGTTGTTCACCACGAGGTCGAGGTCGCCGTCGCCGTCGAAGTCGGCCCAGGCGGCGCCGTTGGAGCAGCCGTACAGGTCGAGCCCCCATTCGGCGGAGACGTCCTCGAAGGCGAGCGGTCCCGCGTTGCGGAAAGCGAAATTGCGGTAGAGCCCGGGCGGCATTTTGGCAGCCAGTTCCAGGTCGGAGGCCTGGTCCTGGATGGCGCGGTTCGAGATGAAGCGCTTGTAGTCGAGGTCGTTGGGGCGGCGGGGGATGCCGTTGGTGATGAACAGGTCGTTGCGGCCGTCGTTGTCGAAGTCCTGGATGAGGGCGCTCCAGCTCCAGTCGGTGGCTTCGATGCCGAGCAGCTGCCCGATTTCGGAGAAGACGGTGGGGAAGCCGATGCCCGGGCGCCCCTGCAGGCGCAGGGGGCGGATGCCGCGGTTGAGGTGCAGCATGTTGCGGGGGTGCTGGTAGTAGTAGCCGTAGCTGAGCTTGAACTGATAAATGTTGAAGGGGTCGGCGCCGGCGGAGCTTTTGAGGACGGGCTCCTCGGGGGGCTTCATGTCGAGGGTGAGCAGGTCGTTCCAGCCGTCGTTGTCGATGTCGCCCAGGTCGCAGCCCATGGTGAAGCGGCTGGTGTGGCCGAGGCTCCAGTGGATGGCTTCGGTGAAGGTGCCGTTGCCGCGGTTGAGGTAGAGGTAGTCGTTTTCGTGGAAGTCGTTGCCGACGAAGATGTCGGGCCAGGCGTCGTTGTTGAAATCCCCCACGACGAGGCTGAGGCCGTAACCGACGGGGCCCCCGAAGATGCCGGCTGCGGCGCTGACGTCGTGGAATCGGCCGCCGTCGTTGCGCAGCAGGCGGTCGCCGGCGAGGCTGTCGCGTTCTTCGCGGGCTTTGGCCGGGACGTAAGTGTCGGTGGAGTGGACGGAGTGGTTGAGGAGGAAGGCGTCGAGGTCGCCGTCGCGGTCGTAGTCGAAGAAGGCGGCCTGTTGGGCAAAGGAGCGGATGTCCAGCCCGAACTCGGCGGCGCGTTCGGTGAAGGTGCCGTCCTGGTTGTTGATGTAGAGGCGGTTGCGCCCCTGGAGCACTTTGAAAGAGCCGATTTCGCAGACGTAGATGTCGAGCCAGCCGTCGGCGTTGACGTCGGCCAGGGTGGCGCCGGTGGTCCAGGAGCTCTTGCCGGCAGGTCCGCCCACACCGGCTTTTTGGGTCACGTCCTCGAAGCGCCAGCCGCCGCGATTGAGGAAGAGCTTGTTGGATTGTTGATTGGCGGTGAGGTACACATCGGGCAATCCGTCGTTGTTCACGTCCCCGACGGCCACGCCGCCGCCGTTGTAGAAGTAGAGGTATTGGATGATGTTCCAGTCCTCGGTTTCTTCGATGGCGTTTTCGAAATCGAGGGCTTTGCGCTCGCGAAAGAGGGTGCCGGGCTCCGAACTGCAACTGCACACCACCAACCCCAGCCCCAGTGCCCCCAACACACCCCTGAACAGGCTCCCGCTGCGCCTCCTTTTGCTCGGTTCGTTCATCGCGTCGTTTTCGGGCAAAGTAAGGGGTTATCCTC
>CAZBYX010000399.1:0-3561 GCA_964496055.1 uncultured Saprospiraceae bacterium
GGTTAAAACTCGCCCAAACCTCAACCCCCCTACCCTCCCCACCATTTTTTTCGGGCGGCGGAGCTTACTCCTGGTGCAAACGAAAAGACCGTTGGGAATCTCGTTTCCCAACGGTCTTTTCATTTCAGGGGATGGGTGGGTGCCTCAGCGCAAGCGAAGGTCCTTGACCATGGAGCCCGTAAAGGATTTGAGCTCGACCTCATAATCTCCAGCCGGGAAGGGCTTCAAATTCACTTCGTAGATGGAATTCACGGGCAGATTCCAAAGCTCGTCTTTCCACACCACCTTGCCTTCCCGATTGCGAATGACCACCTCGCTGAGGTTGACGGGGATGGTTTCGAAATCAATGAAAAGCACTTTGTTCTCATGGTCCATGTAAAAACTCCAACTGTCGGAGGAGAGCCCGAGGAGGGAATGCTGGTCGGAGGGAGCGTTACTGGAGGTTTGGGCGAATAAAATTTGGCTGCCAAAAACCAAAAGGCTCAGGATCAGCCATTTCTTGCACTCCATAAGTCTGTACATTTTAGAATTTTGGTGAATTGTAAAACAAAAGCGCACCGAAGATAAGGATTGCAGCGGGGATTTGAAACCAAGAAAATCGGCATGTGTTTGAGGTGCCGAATTCTTCAAAAGGAAGTTTTCGAGGCACTCCGAGCAGCAAAAATTAACTTCGACCGCGAGAAGCTTTCTCCGAACAAAATTTTTGCTAAAATTTTGTTAAGAAACCGGCTCGGCCCTTGAGATTTTGGGCGATTCCAGTGAGAAAACGAAAATGCCGCCGCTGCCTTGTGCAGAGTGCCGAATTTATTTTCGTGGAATCGAGGGGAGGGAAAACCCGCCTCAGGAGCTGCTTTCCAGGGTGTGCTGCAATACCTCGCGAATGCTGTTGTAGGTCGGTCGATTGTCCGAGAGGAAATCCTCGATTTTCACCCACTCGGCGTCTTCGATGTCTTCCTCGTGTTGGAGGCGGAGTGTGGTTTGGTCGGTGTCCATTCGAAACCAGTGGGTGCGTTTGAGGAAGCGCTTGCCGTTTGGGCTGCGGTAGGTGTGATGGGTTTGGAGGAGGAAGGGACCGGGTTCGAGTCGGTTCAGGCCGGTTTCTTCTTCCACTTCGCGCAGGGCGGCTTCGAGGGGGCTTTCGCCGGGGTCGATTTTGCCCTTGGGCAGGTCCCAGCAGCCGCGGCGGAAGATGAGCAACACTTCCCCCTGAGGATTGAAAACGGCTCCGCCGGCGGCTTCCACCCATTTGAAGTGGCTTTTGAAGTCCTGCCAAAGCTGCTCCGGGTTCGGCCAGAAGAGGGTCACCCCTTTCCAACGGGCGGACTTTTCCAGCATGTCGATGTAGTTGAGCAGGAATTTCGGCTTGCCGGGGTAGCGCGCCACCAGCTGGTCTGTGGGGCTTTTGGCATCTCCATCGGCGGGCGGGGCTCCGGCCAGCACCAACGGGACGTCATTGATGTAGATTTTGTACATTTGCGCTGCTTTGAAAAAGGGGTCTTCGACTGGAAGGAGTAGCGGGAAAAGAGCGGCCTCACCATACCGAAGAATTCACGACAATAGATGCCCCACATCCCTTCAAATAAGTCTTCAGCGGAGGAAGTTGCCCGGCAGTTGCTGCAAATAAAGGCAATAAAGCTAAGCCCTCAAAAACCCTTCCTCTGGGCCTCCGGCATCGAGTCTCCCATTTACTGCGACAACCGGCTCGTCCTCTCTCACCCGTCGGTTCGGAAATTCATCAAATCGGCACTGGTGGAAGAGGCCAAGGGATTTGGCCCCTTCGACGTGGTGGCGGGAGTGGCTACGGCCGGCATCGCTCACGGCGTCCTGCTGGCCGATGCCCTGGACAAACCCTTCGTTTACGTACGCAGCAAGGCCAAGGCCCATGGCCGGCAAAACCAGATCGAGGGGGAACTTTCGGCGGATGCCCGCGTATTGGTGGTGGAAGACCTGGTGTCCACCGGAGGCAGCAGTCTGCAAGCCGTCGAAGCTCTTCGGCAGGCGGGCGCTACGGTGCTCGGGGTGCTGGCCATTTTTTCCTACGGGCTTCCGGAAGCCCACCGCGCCTTCGAAGCCGCCAAATGCCCCCTGAAAACCCTGACGGATTACCCGACCCTCATTGCCATAGCCCACACCACCCGACACATTGACCCCGAAGATCTTACCCGTTTGAATGCCTGGCGGGAAAGCCTCGAAATCGGGTGAGTTCCTGCGGGCCACCGCGTTCATCTCCTGGGCGGGCGGGCACCCCCAGCATTCCCTCACCCACTAATTCGACACCTGCGTAAATTACTGAAAACACCAACCGAGAACAGCATGACCATGACGAAAGCCATGCCCATCATCACGGCCCAATCGGAGAAGTTCCTCCGGACCTACCTCAACAACCCCTCCCCGACGGGTTTCGAGGCCAAGGGGCAGCAAATCTGGCTGGAATACATCAAACCCTATATCGACGACTGGACGCTGGACAACTACGGCACCCTGGTCGGGGTCATCAATCCGGGCAAGGACTACAAAGTGGTCATCGAAGGGCACGCCGACGAAATCTCCTGGTTCGTGCACTACATCACCGACGACGGCTTCCTGCACGTCATCCGCAACGGCGGCAGCGACCACCAGATCGCTCCCTCCAAGCGCGTGCTCATCCACACCCCCAAAGGCATCGTCAAGGGGGTCTTCGGTTGGCCCGCCATCCACACCCGGCGGGGCGAGGACGCCAAAACCACCCCCAAAACCGAAAACATCTTCATCGATGTGGGCGCCAAAGACCGCGACGAAGTGCTCGAAATGGGCATTCACGTCGGTTGTGTGGTCACCTACGAAGACGGCTTCGACATCCTGAACAACCGCTTTTACGTGGGCCGGGCCCTGGACAACCGCATCGGAGGTTTCTGCATCGCCGAGGTGGCGCGCCTGCTGCGCGAAAACAAGGTGCACTTGCCCTACACCCTCTACGTCGTCAATTCGGTGCAAGAAGAAGTGGGCTTGCGAGGCGCCGAAATGATCGCCGAGACCCTCAAGCCCAACGTGGCCCTCGTCACCGACGTCACGCACGACACCCACACCCCCATGATGAGCAAAAAGCGGGTGGGCGACGTCAAGTGCGGCAAGGGTCCCAGCCTCACCTATGCCCCGGCCGTGCACAACAAACTCCTGCAACTCATCATCCAGACCGCCGAGGAAAAAGGCATCCCCATTCAGCGGGAAGCCGCCTCCCGCTCCACCGGTACGGACACCGACGCCTTCGCCTACTCCAACGGCGGCGTCCCCAGTGCCCTCATCTCCCTGCCCCTGCGCTACATGCACACCACCGTCGAAATGGCGCACCGCGAGGACGTCGAGAACGTCATCCGGCTCATTTACGAAACCCTTCAGAAGATCGAGTACGGCCAGAGCTTCAAGTACTTCTGAGTCCGCCCCCCCTCTGCGAGGGGTTATTGATTTCAACCACCGAGTGAACAGAATGCACACGGAGAGAGGGGACGAATGGAAATAAAAGGTTTCGGGGTTGCACGGTTTCAAGGTTTCACGGTCTCAGGGTCTCACGGTCTCAGGGTCTCA
>CAZBYX010000400.1:0-3556 GCA_964496055.1 uncultured Saprospiraceae bacterium
GGCTCGGTGGGAGGGGAGTGCGGGCTTGGAGACAATTTATTTCCATTTGTCTCCAAGTATTTCCATTTGTTTCGATGTCTTGCCCGCCCTCTCGCCCCACACCCTCCCTTCGATTTTACGGTTTTACAGTTTTACGATTTTACGATTCACCGATTTTGCGGCGGCACTTTTTTCCCGACTTCCTATCTTGCCATTGAATCAATCCAAGGCGGGCATGAAGGAAATCCGGGAAATCATTCGGCAATACGACGCGGCGGAGCGGGGGAAGCACCGCTTTGCCCTGGCCACCGTGGTGCACGTGGAGGGCTCTTCCTATCGAAAGGAGGGGGCGCGCATGCTCGTGCGGGAAGACGGCATCTGGACGGGCGGCATCAGCGGGGGCTGTCTGGAGCGGGATGCCCTGCGCAAGGCGCAGTTCGCCCTCCTCAAAGACCGAGCCCAGGTGGTCACCTACGACACCACCCTCGAAGACGAAAAGCAAATCGGGGTGGGGCTGGGTTGCAACGGCATCATCGACGTGCTGATGGCACCCATTCGCTCGGAAGACCCCCACAACCCCCTCGAAGTGCTGCGCTCCTGCCTGCCCCTGCGCGAAACCTCACTCGTCCTGACCCTCATCGCCGACCCTGCCGGGCGCTCCAAAATTCCGCCGGGAGGCGCCCTGCGCCTTACTACCCCCGATGACCTGGAGGCGCACTTCCCGCCCGAGGCCTTGGAAAGCCTCCGGGAAGAGGTGGAGGCGGCCCGATCTTCGGGGCGTTCCCGCGTGACCGCCCTGGAGGGGATGGAATTGTTCGTGGAGGTTTTGCCGCCGGCGCCGCGCGTGGTGATTTGCGGCGGCCAGTACGACGTTTACCCGCTGCTGCGCCTGTCCCGCGAGCTGGGATGGCTGCCCGAACTGGTGTACGACTCCTCGAAGGCCTCCCGCGAAATGATGGAACTTTCGGAGAAGGTCCATGCTTCCCTCGATTCCGTGCCCGTGGACGAACGCACCGCCTTCCTCATCATGGCACACGACTTCCGCACCGACAAGGAGAACCTGCGCCTGGCCCTCCAAACGGAGGTGCCCTACATCGGTATGCTGGGGCCGGTCAAGCGCCGCAACAAAATCATCGCCGAACTGGAGAGCGAAGGCACCCCCTTGCAGGAATCCGACCGGCAGCGTCTTTTCAACCCCGTCGGGCTGGACATCGGCAGCACCACCCCCGAAACCATTGCCCTGGCCATCCTCGCTGAAATTCAGGGCTTCTTCGCCGGTAAAGACATGCCCTCCCTGCGCACCCGGCAGGGGGCCATTCATGCCCGCGATTAGCAACCGGAATCGATCCTTTACGGAGTTTCCCAATCGAATGAACGCTGAAGGACGCCAGATACGGCGCCGGGGCAACGCTTGCTCCGGGCCGACTCATACCATTCAAACTCCTTTTGGCCATGAAAACGAAACCCACTTCCCTGCGTGTGGCCGCGGCGCAGCTCACCCCCTCTTACCTCGATCTGGAGGGCACCCTCGAAAAGGCTTGCGCCGCCATCGCCGAGGCCGCAGCCGGTGGCGCCCGGCTGGTCGTTTTCCCGGAAGTTTTCCTTTCGGGTTATCCAGATTGGTGTTGGGTGGTGCCCAATTACCGGGGCGATGTGCTCAACCCGCTCTACCAGCGCCTCCTCGACAACGCCGTCAGTGTGCCCGACGGAGCGACCGAACAAATTTGCAAGGCCGCCCGAAAGCACAAGATCCACGTCGTCATGGGCCTGCACGAACGAAATTCCGAAGCCAGCGGCGCCTCCCTGTTCAACAGCCTGCTCTTCATCGACGACAGGGGGGAGATTCTGGGGCGGCACCGCAAACTCATCCCCACCGGGGCCGAACGCCTCATCTGGGGGCGCGGTCCCGGCGGCGACCTGAAGGTGTTTCGCACCTCCGTCGGTAAGGTCGGCGGGCTGATATGCTGGGAAAATTACATGCCTCTTGCGCGTCAGGTCCTGTACGACCAGGGGGTGCAGATCTTGGCCGCGCCCACGTGGGACAAAAGCGACAACTGGCTGCTCAGCATGCGCCACATCGCCCGGGAAGGAGGGACCTTCGTCATCAGCTGCTGCATGGCGCTGCGATTCGAAGACCTGCCCGAGGATGCGGGCTTCCGCGAGTTCTACCCTTCGGAACGCGTGTGGGTGAATCCCGGGAACAGCTGCATCATCGATCCCCTGGGGCGCATCGTTGCCGGCCCACTCAGCGAGGCTGAAGGGTTGCTCTTCGCCGATCTGGACATGACGCTCATTGCTGCGGCCAAGCGCCTGTTCGACGTCGCCGGGCACTATGCCTGGCGGGCTTCCGGGATAGGCCGTTGAGCGCTCAGCTCATCACCTTGCGCAGCGCAGCCCCGAAGCGGTCCATCTCTTCGAGCGTGCCCGTGCTGACGCGGCACCAGTCCGTCAGCGGGGGGAATGGTCGGCCGACGCGCACCCCCTGCTGCGCCATGGCCTCGATGATTTCCTGAATGGGCCGTCCCGTATGGAAGAAAACGAAGTTGGTGTGGGAAGGCACATAGCGCAGGCCCAGCTCGTCGAGGACGGCGTAGATGCGGTCGCGGGCGCGGGCGTTCATCTCCAGCGAGTAGCGGTAGAATTCACGGTCTTGCAGGGCGGCTTTGGCGGCGAACAGCGCCAGCATGTTGGGGCGGTCGAATTGCACCTGCCGCAGCCGCGCGATGATGTCGGGTCGGGCCACCAGGTACCCGATGCGGATGCCCGCCAGCCCATAGACTTTGGAAAAAGTGCGCGAGACGATGACGTTGGCCCCTTCCTTCACCAGCTCCACCATGGTGGGGTAGTTCGGCTCGGTGACGTAGTCGAAGTAGGCTTCGTCGCAGAAGACGACCGTGCGTTTGGAGACGCTGTGGCAGAAGTCGCGCAGGCGCCCGGCGGGCAGCAGGGTGCCGCTGGGGTTGTTCGGGTTGCAGACGAAGACCAGACTGGTGCGGTGCGTGATGCGGCGCTCCATTTCCTCGAGGTCGTGCACGAGGTTTTCGTCCAGCGGCACGCGGTTGATGAAGGCGCCGAAGTGTTCGGCATAGCTCATCAGGGCTTTGAAGGTGGGCTCGGCGCTGATGATCTCTCCTCCATTCATGCCATAGACCATGCCGCTGATTTCCAGACCTTCCCGACTGCCCACCGTCAGTAGGACGTGGTCTTCGTCCACTCCTTCCCGCTCGGCGACGAGGCGCCGCACCTCGGGGCGCTCTTCGTAGGGGTAGCGGCACACCCGGTCGAAACCCCGCAGCATGGCTTCCCGCACCGACTTGCTGGGGGCGTATGGGTTCTCGTTGGCATTCAGGCGGACCAATCCTTCAGGCGGATCCAGGGTGGGGGTGGTGCCGGGAAGAGCGAAGAGGCGGTGGCTTCCGGCGACGGCGAGGCTCCCGGCAATGCCGGCCGTGCGCAACCACTGGCGGCGATTCAGCTTTTTCATGGCGCTTTTTGCCCTCAATGATACGGAAAATGAGGAGCGATGGGCAAGACATCGAAACACATGGAAATAGGTGGAGACAAGTGGAAATAAAAG
>CAZBYX010000401.1:0-1946 GCA_964496055.1 uncultured Saprospiraceae bacterium
CGCCAAATCGTCAGATCCTCGGTTCCTCAAATCCTCAAATCCTCAAATCCTCCTTCCCATCATTCGTCTTCATTCGCCGGTGCTATAAAAGGACGTACGGGGCCCGATATTGTTGCATTCGAGGGCTGCCCGATTTCGGGGGCGTCGTGGGTTCAATTCCCCAGGACGGCGGGTTCGTCGTGGTAGAGGGGGAAGGGTTCCATGAAGGCGTTGACCTTTCGGCGGATGTCGGCGATGAGGCTTTCGTTTTCGGGGTCGCTGATGATGGCGTCCATCCATTCGACCACCTGCAGGCAGTCCTCTTCGCTGAAGCCGCGGGTGGTGACGGCTGCCGTCCCGACGCGGATGCCGGAAGTGACCAGGGGCGGCTGTTCGTCAAAGGGCACCATGTTCTTGTTGACGGTGATGTCGGCTTTGACGAGGGCTTCCTCCGCCACTTTGCCGGTGACGCCCTTGGAGCGCAGGTCGATGAGCATGAGGTGGTTGTCGGTGCCGCCGGAAACGACGTGGTAGCCCCGCTCGATGAAGGCGGCCGCCATGGCGCGGGCGTTGGCCACCACGCGCCGGCAGTAGTCTTTGAAGGCGGGTTGCAGCGCTTCGCCGAAGGCCACCGCCTTGGCGGCGATGACGTGCTCGAGCGGCCCGCCTTGCATGCCCGGAAAGACGCCGCTGTTCAAAACGGCGGACATTTTCAGCGGGGTGCCCTTGCGCGTGAGGCGGCCCCAGGGGTTGTCGAAGTTTTGCCCCATGAGAATGACGCCGCCGCGGGGGCCGCGCAGGGTTTTGTGGGTGGTGGAAGTGACGATGTGGCAATGCTCCATGGGGCTTTGCAGCAAGCCCGTGGCGATGAGGCCGGCGGGGTGTGCGATGTCGGCCATGAGCAGGGCGCCCACCTGGTCGGCGATGGCGCGGAAGCGGGCGTAGTCCCAGTCGCGCGAGTAGGCCGAGGCGCCGCAGATGATGAGCTTGGGCTTTTCCCGCTCGGCGATTTCAGCCACCTTGTCCATGTCGATGCGGCCGCTGTCTTTGTCCACCCCATAGAAGACGGGGCGGTACACCTTGCCGCTGTAGTTGACGGGGGAGCCGTGGCTGAGGTGCCCGCCGTGGGCCAGGTCCAGGCCCAGGATGGTGTCGCCGGGCTGAAGCACGGCCAGGAAGACGGCGGCGTTGGCCTGGGCGCCGCTGTGGGGCTGCACGTTGGCGTAGGCGGCGCCGAAGAGCTCCTTCAGGCGGTCGATGGCGAGCTGTTCCACCTCGTCCACCACTTCGCAGCCGCCGTAGTAGCGGCGCCGGGGGTAGCCCTCGGCGTACTTGTTCGTCAGGCAGGTGCCCATGGCGCGCAGCACCGCCCGGCTGACGAAGTTCTCCGAGGCGATGAGTTCGATGCCTTTGCGTTGGCGTTCCTCTTCGCGGGCGATGAGTTCGAAGGTGATATCTTGTGGCATGGTGGCTGAGTTTTTGCAACTTTCGGGCGCCGATACCGGCTTCGCAAAAGTGAAAAAAATTCCGCGCACCGAGCCGGCCCGCCTGCCTCTTTCCGCTCCGACTCAACATCCGGGGCGCCCGGCTGTTGGTCACTACGGGTGGGCGCACCACGAACCTGCAGGGCATCGAACTTCGGCCCTTGCGGTGCAATAAAAACCCCGGATTCGTCCTTATTGTAGGGCTTCTCGGCTGAGGAGCCCTGCCACAGACCCGAAAAGCATTCCGACCCGTGAGAAAAACCTTTTGGCAATCCATTTGGCAAACAAGAAGCTTTCCGCCCCCTGGGGTGTGGGCTTTCCTCTGCGCTTTCCTCCTGCCCGCCCTGGGTTGGGGCAAGGTGGACAAGCTGCGTGCCATGTGGCGCGAGGACCCCGCCACCACCATGGTCATCGGCTGGAATCAGGTTTCGGGCAGCAACCCCGTCCTGCTGCTCGATGAGGTGGACCACGGCCGCAACCACC
>CAZBYX010000401.1:2046-3553 GCA_964496055.1 uncultured Saprospiraceae bacterium
TCGGGCAGCAACCCCGTCCTGCTGCTCGATGAGGTGGACCACGGCCGCAACCACCACCTGTATCGCGTGGAGCGCCGCCCCGACGTGGTCGTCTTCGCCAAAGGCATGCACAACCACTTCGTGCGTCTGGAAGGCCTGCGCCCCAATACCAACTACTTCTTCCTCATTCGGGACAGCGAAGGCCTCAGCCGGCGCTACTACTTCCGCACCGCCCCCGCCTTCCCCGACACCCGCCTGAGCATCATTGCCGGCGGGGACTCCCGAAACAACCGCGAAACCCGCTGCAAAGCCAACTTGCTGGTCGCCAAACTGCGCCCCCACTTCGTCCTCTTCGGCGGGGACATGACCTCCGGCGATACCGATGAGGAGTGGCAAGCCTGGCTCGACGACTGGCAGCTGAGCATCGCCGAAGACGGGCGCCTCACCCCCATCGTCGTGGCGCGGGGCAACCACGAAGCCGAAAACAAGACCCTCAGCGACCTGTTCGACGTCAAAAACCCCGACCTGTACTACGCCCTGTCTTTCGGGGGTGACCTGCTGCGCGTGTACACCCTCAATTCCCTCATCGCCGTCGGGGGCTTGCAAAAAGACTGGCTCGAGCGCGACCTGAAAGCCCATCCCTTCGTCACCTGGAAAATCGCCCAGTACCACTACCCCATGCGCCCCCACACCGCCAAAAAGAACGAGGCCCTGGAACAGCAACTCCATTGGGCCCCGTTGTTCTACGAGTACGGCGTCCAGTTGGCGGTCGAATCCGATGCCCACGTGGTGAAGACCACCTGGCCCATCCGCCCGGGAAAGGGCCCCGGCAGCGACGAGGGTTTCGTCCGCGATGACCTGCAGGGAACGGTGTACGTGGGGGAGGGTTGTTGGGGGGCACCCCTGCGACCCAACAACGACGACAAGAGCTGGACGCGCGCTTCCGGCAGCTTCAACCAGTTCAAATGGATCTTCGTGGATGAAGAGCGCATCGAGGTGCGCACCGTCATGGTGGACAACGCCCCCGAGGTCGGCAGTGTCTCTCCCTACGATGTGTTCACCCCGCCTCCGGGCCTGCGCATCTGGGACCCTCCCTCCGGGGAGGTGGTCGTCATTCCGCGGCGTTTCCTGGAAGAAGACCCCGACTTTCTGGCGGGAGAGGAGAGCGAGCCACAGGAAGAACCCCTGGCGGCGCGGGAGGGGGCGGAAATCCTGCGTTTCACCGCCGTGCGCGAAAACGGCGACGTGCTCGTGAAGTGGGAGACCCGCAACGAAATCGCGGGCATGCGCTTCGAGGTGCAACGCTCCACGGACGGGGGGCAGACCTTCCTGCCCATCGGCATCGTGGACGGCAAAGGCCCCGGCAACCACAGTTACCTCTACCGCGACCGCAACTTCGCGCACCAAAACCAGGGCAGCCTGGTGAATTACCGCCTCCGGCGCCTGCTCGCCGCCGATGAACCCACCACCTCCGTTGCGGCCCAACGACCGCGCCCCGATGGCACCGCCCCGCCGCCCCGCGTCCCCC
>CAZBYX010000402.1:0-3550 GCA_964496055.1 uncultured Saprospiraceae bacterium
CTGGTGGGGGTGGGGACGGAGTTGAATGCCTTCACCTTCAACCACCTGTCCGACCTGCTGTTTCCCGGTTATTTTTTCATCAGCTACTACGAGTGGCGGGAGCTGGTGCTGTTCATGGGGGTGTACGCCGTGCTGAGCACCTTGCTGAAGATGAGCAAGGCCTGGTTCGAGCTCTCGGAAAAAGAGCAGCTCATCGGGCGGCTGGAAAAGCAGAAGGTCGAAGCCGAACTGGCGGCGCTGCGCGGGCAGGTCAATCCCCACTTTTTCTTCAACAGCCTGAACAACCTCTACGCCCTGGCCCTGGAACGGGACCCCCGAACCCCGGAAGTGGTGCTCCTGCTTTCCCGCTGCATGCGCTACATGCTGCACGAAGCGACGGAGAGGGTGGTCTCGCTCGAGCGCGAGCTGGACTACCTGCGCGATTACTTTCAGCTGCAGCGCCTGCGCCATCCCTCCGAGGCGGAACTGCAGTTTGAGGTGGAGGGTGAGACGGACGGGCGGGAAGTGGCACCCCTGCTGTTCATCCCCTTCGTGGAGAACGCCTTCAAGCACGGCGCAAAGGGCCGGAATGCCTTTCTGCGGGCCCGGCTCCAGGTTCGACCCCGAAGCCTGGTGTTCAGCGTATCGAACACCAAAAAGCATGGGCAGGAGGAGCTTCCCCCGGAGCCTTCAGGCACCGGCCTGGAAAATGTGCGCCGAAGGTTGGAGCTGCTTTACCCCGGCCGCCATCGCCTCCGCATCGAGGAAGACGCCCGGCACTATTCCGTACTTTTGGAAATCGAGGACCTAAAGCCTGCCTGAAAATGCCGCCCCGTACACTCGCTTGCCTGGCCGTGGACGACGAACCCCTCGCCCTGCGCGTGCTGGAAAAATACTGCAGCCGCCTGCAATCGGTGGAGCTGCGCAAGACTTTCCTCGACCCCCTCGAGGCCCTCGAAGCCCTCCGACAAGAGCCTTTCGACCTGGTGTTCCTGGACATCAACATGCCCCATCTGAGCGGGCTCGGTCTGCTGCGCTCCCTTCCCGACCCGCCCCTGGTCATTTTCACCACCGCCTACCCCGAGTACGCCGTCCAGGGCTTCGAGCTGGAAGCGGTGGATTACCTCCTCAAGCCCTTTTCCTTCGAGCGCTTCGTCAGGGCGGTGAACAAAGTCCTCGCCCGCCGCGCTCCCCAACCCGAACCCCTCCTTCCTCCCTCCCTGCCCCTGAAGGTGGACCGCAAACTCTACCGCATCCCCCTGGCCGACATCCTCTACCTCGAAGCCTACGGCGACTACGTCAAGGTGCACACCCCCGCCAAGACCTACCTGAGCAAAACCCGCCTGCAGGAGCTGGAGGAGCAACTCCCTGCCGAGGCTTTCCTGCGAATCCACCGTTCCTTCGTGGTGGCCCTTTCCGCCATCGAGTTTCTGGAGGGGCAATCCGTGGTCGTCAAAGGCCGGCGCCTGCCTGTGGCCCGCTCCCAGCGGGAGGAACTTCTGCGCCGCTGGAAATGAACGGCGGCAGAGCCTCATCCCACGATGCGACGGCCGTGATAGGCCCGCGCGCCGAGAAATGCGTGCAATTCGGGCAGGATTTCAGGGGTCACCTTTCCGGCGACGAGCAGGGTGGGGCGCTCCCCTGCCGTTCGGAGGAGCTCCTTCAATTGGTGGCGACCTTCCCAGGCGCTGGGCGCTCCGCCGGAGGTCAGGATGCTGGTCACCCGGGGCAGGGTTTGCAGTTGGCGGAGGGCTTCCATCGGGTCGGGGGTGGCGTCGAAGGCTTTGTGAAAGGTGACGGCCAGGGGGGCGGCGGCTTCCGCCAGGCGGGCCGTGGCTTCGAGGTTTACGGTGCCGTCGGGGTGGAGCACCCCGAAAACCACCCCGGCAGCGCCCAGCTCCTTCCACCGCTGGATGGTTTGGTGCATTTCTTCGAGTTCCGTCGGGCTGTAAACGAAATCCCCCGGCCGCGGGCGCACCATGGCCATGACGGGGATGCCCAGCGTCTTGCAAAGGCGTTCGAGGAGCTCCGGCTCGGGGCTCAGGCCGTCCAGGTCCAGGCGGCTGCACAGTTCGATGCGATGCGCACCCTGGACCTGGGCATGAAGAGCTTGGGCTTCGGTCTCCACGCAGGCTTCGAGCAAGGGGTGCGGCGATTTCGGGGGGCTCATGGAGCGAAGGTACGCAGGCTGGGGCACCCTCACAGCTTCAGAAAGCGCAGCACCTCCTGTCTTTGGGGGCTGAGCACCTGAAGGAAATACACCCCCGCCGGCAAACCACGCACCTCGATTTGGGGGGGCAAGCCCGAATAGCTGCGCCATTTTTTCCCCGAAGCCGACCAGATTTCCAGGGCGCTCACCCGAAGCTCCGGGGGCACGTTCAGCTCGAGGGCATCGGCTACGGGGTTGGGGTGGAGAGCAAGGGAGCTGGTTTCGGGTTCGGGTTGGACGGCGGTGGGCAGGAGGGTTTCGCCGTAGCAACCTTCGCGGCGCATGATTTCGCGCACCGTCAGCACGGGCACCAGTTGGGTGATGGTGTCCAGCCAGTAGGCGAAGATGGTATCCTGTTGCTGGGGCTTGAAGTTGAAGGGGTGCGTCACCGCACCGATGACCTGCCAGTGGGCATAGGCCGGGTCGTGGAATTTGTCCAGCATCGTGAACAGGCTGTCGTACCCCATCGAGGTGTCATCGATGAAGCAATAGGAGAGGGCGCAAACGACGTACGCCCCCATGGTGTCCTTGCTCACGCTGGAAAAGGCGTCCTCCGTGACGCGCCCCCCGAAGGGCGGGGGCTGGTTCGTGCGGTCGTTGGTGCGGTACCAGATGCCCTCGCTCCATTCGCCCTCGAGGAAATCGGGGTCGTTGTTGGGGCCTTGCCCACAGGTCAGCAGCAGGGAGTCGTCCACCACCAGGCGGAGCTTTTCGTAGAAGTCCTCCGTGCGCCCGATGTAGGTGCCACAATTGGGGAAGGGGGGGATGGAGTCCTGGTAGGAGGGGTCGTTCATGTAGCCGTCCCAGAATTTGTGGCCGTAGTGGTGGTGGTGGGCGGCGATTTCGTGCCCCCGGGCCATCCAGGCGCGCACCGAGTCATAGACGGTGAGGTCATTGAGGATGGTGTCCACCCAGGCGGGCGATAGCTGGATGGTGAGCTTGGCTCCATAGCGGTCGGCGATGCGCACCATGCGCCCCAGCTTCTGGAAGTCCACCTTGCCGGGGTACTGGCAGGGGTCCTGCGGGTCGGGGTTCGGGGGGTCGCAATGAATCACCATGATGGAATACTGCGGCTGAGCCTGCCCGCGCCCCGCAAGCAGCAGACCCAGGCAAAGGAGAATCGGGAAAGCCTTCATTGCTTCAGGATTTTTTCCACGAAAATTTTTTCCTTCCCTGTGATTTTCAGCAAGTAGAGCCCTGGGGAAAGGTGTCCCACCTCGAATGCGGCTGTCTCGGAATTTGGGGCCGAAAATGCCTCCCAAACCCTTCGACCTTGCAGGTCGAAGAGCTCCACCCGCCCTTCGGCACCCTGGAGGAAGAGGGTGTGGCGCACGGGGTTGGGGTAGATGGACGGGGCGGGGG
>CAZBYX010000403.1:0-3548 GCA_964496055.1 uncultured Saprospiraceae bacterium
CGGCGTTGACCAACTGCCCGTATTCGCGCTTTTGCTCGGCGGGAATGTGGCGGATTTCGCCCATCAGGGGCTTGAGCACGTTCTTGGAGCCCAGGAAGCGGATGCGGAAGCGCTCCAGCTCTTCGGGGCTGGCCGGTTGGGCCGCTTCGATTTCGGTGAGGAGTTCGCGCAAGGTGTCGAAAGGACTGGCTGCCATGGGTCTGCAGTTTTGGGGGTGGAAAAGGTGGGCGCAAAGGTAGGGCAAATGGCAGGGGCGTCCAACGCGACGGGAGGAAGAAGCAATTCTTATGTTTGCGTTGCCAAACTCGCAGATGTGAACGCCTTGCTGCAATCGTGGAAGGTTCAGTCCCTGACGCTGCTGTTCGTGTGGATGGTGGCCATGCTCGTCTCGGCGGAGTTCATCCTCAGCCTGGCCATGATCGGGCTGGTGGCCCTGGCGCTGTTTCAGTTGCGCATCGTGGGGCCGCGCGTGGCGCTGGGCTGGCGCAAAACATTGCGGCAGCAGTGGCGGCGCTTCCTCGCCTACCGGGCCTGGCTCTTCGTCAGCGTTCCTTTCCTGCTGGTGCTGCTGTCGGTGCCCTGGTCGAGCGACTGGGGCTACACCCTGGAGCGGCTGCGCATCAAGTTGCCCTTCCTGGTGCTGCCCTTCGCCTTTGCCAGCATGCCCACCCTGAAAAAGCGGGAAATCCTGGCGGTGTTCTATTTCGTGCAGCTCATCGTCGGTGCGCTGGCCCTGTACGTGCTGGCCAATTACCTGGCCGACTTCGAAGCCATCAACGAGCAAATCGGGCGGGGGCAGCCCATGCCCACACCCAGCAACCACATCCGCTTCAGCCTGACGGTGGCCCTGGCCATCCTGGGGGGCATCGCCCTCTGGAAAGAGGACTTCTACCTGAGCCATCCGCGCGAGCGCTACTTCCTGCGTGCCCTGACGGTCTTCCTCTTCGTCTTCCTGCACATCCTCTCGGTGCGCAGCGGCATTCTGGCGCTGTATGCGGCGCTCTTCCTCATGGGGGTGCAGCAGGCCGTTCAGCGGCGCCAATACTGGCAGGGGCTGGCTTTGGTGGCGGGCCTGTGCCTGGTGCCCCTCCTTGCCTACAAGACCCTGCCCAGCTTCCAGACCAAAATCCACTACGCCCTGTGGGACCTGCAGCAATACGCGCAGGGCAAAGGCGGCACCTATTCGGACTCCGAGCGACTCACTTCCCTGAAAATCGGCTGGGCCGTCGTGCGGGAGCACTTCTGGTTCGGCACGGGGGCTGGTGACCTGAAAGCCGAGATGCAAAGGCGCTATGCCGAGGCTTTCCCCGAAGGCTATTCCTTTCGCATGCCCCACAACCAGTTCCTGTCGGTGTGGGCGGGCACGGGGCTGGTGGGCCTGCTGTTGTTCGTGATAGGGTTCTTCCAACCCCTGCTCTATCGAAAGAACTACGCCCAACCCCTCTTTCTTGGCTTGCACGCCCTCATTTTCGTCAGCTTCATGATGGAAAACACCATCGAAAACAACTTCGGGGTGTCGCTCTTTCTGTTCTACCTGCTCATCGGGCTGAATTATTTTTCGGGGCAAAGCCGCGAAACCGCACCCCGCAAGGAGGTGGGCGGTTTGGGGAAGCGGGTCGTGGGGGAGGGCTCCCCCTCGGCCGGATGAGGACGGCCCACACTGCCCGCGCCCACCCAATCCCAAACCCGCCCCGCAAACCCGTCGAAATCCGATTTTGAAGACCTACCTCGCCATATTGCAGTTCGCGCGGCCCTACCTGAGCCTGGCACCGCTGTACTTCGTGTGCGTGTTGCTGTCGGTGTTGTTCGGGTTGTTCAATTTCACCCTCTTCATTCCCCTGCTGAACATTCTTTTCGGGGTGGTGGAGGTGCCCGAGACCTTGCCGGAGGTGCCGCCCTTCCGCCTGAGCGTGGAGTTCGTGCTCGGGTGGTTCGACCACCTTTTTCTGTCGGTGGTGCAGGCCGAGGGCAAGGTGCGGGCGCTGCAGTTCGTCTGTGCGTTGGCGGTGGGCTGTGTGCTGCTGAAGAACCTGTTTCGCTACCTGGCGACGGTGCAGCTGGGGGTGGTGCGGGTGGGGGTGGTGCGGCGCATCCGGGAGCGGGTCTTCGAGCACCTGACGCGCCTGCACACCGGCTACTTCAAGGAGCAGCGCCGGGGGGACCTCATCAGCCGCCTGACCAACGACGTGCAGGAAATCGAGAACAGCGTGGTGAGCAGCTTCACGGTGGTGTTCCGCGAGCCGGCGACCATCCTGGGTTATTTTGCCGCTCTGTTTTACATGTCCGTCCAGTTGACGGCCTTCACGCTGGTGGTGCTGCCGCTGTCGGCCTGGGTCATTTCCAGCCTCATCAAGCGTCTGAAGCGGCACGCCCGCGAAGTGCAGGAGGCGCTCGGCGACCTGACGGGCACGGTGGAGGAAACCATCACGGGCATCAAAATCATCAAGGCCTTCAATGCGGAGGGCTTCCAGCGGAGGCGTTTCTTCCGCCAAACCCGTGCCTACGCCCGCGCTTTGTTTTCCATGCTCTTGCGGCAATACGCGGCCTCGCCCCTTTCGGAGACCCTGAGCGTGACCGTGGTGGCGGGCATCCTGCTGTACGGGGGCACGCTTGTGCTGCGGGCCGAGTCGCCCCTGAACGCCAGCGAGTTCATCACCTACATCGTGCTTTTCTCCCAGATTCTGAGCCCGGCCAAGGCCGTCAGCACGGCTTTCAGCAACATCCAGCGGGGGTTGGCGGCCGGGGAACGGGTCCTGGAGTTGTTGCAACAACAGCCCGAAATCGCCAACGCCCCGCAGGCCCGGCCCGTCGAGCGCCTGGAACGGGGCATCGAATTTCAGGAGGTGCACTTCGGCTACGAGCCCGGGCAAGAGGTGCTGCGCGGCGTGAGTTTCACCCTGCCCAAAGGGAAGCTCGTGGCCCTGGTGGGGCCCTCCGGCGGGGGCAAAACCACCATCGCCGACTTGCTGGCCCGCTTCTACGACCCCTGGAAGGGCCGCATCCTGCTCGATGGGGTGGACCTCCGCGAAGTGGAGCTTTTTTCCTTCCGCAAGCTGGTCGGCATCGTCACACAAGAGCCCGTGCTCTTCCACGACACCATCTACAACAACATCGCCTTCGGCCGCCAGGACGCCACCCCCGAGGAGGTCGTGCAGGCCGCCCGAATCGCCAACGCCCACGATTTCATCCTCGAATTCGAGCGCGGCTACGACACCGTCATCGGCGACCAGGGGCTGCGCCTGTCGGGCGGCCAACGCCAGCGCATCACCATCGCCCGGGCCGTCCTGCACAACCCCCAGGTGCTCATCCTCGACGAAGCCACCTCCGCCCTCGATGCCGACTCCGAACGCCAGGTGCAGGAAGCCCTCCAACACCTCCTCCAGGGGCGCACCTCCCTGGTCATCGCCCATCGCCTCAGCACCGTCCAGCATGCCGACGAAATCCTCGTCGTCGTGGACGGCCGCATCGTCGAGCGCGGCACCCATCAGGACCTCCTGAACCAAAGCAACGGCATCTATCGCCGCCTCCAGCTCATTCAGCAAGGATGA
>CAZBYX010000404.1:0-3545 GCA_964496055.1 uncultured Saprospiraceae bacterium
AACTCTCCACTCTCCACTTTTCAACTCTCCACTCTCCACTTTTCAACTCTCCACTCTCCACTTTTCAACTCTCCACTCTCCACTTTTCAACTCTCCACTCTCCACTTTTCAACTCTCCACTAAAAAACTCACCCCACCCACCCCTGCGATTTTCCGGCCAGGTTGCAGAGTTTGTAGAGGACGCGGGCGCCGACGTTGCCGTCCCATTCGTTGCCCAGGCCGGCCACCTCGCACAGGTCGAAGCCGATGATGCGGCGGCCGCTGTCCACGATACGGCGCAGCAGGTAGGCGGCCTGGTCGAAACTGAGGCCACCCGGGACGGGGGTGCCCGTGTTGGGGCAGAGGATGGGTTCCAGTCCGTCGATGTCGAAGCTGACGTACACCCGTTCGGGCAGGGGCGCAAGGATTTCCGTGCAGAGTTCGGCGAAGGGTCGGCCCTGGAAGAGGCCTTCCTGCATCCAAGCATTGGTGAACAGGTGGATGCGGTCGTCGCGGGCCGCCAATTCCACTTCCTGTTCGCAGTGGTCGCGAACACCTACCTGCACCAGCGTCTTCAGGCTTGGGATTTTCAGGGCATTGTAAAAGATGGAGGCATGGGAATAGGTGAAGCCTTCGTAGGCGGGGCGCAGGTCCTGGTGGGCGTCGATTTGCAGCACCCCGAAGGAGGAAAACGCCTCTCCCAGCGCCTGCAGGGCTCCCAGGGGCACGCTGTGTTCCCCGCCCACGATGCCGGGGAGTTTCCCCGCCTCGAGCAGGGCACGGGTCTGGCCATAGACGTAGGCGCGCAATTCCTCGCAGGCCCGGTTGATTTCCGCCAGCGAGCGGGCATGGAGGGGGCCGTCTTCGAGCAGACCGCCGGCTTCGAGGAACTCGATGTAGGCGCGGGCTTTGGGGCGCAGCTCGTCGTTGCGGGCAAGCCAATCCTCATCCGGGAGGCGGAAGTAGATGCCCAGATGCCAGGCTTGTTCCACGTCGGGGTCGAACAAATCGAGCTGGGAGGAAGCCTCCAGAATGTTTTGGGGGCCCGTGGAGGTGCCTTCCCCGTAGGAGACGGTCACGTCCCAGGGCACCGAGAGGAGCACGACCCGCGCTTCCTCCTCTTCGAAGGGCAGGCCGATGAATCGTTCGTTTTTGAGCCCAACCGCGTTGGGGTCGAATTGGCGGATTTTCTCTTCTCGGGTCATGGGTCAGGGGGCTGAGGAGGGTTCGGGTCGGAATGGAAGGAACGATACAGGCGCGGGGCGCTCAGTGCAAGGCCGGTCGAATCTGGAGCCCCTGGATGACTTCCGCCTCCCGTTCGATCCACCAGCGGAGGCGGTCGTAAACCTGCTCCCGGGGGAAGTACTCCAGGGCCATCTTGACGAAAATGTTTCCGTGCTTGGCCTCCGAGGTCCAGAGCATTTTGTAGAAGCGCGCCAGTTCGGGGTCTTCGAGGGCTTCGGCGATGAGGCGGAAGCGTTCGGCGCCTCGGGTTTCCAGCACCGAGGCGATGAGCAGGCGGTCCAGAAAGCGCTCCTCGCGGCCGTGGTGGCAGTGTTGCAAGAGGGCTTTGACGTAGGGGTCCTCGCCGATGCTGTGAGCCAAGCGCACGCCCCGGCGCTCCATGAGCCGATAGACTTGCTGGAAGTGCTCCAGCTCCTCGACGGCCGTTTCGATCAATTCGGGGATGATTTCCACCCGGTCGGGGTACTTCGCCACAAAGCTCATGGCCATGGCCGATGCCTTGCGCTCGCAGTCGGCGTGGTCTTGCAGGAAGGTGTCGAAATCATCCAGAACGGCTTGGAGCCACTCGGGCGAGGAAGGGACGGCAATGTCCAGGTTCCATTTCATAGGCGCACCAAAGTTTGTCGGCAAAGGTAGAAAGGCCCGGCAATGCCCCTTGAAAACTTCGACCGGGAATCGCCTCCGGCCGGAGGGACTTCCATCGGACTTCCCACGTAGGCGTATGCGGAGAGAAAACGGGGGAGTGTTTTGAGCGTGTGCAAATTGTTCGAAATTTCTAACAAAGTGCTTTGGGGTTAATTTTTCGTTCCTTTGCGAAAATTTTTGGGTCTCAGAAGGCATTTTCTACCTTCGCGCGCCGAATTTTTGCCAGGATGGCAGCCTGCTTTCTGCCAGGGCGAGGTGAAAAAATGCCAATGCGGCACGAAAAGGCGGCTGGCAGGGTTTGTGAGCGGGGCGGGGGTCGGTGGAGGTGGAAGTGGAGAGTTGAGAGTTGAGAGTTTGAGGTGGGGGAGTGGCAGGAGCCGGATTTTGGGGAGTTATCGAATTGAGAATCACATAACCACATCAAAAAAACAGATCGAACAATGATGAAACCAATCAACGACCGGGTGCTGATCAAACCCTCGCCTGCCGAGGAAAAAACCAAGGCAGGCATCATCATCCCGGACACCGCCAAGGAGAAGCCCCAGCGCGGGGAAGTCATCGCCGTCGGCCCGGGCAAAGACGGGCAGGCCATGACCGTCAAGCCGGGAGACATCGTCCTTTACGGCAAGTATGCCGGGCAGGAGGTCCATTACGATGGTGAGGACTACCTCATCATGCGGGAAGACGACATCCTGGTCATTTTGGAAAGCAAGTGAGGCCCCCCAGGGTTCGCTGTTTTCCCCACCACCAAACACAACTTTCATCCTTAAATTCCAAATCATTATGGCTAAGGAAATTAGCTTCGAACGCACCGCCCGTGAAAAACTCAAAGACGGGGTGGACAGCCTCGCCAATGCGGTGAAGGTCACCCTCGGCCCCAAGGGGCGCAACGTCGTGTTGCAGAAGAGCTTCGGCGCTCCGCAAGTGACCAAAGACGGCGTGACCGTCGCCAAGGAAATCGAACTGGAAGACCCCGTCGAAAATATGGGAGCTCAGATGGTCAAGGAAGTGGCCAGCAAAACCGCCGACATCGCCGGAGACGGAACCACCACCGCCACGGTCTTGGCCCAGGCCATGATCGCCGCCGGCCTGAAAAGCGTCGCCGCCGGAGCCAACCCCATTGACCTGAAGCGCGGCATCGACAAGGCCACCAAAGCCGTCATCGAAGACCTGCAGAAGCAATCCGACCACATCGGCGACGACCTGGATCGCATCCAGCAGGTGGGCGCCATCTCCGCCAACAACGACGAGGAAATCGGCAAGCTCATCGCCGATGCCATGCGCCGCGTGACCAAAGACGGCGTCATCACCGTCGAGGAAGCCCGCGGCACCGACACCTACGTGGATGAAGTGCTCGGCATGCAATTCGACCGGGGCTACCTCTCCCCCTACTTCGTGACCGACGCCGAAAACATGGTGACCGAGTACGAGAACCCCTTCATCCTCATCCACGACAAGAAGATCAGCAACATGCAGGAAATCCTGCCCATTCTGGAGCAGGTGGTTCAAAGTGGGCGTCCGTTGCTCATCATCGCCGAAGACATCGAAAGCCAGGCTCTCGGCGTGTTGGTGGTCAACCGCCTGCGGGGCGGCCTCAAGGTGGTGGCCGTGAAAGCCCCCGGCTTCGGTGACCGCCGCAAAGCCATGCTCGAAGACATCGCCATCCTCACCGGCGG
>CAZBYX010000405.1:0-3536 GCA_964496055.1 uncultured Saprospiraceae bacterium
TGAAACCATGAAACCCTTCCCAACCCAGTGTCGGCGTGACTCAAAGTCACGCCGACACTTTTATTTCCATTTGTTTCCATTCCTCGCCCATCGTACACCAACCGTAAACCCATTGTGCACCATGAGACCCTGAAATCCTGGGACCGTCAAACCGTTCCCTTGTTTCCCGCAAAATGATTTTCTTCGGGGGAAACAAACCCAACCCCCCATGAAGAAGACCCTCCTTTTTTTCGGACTGATGAGCTGGGCGGCTCTGTCCGCTCAGATTTTGCCGCCCGGGGATTTGCGCTGCGAATACAAGGAAAACCCGCTGGGCATCGACGTTCGGCAGCCGCGGCTGAGCTGGAAGTGGCGCGTGGCGGAAGGCGAGCGCGACGTGATGCAAGGCGCCTACCGCATTCAGGCGGCGGGCGCGCGCGAAGCCCTGGAGGAAGGCCGCGAGCTCATTTGGGACAGCGGCATCGTCGAATCGGGGGCTTCGGTGCACGTTCCCTGGGAGGGGCCCGCGCTGCAGTCGCGGCAGCGCGTCTGGTGGCGGGTGAAAGTCTGGGACCGCCAGGGCCGCTCCAGCCCCTGGAGTGCTCCGGCCTTCTGGGAGATGGCTCTGCTCGACACCGCCGAATGGGCCGCCCTGTGGATCAGCCCCGACCTGCCCGAAAAGGAGAAGGACTACAACCCGCCCCCCCATTTGCGGCGCGAGTTCGACCTGCAGGGCCCCGTGCGGCTGGCGCGCCTCTACATCACCGCCCACGGCGTGTACGAAGCCCACATCAACGGCCGACGCGTGGGCGAAGACCTCTTCACCCCCGGCTGGACGAGCTACCCCCACCGCCTCCAATACCAGACCTACGACGTGACCGAGCTGCTGCAACCGGGCCGCAACGCCATCGGCGTCATCCTCGGAGACGGCTGGTACCGCGGGCGCTTCGGCTTCTCCGATGAGTGGAACATCTACGGCACCGAGGTGGCCCTGCTTTGCCAGCTGGAGGTGGTGTACGAAAACGGCCTGCGCGAATTCCTGGGCTCCGACCCCTACTGGCGCTGCGCCCAAGGGCCCATCCGCATGTCGGGCATCTACGACGGGGAGACCTACGATGCCCGGCTGGAAATGCCCGGCTGGAGCCGCCCCGGCTTCGACGACCGCGGCTGGGCGCCCGTGCGGGTGGTGCAGCACAGCAAAAGCCGCCTGCTGGCGCAGGAAGGCCTGCCCGTGCGCCGCATCCTGGAGCTGAAGCCCAAAGCCATCCTCACCACCCCCCGCGGCGACACCGTCGTGGACATGGGGCAGAACATGGTCGGCTGGGTGCGCCTCAAAGTCCGCGGCAACCGCGGCGACACCGTCACCCTCCACCACGCCGAAGTGCTCGACAAGGAGGGCAACTTCTACACCGCCAACCTGCGCGCCGCCAAGCAACAGGTGCGCTACGTGCTCAAGGGCACGGGCGAAGAGGTCTTCGAACCACACTTCACCTTCCAGGGCTTCCGCTACGTCAAGGTGGAGGGCTTCCCCGGCACCCTGCGCCCCGAAAACATCACGGGCATCGTCATCCATTCCGACATGGAGCACACGGGGCGCTTCACCTGCTCCGACAGCCTCGTCAACCAACTCCAGCACAACATCGAATGGGGGCAGCGCGGCAATTTCCTCGACGTGCCCACCGATTGCCCCCAAAGAGACGAACGCATGGGCTGGACGGGCGACGCCCAGGCCTTCGCCCCCACCGCCTGCTTCAACTTCAACACCGCTGCCTTCTACACCAAGTGGCTGGCCGACTTGGCCGCCGACCAGGAGCCCAACGGCTCCGTGCCTTTCGTCGTGCCCGACGTCCTCAACCAGAACGGCTCCACCGGCTGGGCCGACGCCGCCACCATCATCCCCTGGACGCTCTACCGCAAATACGCCGACCGCCGCCTGCTCGAACGCCAATACCCCAGCATGAAAGCCTGGGTCGGCTACCTCGATGCCCTGGCCGGCCCCGACCGCCTCGTGCAAGACGGCTTCCACTTCGGCGACTGGCTCTTCTTCATCCACCCCACCAACTGGAACGACAAGCCCGGCTACACGGACATCGACTTCATCGCCACGGCTTTCTTCGCCCACAGCACCGACCTGGTGCGCCGCAGCGCCGAAGTGCTCGGCAAAACCGAAGAGGCAGCCCGCTACGCCCGCCTCTTCGAGGAAATCAAAGCGGCCTTCCAGCGCGAGTTCGTCACCCCCAGCGGCCGGCTCAGCCCCCACTCCCAAACCGCCTACACCCTCGCCCTGGCCTTCGGCCTGCTGACCCCCGAACAGGGACCCGCCGCCGTGGATTACCTCGTGCAGAACATCCGCCGGCGGGGCAATCACCTTTCCACGGGCTTCCTGGGCACGCCCCTGCTCTGCCACGTGCTCAGCGCCCACGGCCGCACCGACGTAGCCTACGACCTCTTGCTCCAGACCACCTATCCCTCCTGGCTCTACCCCGTCACCAAAGGAGCCACCACCATCTGGGAGCGCTGGGACGGCATCAAACCCGACGGCAGCTTCCAGACGCCCCGCATGAACTCCTTCAACCACTACGCCTACGGCGCCGTCGGCGAGTGGATGTACCAGGTGGTGGCGGGCATCCGCGAGGACCCCTCCCGCCCCGGCTACCGACACACCCGCCTGCAGCCCGAGCCCGGCACCCGCCTCCAACACGCCCGCGCCGAGTACGAGTCGCTCTACGGGCGCATCGCCTGCGGCTGGGAACGCCGCCACGATTCCCTCTTCGTGCAGGTGGAAATCCCCCCCAACACCAGGGCCACCCTCCTCCTGCCCCATCACCCCGAAGGAGCGCATCCCCGGGAGCTGGGCTCCGGCACCTACAGCTTCGCCTACCCCGAAAAACGCCCCGCCTCCGTCGGCAACGCCTTTTCCCTCGACGCCCTCTTCGGACAGCTCTGGCAGGACGAGCGCGCCCGACAGGTCTTGCTGCGCCACGCCCCCGAACTGGGGCAGGCCACCGACGCCCAGCGCCGCGAATGGTGGGAGATGAGCCTGCGCGAACTGGCCACCTTCCAGCCTCGAACGCTCAACACCAGCCGCATGACGGCCATCGCCCGCGATTTGCAGAAATTGGGAACGGACAAGCAGAATTGAGGCAGGAAAAAGAAAGGGAGCCCATCAGCCCCCGCCGCGCCGAACCAGCCTCACCCACACCTCGGAACTCTCACCCCACCAATCCCCCTCGGGCGCTTTTTCCGCGGGGAAAACCTTGAACCGCCGGCGCTTCAGTCCCAGCGCGCGCAGACTGCGTTCCAGGTGGGCCACCCTTTCCCTTTGAATCCACAATTTCCCGGGCTTGAGGGCTATCCAGAGCTGGAAATCCTTGTGCTCTGCAACGGCGGCGGCGATTTCCTGCAGGGCTTTGTGGCCCCAGCGGTCGAGCTCGGAGCCGTCCTTTTCGAACTGAAGAAAAGCGGCGTTGCGCGCAATGTGGGCGTGCAGGGCTTCGGTCTCGGGTTCCGGGGCCGCGGGAGGAAGGGCTGCCGAAGGAGGGGGTGCGGGAGCGGGT
>CAZBYX010000406.1:0-3509 GCA_964496055.1 uncultured Saprospiraceae bacterium
AACATCCCGGAACTTTTTCGGGGCTCCAGCCGTAATCCCCGTATCTTCGCCGCTCCGCACCCATCCTCGAAGCGCCCCCCAACGAAAAACCCTTTTCTGCATGCCCGAATTTGCCATCCGCCTGACCTGTGCTCTGCTGATGCTCCTTCCTGTGGGCAGCCCGGCCCAACCGTTGGAGGTGCATCGCCTGGAAGCCCCTGTCGAACTCGACGGCCGGCTGCTGGAGCCGTTCTGGGCGTCCATCCCGACGATTCCGGTGAAGATGCAGGTGCCCGACTTTGGAAAGGAACCCACCCAGGACTGCCGCATCCGCATGGCGTACGATGACCACTACCTCTACCTCTCCGGCGACTTCCGGTTGGAAGACAACAGCCTCTACCGCCCCACCACCTTCAAACGCGACGTCTTCGACCCGACGACCGATTACTTCGGCTTGCTCATCGATTCCTACAACGACAAGGAAAACGCCCTGGGCTTCTTCACCACGCCCACGGGCCTGCGCTGGGACGGCACCGTCAGCAACGACGCCCAGGCCGAAGGTGAAGCCGTCCCCCTGAACATCGAGTGGAACACCTTCTGGGATGCCGCCACCAGCCGCACCCCACAGGGCTGGCAGGCCGAAATCCGCATCCCCTGGACGAGCCTCCGCTTCCAGGACAACCAGGGCGAGGTCGTCATGGGCATCACCATCTGGTGGTACCTCGCCGCCAAAAACGAGGTGGTCATGTACCCCCTCATCCCCCTCGATTGGGGGGAGTGGAGCGCCTGGAAATCCTCCTTGATGACCGAGTACCGCTTCGAGGGAATCTTCGCCCGCAAGCCGCTCTATTTCACCCCCTACGTGCTGGCCGGCTTGCAGCAAGACTTCGAGCTGAACGAGGAGGGCAGCGCCTACACCGCCCAACTCGACCCCACCACCGAAGCCGGCTTCGACCTCAAGTACAGCCTGACCAGCAACCTGACCCTGGACCTGACCCTGAACACCGACTTCGCCCAGGTGGAAGCCGACGACGAGCAGGTCAACCTCACCCGATTCTCCCTCTTCTTCCCCGAAAAGCGCCTCTTCTTCCAGGAGCGCTCCAGCATCTTCGACTTCAACTTCGAGGGCTTCAACCGCCTGTTCTACAGCCGCCGCATCGGCCTCGACGATGACGGCAACCCCGTGCGCATCCTCGGGGGCGCGCGCCTCGTCGGACGGGTGGGCCACACCGACCTGGGCTTCCTGAACATGCAGACCGGCCGCCACCAGGGCCGCCCCGGCGAAAACTTCACCCTGATGCGTGCCCGGCGGCGGGTCATCAACGAAAACACCTATGCCGGGCTCTTTCTCCTCAACCGAACCGACTTCGAGGGTAATTTCAACCGCGCCGCCGGCCTCGACGGCATCTTCCGCATCTTCGGCGACGAGTACCTCACCGCCCGCGCCGTGCAAACCTTCACCGACAGCCTGGACAACGCGCTCCTGCAGCTGGAATCCAGCCGCCTCTACCTCAACTGGCAGCGCCGCAAGTCCCAGGGCTTGAACTACTCCCTCACCTATTCGCGGGCGGGCGCCGACTACCGCCCCGAAATGGGGTTCGAGCTGCGCGAGGATTTCACCTATCTGGAAGGGAAAACGGGCTACGGCTGGCTCTTCGGCGAAAACAGCCCCTGGCTCAGCCTCAACCTCGAGGGGCGCCTGATTCGCGTCACCAAAAACGCCGACGGCAGCCTGGAATCGGGCTCCATCGGGGGGATGTTTTTCCTCAACCACAAGCAAGGCTGGGTGCTCTTCAACGCCCTGAACCGCTTCGAGGAAAACCTGAGCGAGCCCTTCGAACTGAGCGACGATGCCCAGGTGCCCGCCGGCAGCTATGCTTTCGTGCAGTGGGACGGGTTCGCCTCCACCCCCATGCAAGACTTCTTCGGGGCTTCCCTGCTCTGGAGCATCGGCGCCTTCTACGACGGGCACCTGCAATCCCTCACCCTCAGCCCCCGCCTCAAACTCTCCGCCCATTTCACCATGGAGGGCACGTACCAGTTCAACCGGGCCCGCTTCGCCTCCAGAATGCAGGGCTTCCACTCCCACCTGCTGCGCCTCAAAGCCCTCTACATGCGCAACACCCGCCTCTCCATCTCCGCCTTCGTGCAGTACAACAGCCTCGACGCCGAAATGGCCCTCAACCTCCGCCTGCGCTACAACCCCAGGGAGGGAAACGACCTCTACCTGGTGTACAACGACCTGCTCAACCACCGCCGAAACCGCGAGCGGCCCCACCTCCCCTTCAGCAGCTCCCGCGTCCTGGCCCTGAAATACACCTACACCTTCCGATGGGTCAAAAACCGGGCGTAGAGTTCAGCGGGCAAAAGGCGAAAGCTGCACGGGGCATGCCGCAATTCCCCACCGCCCTGCCCCCCTCAAAGAAAAACCCCGGCGGGGTTGATTCCGCCGGGGTTTTTCGGTCCCTGAAAGATTGGTTTCCCGGGAAAACAATCATTCTTTTCGACCGAAGAAATATCCAAGGCTGATACCCAGGCCCTGATTGCGCACCTTTGAATCATCGTCCTCTGCTTTGTTGAGGTTGGAAAGCCCCCACAAGATCCGAACATCGATACAAACTGCGCCGTTGCCGGAGGGAATCCACAAGCCGCCACCGAGATGTGCTCCAATCTCGAACCGCCGGTATTCCGACCAGTCCTCGATTTTCGAGCTTTCACCATCTTCCTTCGTTTTGCCGGAAAGGGCATAACCCGCTGCAGGTCCTCCCAGAAGGAAAAACGCTACCCCCTCGCTGGAGAACTTGTACTTGAGGAGAAGGGGCACTTCCACGTAATTCAAGCGGGCAACAAAATCGCCAAAAAAGATGTTGTTCTCTCCCGTCTTGAAACCTTTCTGGAGGTAACTGATCTCCGGTTGGAAAGCCAGTTTGTCATTCAGGGCAATTTCGATCATGAAGGCCGCATTGGGGGCGACAATGCTTTTCGTAGTCAAGTCAACAAAGCTTTCCACATCGTAGGTTTGCTCGGCGATATTGACGCCGGCTCTCAAACCTACGCGGTTCTGGGCGACGAGGGGTGAAAAAAACAGCAGGCAAAGTCCTGCCACGCAGATGGTTTTCAAATCATTTTTCATAAGGCAAGGATTTTGGTTGAAAAAAAGGTTTGACTTCTCAAACAATACCCCCGTAGGAACTCAAAGCGCTTCACCCCTTTTCACACGCCCACGGATTGGTGCGCCGAATGAGTTCGCCAACAGGTTTTCAACCAAAGAATGCATCCATACGGATCGCCTTGCCAGGGATCATGAATGGTTTGGACCAAACTTCTGGCTCTTTCGGGTAAAAATGCAAAACCCTCAAAAAGCCACACTTTTGGATTGATAATCGTTACATTCCCATCTCTTTTTCCCCCTAAAAACGAAACAGATTTGGGCTGTTTTTCATCAATTCTTCATCCGCCCCTTCTGTTTATAGCGCCGGTGATTCAGGTTGAATGGATTTCATGCGTGACGACGTGACATCGTGACGAAC
>CAZBYX010000407.1:0-3465 GCA_964496055.1 uncultured Saprospiraceae bacterium
GGGCGGGGTCCCGCCGGTGGCGGTCAGTTGGATGCTGCCCCCTTGTTCGCAATCCTGGGGCAGGACGGCGGCGTCCACCTCCAGGGGCTCCGGTTCGAGGACTTCGAAACAGGCTTCGCCGGCGAAGCATCCGTTGGCATCGGTGACCTGGACGCAGTATTCGCCCGGCGCGAGTTGGCCGTCCTGGGCGGGTTGCCCTTGCCCATCGAGGATGAGGACGGTGGGCGGACCGGCAAAGCCGCTGCCCGGGGTCACTTCGTAGTCGGCGGAAGCATCGGCGGCACCGAAGCAGGAAACCTGCGTGTTCTGAGCGCTCACCGCGGCCGGGGCAAAGGGCAGGCCCTCGAGTTCCACGGTGGCGGAGCCGGAGCAACCGCTTTGCGGGTCGGTGACGGTGACCGAGTAGGTGCCCGCGGCGAGGTTGTCCCGCGTGCTCTGGTTGGTGCCCGGCACATCGCTCCAGTCGAAGAACGGTGCCCCGGAGGCCCCCAGAACCTCCACTTGCAGGGCGCCGTTGGCTTCCCCGCAGGAAGGTTCCTCCACCACGGCGATGCTCACACCCAGGCCCTCCTCACCCGGGACCGTGAGGGTCAGCACGGTGGGGCACATGGGGTTGGAGGGTTCCATGGCGATGACGTGATAGGTGCCGGCCGGCAGGTCGAAGCGTTCGTTGCCCACGAATTGGTCGTGGGTCCAGAGATACATGAGCGTCGGGGGGTGCAGGGTGGCCCCACCGGTGCCGGAGGCGCAGAAATCGGGCTGGATTTGCACCTCCACCTCCGGTCCGCCCTCGCTGTTGACCACCACCGTGAGCTCGGTGAGGCAACCGGGGTGGTCGGCGCGCTCGATGGTCACGTGATACACCGAGGCCGACAAGTTGCTTGCCTGATGCGTGTTGCTGACCGCCGGCGACCATTGGTAGGTGAAGTCCGCCGGGTCGCCCTCCACCACGAGGACGATGGAGCCGTCGGGCTGGCCGCAATGGGCATCCGTGACCTGCACCTCGCTGACGACGGGCTCGACACAGGGCCCACACTCGTCGAGGATTTCCAGGGAATCGAGCACGGCCGTGCAGCCGTTGGTGTCGCTGACGGTGACGCTGTAGAAGCCGGCTTCGAGGTCGAGCCGTTCTGCCGGGTCATCCGTTCCGGGCAGGTCCGCCCAATCCACCCGATAGGGATTGCCGCTGGAGAAGGGCGTGCCGCCGCTGATTTCGAGGCTGATGCTGCCGTTTTCCATGCAGGTCTGGTGGGTGAGGGTGGGAGTGACGGAAAGCGCCTGCGGATCGAGCACCAGGAAGCATCCCGTAGCGGCCAGGCAGCCGTTGCCGTCGTAAAGCTCGGCGCAATAGCTGCCGGCGGGCAAGCTGCCATTTTGGAAGACGGTGCCGTTGGCATCCACGATGACCACACTGGCAGGCTCCACGAAATCGGTACCCAGCTCGATGATGAGGTCCACGAAGGCATCGGCGGCCCCGGGGCAGGAGGCCGTCCCGCCCTCCGAGCCGATGCTGGCTGCGCCCACCGGCGGCCCCTGCAATTCGAAGGCGGCTTCGGCGGTGCATCCGCTGAGCTGGTCCACCACCGTGACACTGTACGAGCCGTTGGACAGGTCGTCGCGCTGGGGCTCGCTGCCGACCACCCCGTCGCTCCACAAATAATTGAAGCTGCCGGAACCTCCGCTGACCTCCAGAAGCACCGAGCCGTTAGGCCCTTCGCACAGGGGCTGGCTCAATACCTGCGCACTGACCTGGTGCACCTCGAGCACCGTGATGAGGGTGGAATCCATCCCGCTGGCGCCGCTCGGCGTGGTGACGGTGAGGCTCACGCTGTATTGACCCGGCCCCGCAGGGGTGAAGGTGGTGTGGGGTTGGTCGTCGGGGGTGAGGGTGCCGCCGGAAGCGGTCCAGAGGTATTGGTAACTCGGGTCATCGGGCTGGGCGCTGAGCTGGGCGGTGGTGCCGTCGCAGATTTCGGGTTTTTCGAGGTTGATTTCCACCTCGATGGTGCTGATGACGGTGATGATTTGCTGCACCGACTGGCTGTTGCCGCAGGCGTCGGTGACCGTCCAGGTGCGGGTGATGAGGAAGCCGTCGGCGGTGGGGGTTTGGGTTTCGTCGAAGGTGATCACCGGGTCCTGGTCGCAGCTGTCCTGCGCCAGGATATCCACACCGATGACGGGCGGGGGCGGCACGCTTTGGCCCTGCCCCAGGTTGATGAGTGTGTCCGCGGGAATGCCCACCAGCCCGGGAGCCTCGGTATCCGAAACGCTGACCACCTGCACCGCAGTGGTTTCGTTCCCGCAATCGTCTGTGGCGGTCCAGGTGCGGGTGATGGTGAAGTTGCCCGGGCAATCGCCGGGGGTGATGACTTCACTCAGCAATACCTCCACTTCCTCATCGCAGTCATCGACCGCGGTGAGCACCGGGGCGTCGGGGATGCTCTCGCAGCCCACCGCGATGTCCTGGGGCAGCTGCTCGAACTGCGGGGCTTCCTGGTCTTGCACCGTGATGGTCTGGGTGGCGGTGGCGCTGTTGCCGCAGCCGTCGGTAGCGGTCCAGGTTCGGACGATGGCCTCCCCGCAGGGCAGGGGCTGGGTGCTTTCCTCGAACACCACCTGCACGCTGCCGGCGCAGGCGTCGAAGGCACTGACCGAAGCCGCTGGAGGCGGCACCGCCCCGCAACTCACCACCGTGTCGGCGGGCACTCCGCTGATGACGGGCGCTTCACCGTCGAGCACCACGATGCGCTGCATGCCCAGTGCCTGGTTGCCGCAGTCGTCGGTAGCCGTCCAGGTGCGGATGAGGGTGTAGGATTCGGGGCAATCGCCCGGGGTGATGGTCTCGGAGAGGAAGATTTCCACCTCCGCATCGCAGTCGTCCGTGGCGACGGGGGTGTCGGGATCGGGCACCGCGTCGCATTCCACCGTGATGTCATCGGGCACGGCGCTCAGCACGGGCGGAGCTTCATCGCTGACACTGATGAGCTGCTCTTCGATGGTTTCGTTGCCGCAGGCGTCCACCGCCGTCCAGATGCGGCGGATGGTCAGGTTGCAGGAGTCGCCCTCGACGATTTCCTGGAAACTCAGGGTCGGTGCCGGGTCGCAATTGTCGAAGGCCGTCACGGTTCCGTCCGGCGGAACGGGGGGTATCGCCCCGCACGACGCCTGCTCATCTGCAGGAACCCCCTCGATGACGGGGGCTCCGCGGTCCTGAACGATGACCCATTGAACCGCTGTGGTGGTGTTCCCGCAATCATCCATCGCCGTCCAGGTGCGCTTCAGGGCATAGGTCTGATCGCATTGCTGCGGGAAGACCTCTTCCTCGAATAGAATCTCCACTTCCGCATCGCAATTGTCGGTGGCGGTGACGGTGGGGGTTTGCGGGATGGAGTCGCATTCCACCGTAATGTCGTCGGGTATGCCCGTCAACTGCGGGGGCACTGCATCGGTGGTTTGGATGACCTG
>CAZBYX010000408.1:0-1262 GCA_964496055.1 uncultured Saprospiraceae bacterium
AAAGGGAGGGGATGGGCGCGCGTCTCCCCCTCCCCGCTCCTCCCTCCACCCGCAGGGGGTGGGGCGGTGCGGGTGGGGGTCAATCGGGGGCGAAGCGCGTGCAGGGGAGCTCGCCGTTCAGGGCGCGCAGGGCGAAGTTATCCTGCCGGCCGTCCACCAGGTAGGTTTCGATGCCGTGGCGGAGGCAGCGGGCGGCGGCTTCGAGCTTGGACTGCATGCCGCCCGAGCCCTGGCCGTTGGCACTGGGGAACACCAGGTGCTGCAGGGCGTCGGGGTCGGAAGCCCGAGGGATGATGCGGGCGTCGGGGTGTCGGGCGGGGTCTTTGTCGTAGAGGCCGGGGATGTCGGAGGCGAGCAGGAGCAGGCGGGCACCGGCCAGGATGGCCGTGCGGGCGGCGAGCTGGTCGTTGTCACCGAACTGGATTTCCTCCGTGGCCACCGTGTCGTTTTCGTTGATGACGGGGATGTAGCCGTTGGCGAGCAAGACCTCGAGGGTGGTGCGGGTGTTTTCGCGCGAGCGCGCATTGTCGAAGTCGCGGTAGGTGAGCAGGCATTGGGCGGTCTTCAGCCCGAAATCGGCGAAGACTTCCTGATAGATGCGCATGAGCTGCGGCTGGCCGATGGCCGCCAGGGCTTGCTTCACCCCGATGGGGCTGCCGCCCGTCAGCTCGACGAATTGCCGGGCCGTGGCGATGGCGCCCGAACTGACGAGCAGCACCTCATAGTGCCGCCGCAGTTCGACGAATTGCCGGGCCAGGTCCTCGATTTTGCCCCGGGAGATTTGCGGCGTGCCCCGCGTCAGGGTGGCGGTGCCGATTTTCAGCACGAGTCGTTCGCGTTTCACGGTTTCGGATTGCGGATGACGGAAAGACTGAAATTGGTTTCAGTCGGCAAGGGCGGGATGCACAGGTAAGGAAGGGGCGGAAAACCGACAGGAGGTGACCGCCGATGCAGTCACCTCCTGTCCCACGTTTTGAAAGAGCCCCGCAAAAGTTGGAGGGGCGGGTCGAGGGTGGGTTATTTCAGTTTCTTTTCGTCGGAGACGCTCAGCTTGAAACGGCCCTTGGCGCGGCGGCGGGCCAGGACCTTGCGGCCGTTCTTGGTGCTCATGCGGCTGCGGAAGCCGTGCTTGTTGGCGCGTTTTCTCCTCGAAGGCTGGAATGTCCGTTTCATCGGTACCGGTTTATCGTGTGAAGCGCCCCTCAGCTTTTCTTGCTCGGGCTGCCTTTGAAAAAAGCGGCTGCAAAGGTAGATTTATTTGC
>CAZBYX010000408.1:1362-3444 GCA_964496055.1 uncultured Saprospiraceae bacterium
TTTTCTTGCTCGGGCTGCCTTTGAAAAAAGCGGCTGCAAAGGTAGATTTATTTGCTCAAAACGGCAAACCCCACCCCCTTTGGATTCTTGACTTTTCTTCGGCTCCCGCCCACCGGGGGTGCCTCGCGGAGCGAGTTCGCACCTACTTTTCCGATTCGCGGGCGCGGCGCACCAGTTCGGCCGGGTCGGTGCCGGCCACTTCCAGCAGTTGGCGCGCCTGGTCGCTCAGGGTATGCTCGGGGTACTTTTCCAGGAAGGTCTGGTAATAGCGGCGGGCGAGGGTGGAGTCTTGCAGGTGGGTGTCGAAGGTGAAAGCCTGGAGGAAGAGGGCGACGGGCGCTTTGGGGTGGGTGGGGTTTTCGCGCCATAGGCGGCCGAAGGTTTCGATGGCTTTGCCGTACTCCCCCAGCCCCCGGTACACTTCCCCCGCGCGGAAGAGGTGGTTCACCGCCAGGCTGTCGCCCGGGTGGCGTTCGTAGTAGTGTTCGGCTTCGGCGATGAAGGTTTCCGCTTGCTCGCGGTTTTGTCGGGCGTCGGTGGCTGCAGCCAAATGGCTGGCGAGGGAGTCCAGTCTTTGGAGGGCGGCCCGGTCTTTCCGAATCCCGGCCGGAGTACAGGCCTGGAGCAGGAACAAACACCCGATGGCGGGGAGGAGGAGCTTCTTCATGGAGCGTCGTTTTCACAATCTTCGATTCGGGGGCGGCCCCGAAAAGGACCGCAATCCGGCACAAATATTGGATTTTCTCAAACATTTGAAACAATACCTATATTTGGGGCGTTTTTAACCGGCTGTCCCGCCTAAGGTATTGGAAATGTGGCAGTAACAGCTATGCCCCGCGAAAGGGCTCTCTGAGAACGAAACCTTCCCGTAAAAACAATTCCGAGCGTACATGTCGAACGTAGCTTATTCCTCTGACGTTGCCGCCGTTGATGCCTTGGCGCAATCCTACCAAGAATTGAAGGACGAAATCGCCAAGGTCATCGTCGGGCAAGACGAGGTCGTCAAGGGCGTCATCATTTCCCTGTTCAGCAATGGGCACAGTTTGTTGGTGGGGGTGCCCGGTTTGGCCAAGACCCTGCTGGTCAGCACCATCGCCGAAGTGCTGGACCTGGAGTTCAAGCGCATCCAGTTCACCCCCGACCTGATGCCCAGCGACATCACCGGCTCGGAAATCCTGGACGAAGACCGCCACTTCAAATTCAATCGGGGGCCGCTGTTCGCCAACATCGTGCTGGCCGACGAAATCAACCGTACCCCGCCGAAGACCCAGGCCGCCCTGCTCGAAGCCATGCAGGAGCGTTCCGTCACCGTCGCCGGGGTGCGGCACCCCCTGCCCAGCCCCTTCTTCGTCCTCGCCACCCAGAACCCCATCGAGCAGGAGGGCACCTATCCCCTGCCCGAAGCTCAGCTCGACCGCTTCATGTTCAACATCCCCCTGGACTATCCCAGCTACGAGGAGGAAATCGAGGTGGTGCGCGGAACCACCACCGTGTTGAATTACGACCTGAAGCACGTGCTGACGGGGCCCCAGATCCTCGAGTTCCAGAAGCTCATCCGCAAAATCCCCATCGCCGACAACGTGCTCGAGTACGCCGTCTCCCTCGCTACCCGCACCCGCCCCGGCTCCGACCGCGCCCCCGACACGGTGCGCAACTACATCTCCTGGGGTGCCGGCCCGCGTGCCTCCCAGTACCTGGTGCTGGGCGCCAAATGCCACGCCGCCATCCGGGGCAAATACTCCCCCGACGTCGAGGACGTGCAAGCCATCGCCAACTACGTCCTGCGGCACCGCATCGTGCGCAACTACAAGGCGGAAGCCGAAGGCGTCAGTGAGGAGGACATCATCCAGAGCCTGTTCTGAAGGGTTGGCGAACTCCCTGAAGTCAAATCGCCCAACCGTCAAATCCCTGTGGGGGCGCAGGAGCCTTGCAGCTGGTGCTTCCTGATTCGAAGGAGGCAACACAATCTCCCACCCCAACCGCCAACGAACTTCCCTCCACCCGATTCCCTCCTCCCGGCCCGGCGTCCGTTTTTTCGACGAACGGAGGGTTTCTCCTGCCGCAGGCTGACAACTATTTGCG